>JAJYJO010000004.1 GCA_021789435.1 Chloroflexota bacterium
GGAGCGGTTCCTCGTGCCCCTCCTCGCCCCGCGGGGTGCCGGCCTCGACGAGCCGCTCCGCACGCGCCTGATCGTCGCGGCCTACCTCCTGGTCCAACTCTGGCTCTTCTCCCGTCAGACGGTCGTGAGCGCGGTCGCGGTCGTCGTCCTGGGCGCGACGGCGATCTGGCTTGCCGTCGCCTGGGGTCTGGGTCCGCCACGTGCGCGACCCGGCTCGCCGCCGACCGCATTCGGTCGGACCGCGCAGCCAGCCGAGCGAGGCGTGGCCGGATCCAGGTGATGCCCGGTTGAGCGGCCGGCCGGCCGGCGGAGCGTGTCGTGCCGCAACCTCCGGCCCCGTGATCCTTCCCGGCCGACGGCCAAGCCGGGCCCCGCGCGACTCCCGGCGCCGCCGAGGTGGCGGGCCGGCGCCGGGGAGGCTCCCCGGCGGATCCTCAGACCGCCGTCGGCGCCGCCGGCGCGACCTTTGCAGCAGGTTCGACCGCTGGCCGGGGCGCCCCGGCCGAAGCCTCCGTCGACTCGCCGGCTTCGGTCGCGCGCGGCGACGTCACCGTGCTCGGCGGCAGCTCGCCGCGCAGGTAGGCGTCGATCGAGGCGGCCGCCCGCTTGCCGTCGCCCATCGCCAGGATGACCGTCGCCGCCCCGCGCACGATGTCCCCGCCGGAGAAGACGCCCGGCATCGAGGTCTGTAGGTTGTCGTCCACCTGGATGTAGCCCCACTCGTTGAGGCGCAGGTCCGGCGAGGTTGACGTGAGGAGCGGGTTGTTCCGGGTTCCCAGGGCGACGATCACGATGTCGGCCGGGATCACGAACTCCGAGCCGTCGATCTTGATCGGGCGCCGCCGGCCGGAGGCATCGGGCTCGCCCAGCTCCGTGCGGACGCACTCGAGGCCGGCGACCCAGCCCTGGTCGTCGCCCACGATCCGGACCGGGACCGTCAGGAACTCGAAGTGGATCTCCTCCTGCTCGGCGTGGTGGACCTCCTCCGCGCGGGCGGGCAGCTCGGCGCGGGAGCGACGGTAGACGATGGCCGCCTCGTCCGCGCCCAGGCGACGAGCCGTTCGGACCGCGTCCATGGCCACGTTTCCACCGCCGACGACCGCCACCCGCTTGCCCTTCAGGATCGGCGTGTCGGACTCCGGGTTCCAGGCGCCCATCAGGTTGACCCGGGTCAGGTACTCGTTGGCCGAGTAGACGCCCTTGAGGTTCTCGCCCGGGATGTTCATGAAGATCGGCAGGCCCGCCCCGACGGCGACGAAGACCGCGTCGAACTGCTCGCGCAGCTCGGGCAGGGTGTAGGTCTTGCCGATGATCGAATCCGGGGCGATGGCGACGCCGGCCGCCACCAGCCGGTCCACCTCCGCCTGGACGATGTCCTTGGGGAGCCGGAACTCCGGGATGCCGTAGAGGAGCACGCCGCCGGCCGCGTGGAACGCCTCGAAGACGGTGACGGCATGGCCGCGCTTGGCAAGCTCGCCGGCCGCGGTCAGCCCGGCCGGCCCCGAGCCGACGATCGCGACCGTCCGGCCCGACGCTGCCGGCCGCCCGGCCGGCAGCAGGTCGCGATGCTCCATCGCCCAATCGGCCACGTAGCGCTCGAGGTAGCCGATCCCGACCGGCTTGCCGGTCTTGCCGCGCAGGCAGACGGCCTCGCACTGCGTCTCCTGGGGGCAGACCCGGCCGGTCACGCAGGGGAGGGCGTTGTCGTCGAGCAGGGAGATCGCGGCCGATCGGACGTCACCCTCCATGAGGTGACCGATGAACTTGGGGATGTTGACCCGCACCGGGCAGCCGTCGATGCAGTACGGCTTGGGACAGACCAGGCAGCGCTCCGCCTCCAGGATCGCCAGCTGCTCCGTCAGGCCGAGGTTGACCTCGCCGAAGTTGCCGGCTCGGATCTCGGCCAGCTGCTCGGGCATGAGCTGGCGCTGGATCTGCATCCGCTCCTTCTTGGTCAGCACCGGTCGGGGAGCCGGCGCGCCGGTCGCGCCGGGATCCGCCGGGGTGGCGCTGGCCCGGGCCGCGGGACCGCCCGCGGGGCCGGAGGTGGGGGACGCCGCCTCCGGGTCGCGCGCGGCGGGGGTCTCTCCGGTGGGCATCTCGGGCATCAGTGGGCCTCCGCGAGCTGGCGCGCCTCGGCCAGCCGCAGCAACTCCTCGTGGCGGCGGCGGAGGGCATCCTGCTCGAACTCCCGGTAGGTCGTCAGCCGGTCGGCGAGCAGCTTGAAGTCGACCTGGTGGCCGTCGAACTCCGGGCCGTCGACGCAGGCGTACTGGTTGCGGCCGTCGATCGAGACGCGGCAGCCGCCGCACATCCCGGTCCCGTCCACCATGATCGCGTTGAGCGAGACCGTGGTCCTGATCCCGTAGGGCCGGGTCAGCTCGGAGCAGGCCCGCATCATCGGCACCGGTCCGACGGCGAAGACCTCGTCGATCCCGCCGGCCTCGCAGACGTCCTTGAGCGCCTCTGTGACGAAGCCGTGTCGGCCGTAGCTCCCGTCGTCCGTGCAGACGATGACGTCGCCCGCGCGGCGCAGCTCCTCCTCGAAGATGACCCATTCCCGCGAACGGCCGCCGATGATGCTCGTGACCCGCACGCCTCGATCGTGCAGGGCCTGGGCGATCGGGTAGACGACCGCCGTGCCCACACCGCCGCCGACGCAGACCGCATGCCCGCTCTCAAGCAGTTCGGTGGGCTTGCCCAGAGGCCCCGCGACGTCCTGGATCACCCCGCCCACCTCCAGCGCGACGAGGTCCTCGGTGCTCTTGCCGATTGCCTGGATCACCAGGCTGATCGTGCCGGCCGCCGGGTCCGCGTCGGCGATCGTGAGGGGGATCCGTTCGGCTCCGGGGCCGAGCCGGACGATCACGAACTGGCCGGGTCGCCGGATCTCGGCGATCCGCGAGGCGGTCACGACCAGGCGCGTCACGTTGGGCGAGAGCTGCGTCTTCTCGACGATCGGGTGCATGCGTCCTCAGAAACTACGAGTTCAGTACCGATTGTTTATCGGGACGGCGGGGCGCGACCGTCCTGCAGGGCCCGTAGGGGACGGGCCGAAGGTCATCACGCCGTGTGACCCGCACAGGGTACCGCGACCCACCCGGACAGGTGGGAAGTCGGCCGCGCACCCCGCGGGCGGGTGGGCCGCCAGGCCGGCGGCCCGCCCGGCGGACCGCTCCGCCCGGGCCCGGTCGAGTGGACGGTTCGCCAGGTCCGCCGGGCGCCGTGCCGTCGGGACGGGAGGGGCCCCCGCGGCCGTCTCACGTCGCGCGACGGTACAATCGCCCCGGTTCCGATTCACGACCCCGACCGCGCGCCCGGATCCCCGCGCCGCGATCCCGAAGGAGATCCCACGCCATGGCCGACTCTATCGCCTCGCCCACCGAGCGCACCCACCGTGCAGCGAAGCGCTACATCTACGCCTTCGGCGGCGGACGTGCCGAGGGCGACGCGCAGATGCGCGACCTGCTCGGGGGCAAGGGCGCCGGCCTGGCCGAGATGACGATCGCCGGCCTCCCGGTGCCGCCCGGCTTCACCATCACGACGGAGGCCTGCAACGCCTACTTCGAGGCCGGCGAGCGCTTCCCCGACGGGCTCTGGGAGGACGTCACCGAGGCCGTCACCGAGGTCGAGCGGGAGACCGGCAAGAGGTTCGGTGACCCGGCCAGCCCGCTCCTGGTGAGCGTCCGCTCCGGCGCCAAGTTCTCGATGCCCGGCATGATGGATACGGTCCTCAACCTGGGCCTCAACGAGCGGACGCTGCAGGGGCTGATCGGCCTGACCGGCAACGAGCGGTTCGGCTGGGATGCCTACCGTCGCTTCATCCAGATGTTCGGCCGGATCGTCATGGGCATCGAGGGCGAGCGGTTCGACGCGGCCCTCGACGCGGCCAAGGAGAAGGCCGGGGCGCGGACCGACACGGACCTCGACGCGGCCGCCCTGCGCGAGCTCAGCGCGGAGTACAACCGGATCGTCCGGGAGGCGACCGGCCGCGACTTTCCCGGCGACCCGCAGGAGCAGCTCGAGCTGGCGATCAAGGCCGTCTTCGCCTCGTGGTTCGGCAAGCGCGCCCGCGACTACCGCAAGTTCAACAAGATTCCGGACGACCTGGGGACGGCCGTCAACGTGGTGACGATGGTCTTCGGCAACATGGGCAGCGATTCGGGGACCGGTGTCGCCTTCACGCGCGACCCGAACACCGGCGAGAAGGTGCTCTACGGCGAGTACCTGACCAATGCCCAGGGCGAGGACGTCGTGGCCGGCATCCGGACGCCCCAGAAGATCAGCCACCTCCAGCAGGACCTGCCGGAGGCGTACGCCGAGTTCCAGCAGATCGCCGCCCGCCTGGAGAAGCACTACCGCGACGTCCAGGACCTGGAGTTCACGATCGAGCGGGGCCGCCTGTTCATGCTCCAGACCCGGTCCGCCAAGCGCACCGCGGCGGCCGCCGTGAAGATCGCCGTGGACATGGTGGCGGAGGGGATCATCGACCGGGCCGAGGCGGTCGCTCGCGTCGAGCCGGCCCAGGTCGACCAGCTCCTGCGCGACCAGTTCGACCCGGCCGCCCGGCGGGCCGCGACGCGGCTCGCCGCCGGGCTCAACGCCTCGCCCGGAGCCGCCGTCGGCCGGGCCGTCTTCTCCGCCGACACCGCCGTCGAGTGGGTCGAGCGTGGCGAGCGGGTGGTCCTGGTCCGCATCGAGACCTCGCCGGACGACTTCCACGGCATGGCCGTGGCCCAGGGGATCCTGACGGCTCGCGGCGGCGCCACCAGCCACGCCGCTGTGGTTGCCCGCCAGATCGGCAAGCCCTGCGTGGCCGGCTGCGCCGAGCTGCAGGTGGACTACGCCGCGCAGCAGGCCTCGGCCAACGGCGTCACCTTCAGGCAGGGCGAAGAGATCAGCGTGGACGGCTCGACCGGCGAAGTCTTCCTGGGGGCCCTGCCGACCGTCTCGGCCCGCTTCGAGGACCAGCCCGAGCTCCAGCAGATCCTGGGCTGGGCCGATGGGATCCGGCGTCTCCAGGTCTGGACCAACGCCGACAAGCCCGAGGAGGCGGCCCAGGCCCGCGCCTACGGTGCCCAGGGCATCGGTCTCTGCCGGACGGAGCACATGTTCCGGGAGGGCGAGCGCCTGGAGATCGTCCGCGACGCGATCCTGGTCGCCTTCCAGGCGACCAGGGCCAAGGAGCGGCGGGCCGCGGGCGAGCCGCTTGGCGACGACGACCGGGCGGCGATCGAGCGCTTCGACGCGGCGATGGCCAAGCTGGAGCGGCTCCAGCAGGGTGACTTCGAGGGGATCCTGGCCGCCATGAGCGGCCTGCCGGTCGTGATCCGGCTGATCGACCCGCCCCTTCACGAGTTCCTGCCCAACCACGAGTCGCTGCTGCGCCAGGTGGTGACGTTCGAGGCCAAGGGCACGCCCGAGGACGACCCGGACTACGTACTCGCCCGGACGCTCTACCGGGCGGCCGAGTCGATGCGCGAGCAGAACCCGATGCTGGGCCTGCGGGGCATCCGGCTGGGCCTGATGATCCCGGACTTCGTGAAGATGCAGACCCGGGCGATCCTGAACGCGGCGATCGCCGTCAAGCGGGCGGGCCGGGACCCGCGGCCGGAGATCATGATCCCGCTCGTCGGCCACGTCAACGAGCTGCGCCGGACGCAGGAGCTGCTGGAGGCCGAGGCCCGCGCGGTCATCGAGCGCGCCGGCGACGGCATCGCCTACAAGTTCGGGACCATGATCGAGATCCCGCGGGCCTGTTGGGTCGCCGACCAGATCGCGGAGCTGGCCCAGTTCTTCAGCTTCGGGACCAACGACCTGACGCAGATGACGTTCGGCTACAGCCGGGACGACGCGGAGGGCGGCTTCCTCCTGAAGTACGTCGAGGAGAAGATCCTCCCCTACAACCCGTTCCAGACGCTGGACCCGGTCATTGTCGACGAGATGAAGATGGCCACCGACCTCGGGCGCAGGGCCCGGCCCGACCTGGAGGTGGGGATCTGCGGCGAGCACGGCGGCGACCCGGAGTCGATCGCCTACTGCCACCGGATCGGCCTGAACTACGTCTCGTGCTCGCCGTTCCGGGTCCCGGTGGCGCGCCTGGCGGCCGCCCAGGCGGCCCTCAGCGAGGCGGCCGAGCGCGATCGCTGAGGGCCGGGCGCGGGCCGTGCCCGAGTTCGCCACCCACGGGCGCGCCCCGGCTTCGGCCGGAGCGCCGCTCTGCCGCCCGCGCGATCGCAACGAACCTTCAAGCCCGGCCGCCCGGCCGCGGGCGCAGCTGTACGTGGGATCGTGGCAGACCGGAATGCGACGCCGCGCGGCGCGTGACGCTGCGTCCAAGGGTGCGAAGGAGATCGCGTGATGGCCGGCTCCACGTCTGACGTTCCCGAACTCGCGTTGGCGGACTTCGAGGCCGCCGACCGCTCCCTGCGGCGGACGATGCCGCTGCAGCAGCTCCTCTTCCTGTCGCTGGGCGCGATCATCGGCTCCGGCTGGCTGTTCGGTGTCCTTGCCGCCGACGCCACGGCCGGGCCGGCCGCCATCGTCTCCTGGATCCTGGGCGGAATCTTCGTCCTCCTGATCGCGCTGACCTACGCGGAGATCGCCGGCATGCTGCCGCGCAGCGGGGCGATCGTTCGCTACCCGGCCCTGACCCACGGGGCCTACACGGGCTTCATCCTCGGCTGGGCCTACCTGCTGGCCGCCGTGTCGGTCGCCGCGATCGAGGCCGAGGCGGTCGTGACCTACCTCTCCACCAAGTTCCAGGGGGCGGACTTCACGGCCACCGTCGGCGGCGTGAAGGTCCTCTCGTGGCCGAACGGGATCGTCTTCGCGGTCCTGCTGATGGTCCTCTTCTTCGTCGTCAACTACGCCGGGATCCGCTTCCTCTCGGAGGTCAACCGCTGGATCACCTGGTGGAAGCTGATCGTCCCCACCCTGACCTTCCTGCTCCTGTTCCTGGCCTTCAAGGGCCAGAACTTCAGTGCCTACGGCGGTTTCGCGCCGCTCGGCCCGGCGCCCATCTTCCAGGCCCTGGCGACGTCCGGCATCGTCTTCGCCTACCTCGGCTTCCGCCAGGCGCTGGACTTCGGCGGCGAGGCGAAGAACCCCCAGCGGGACGTGCCCCTGGCGACCATCCTGTCGGTCCTCATCGGCATGGCCGTCTATGTCCTGCTGCAGCTCGCCTTCACCGGCGCGCTCGACTTCGGCAAGGCCGGTGTGAAGGTGGGCGACTGGGCCGCGCTCAAGGGTGGAGCCTGGGCGAGCGGGCCGCTCTACTCGGCCCTCAATGCCACGGGGATCGGCCTGCTCGGCGCCTTCGCCAGCGTGCTCCTGATCGACGCGGCGATCTCCCCCTCGGGCACTGGCTGGATCTACCTGGGGGCCGGGTCGCGCACCTTCTACGGCCTGAGCGTCAACCGCTACTTCCCGCGGTTCTTCCAGGCGATGAACCGTTTCCAGATCCCGTTCATCTCCCTGGTCGCGGCGCTGGTCGTCGGCTGCCTCTTCTTCGCCCCCCTGCCGAGCTGGTACAGCCTGGTGGGCTTCATCACCTCGGCGACCGTCCTGACCTACATCATGGGCGGGATCGGCCTGCCGGTCCTGCGGCGCACGGCACCTGATCTGGCGCGGCCCTTCCGGCTGCCGGGCGCCGAGATCATCGCCCCGCTCAGCTTCCTGGCGGCCCTGATGATCGTCTACTGGTCGGGTTTCCAGATCCTGGCGAATGTCTATGCCGCCGTCTTCGTCGGGCTGGCGATCTTCGCCTGGTTCTACGCTCCCAACGAGGGCTGGCTGCGACGCGACGTGGGGATGGTCCTCGGTCTCGTCTTCCTGATCGCCTGGATCATCGTCAACAAGCTCGGCGGGTGGGTCCTGACCACCAGCTCCAGCGCCGCCCCAGGGTCGGTCAGTTTCCCGGCCTACTTCGTGCTGCTGGCCGCTACCCTGGTGGTCTTCTCCGCCCTGGTCTGGTGGTTCAGCAACGAGACCGGCCGCAAGCACGTCGAGCGCTCCGCCTGGCTGCTCGCGCTGCTGCTGGCGACGCTGCTCATCTCCTACTACGGCGAGTACGGCCCGCTGAGCCACCCGTCGCTCGCCTTCCCGGTCAGCGACCTGCTGGAGCTGCTGGTGGGGATCGGCTGCTTCTACTGGGCCGTCGCGAGCGGCTTCGTGACGCAGGAGATCGCGGAGATCGCCGGGACGGAGCTCGAGGGGAGCCCGGGCCAGACGGCCGGGCCGCAGCCCCTGGGCCACGCGAGCGGCGCCCGCTGAGGCGCCGGCTGGGGCGGGGCCGGGTGTCCCGCGCGTTCCGCTGCCACGGGTCCTGACGCCCGGTCCCCCTGCCCGCTCCTGCGACGACCGCCAGCGGCCGGTTCCGCCTTTGGCTGACGCGCGGCCGCGACGTCCCGCCCGGCGAGCCGCGGCGGCGGTGGTGGAGCCGTCCCTGCGCCGGCCGGCCCCCGGTGGTACCCTCGGCGAGCTTTCGGCAGATTCGAGGAGGTTCTGCGTCGCGTGGCCCGCCTTTCCCGCCAGTCGCCTGTGCCGCATGCGGGGCACGTTCCGCCGGCGGGCCGGCCTGACGAACCGGACTGGATCGGGCTGGGTGAGGCGAGCCGCCTGCTGGGCATCTCCCACGGCACGCTCCGCCGCTGGGCGGACGAGGGCCGGCTGGCCGTCTTCACGACCCCCGGCGGGCACCGGAGGTTCTCGCGGGGGGCCATCCGGGCCCTGCTACCGACGGCTCGGGCACACCGTCCCAGCCTGGCCCGGCTGGGCGCCTCGCCGGACCGGATCGTGCGCGCCTACCGTCCGCCCAGGGTCCGGCGTCCCGTGCCTCCGCCCGGCGGCTGGCTGGATCGGCTCGCCGAGGCCGACCGCGAGGTCTTCCGGCGGCGCGGCCGATCCATCGTGGCCGCCCTCCTGGAGCACCTCGACGCCGTCGATGGCCCGACACGCCGCCTCAAGCTCCAGGAGGCCTGCCAGGCGGCCGCCGAGCACGGCCGGGAGGTGGCCCGCCTCGGCGCCTCGATGAGCGAGGCCATCCAGACCTTCCTGCAGTTCCGCAGCCCCTTCATCACCGAGCTGGCCGGCGTCGCCCGGCGGCGCGGGCTCGACACGCGCGAGGCGACCGAGCTGCTGGTCGGGGCCGAGGCGGCGATGGACCAGCTTCTCGTCGCGACGATGACCGGCCACGCGCTGACCGCCGGGCCGCGGCGGCGGCGCCTCCCGCCAGGCCCCGCGCCCGAGGTCGTGAGGTGACGGTCGGAATGCCGGCGTCGCCGCCCGCCTCTCGGGCCGCCGCGCTCGGCGACCGTGTCGAGCGCCGACCCGCGCTGCCGCCGGTCGCTGCACCGCCGGTCTGGGTCGTCTCGGCCCTCGCGGGAGCCTGTTCGGCGGAGGAGCGGGCCCGCTTCGCCGACCGGACCCTGGCCGAGCGCGCCCTGGCCGAGCGGGCCCTGGCCGAGCGCGCCCTGGCCGACCGTCCCGACCGGCTGCTCCTGGTCACGTGCCACCGCGCCGAGCTCTATGGGACAGGTCCCCAGCCGTCGCCGGAGACCCTCCTCGCCCTGGCCGGGGACGGCGCGACGGCCGGCCGGCTGCGCCTGCGGGTGGGAGCCGGAGCTGTCCGCCACGCGATCCGGCTCGCGGCCGGCCTGGAGAGCGCGGTGGTGGGCGAGGACCAGGTGCTCCACCAGGTCCGCGTGCTGCG
Organism: Chloroflexota bacterium; assembly: GCA_021789435.1. Taxonomy (GTDB): domain Bacteria; phylum Chloroflexota; class Limnocylindria; order Limnocylindrales; family CSP1-4; genus JAJYJO01. The sequence goes on from JAJYJO010000004.1 coordinate 9,713, forward strand.
CGACGAGGCGCGGGTGCGGCGGCTCGACCCGCACCTGGCGCGTCTCATGGAAGTGGCGATCGGCGTCGGCCGGCGGGCCCGGGCCGGCCGGCCGACCGCGGGTCGGGCGGAGCGCGACATTGCCGCGGAACCGCGGGGCGAGGCCGGGCTGGCGGGCGGCGCACTCGACTGGCTGGCCGCCCTGGGAGTCGACCTCGCCGGCGGGGAACTGCTGGTGGTCGGGGCCGGCACGATGGGCAGCCTGCTCGCCCGCCAGGCACGGAGCCGCGGCGCGCGCGTCGTGGTCGCCAGCCGCGGCCTGGCGCGGGCGGTGGCGCTGGCGGCCGAGACCGGCGGCGAAGCGATCGACCTGCCGGCCGCGGCGAGCCGGGCCCGCCGGGTCGACGGGATCGCGGTCGCCCTCGCCGGCCCGTGGGCCGAGCTGGCGGGGCCCGCGTGGGCCGGGGCCGGCCTGCCGCCGCTGGTGGACCTCTCCGCTCCGCCGGCCGTCGCGCCGGGGAGAGCCGGGCGGGCGATCGACATCGACGGCCTCCACGCCTGGGTGGCGGCTCGGGCGGCCCCGGCGGACCTGGCCGTCTATGTGACCGCCGCGGAGGCGCTCGTGGAGGAGGCGATCGCTCGGTATCTGCGCTGGTCCGCGGGACGGGCCTCGGTGGCGACGCTCCGGGATCTTCGCGCTCGGGCCGACGAGCGGCGGCGGGCGGAGGTGGAGCGGCTGCTCCGCCGAGTCGACCTCGGGCCAAGGGAGCGGGACCTTGTCCGGGCCTTCAGCGAGCGCCTGGTGGCGGCGATCCTCCACCCGCCCACGGCCCACCTCCGCGACGACGCCGACGGCTCGGCGGCGACGGCCGCGCGCCGGCTCTTCGACCTGTGAGCGCGGGCTCCGTGGGTGCCGGGCTCGATGAGTCCGACACCACCCGCAGCCTGCGGCTGGGAACCCGCGGCTCGGCCCTGGCCCGCGCCCAGTCGGCCCTGGTGGCGGGCGCGCTGGCCGACCGGGGCGCCCGCGTCGAGCTCGTCACCGTCGTGACGGAGGGCGATCTCCGGCCGCCCGACAGCGCCTGGGGAGAGGGCGCGTTCGTCGGTGCCCTGGAGCGGGCGCTGCTGGCCGGCGAGGTGGACGTGGCGGTCCACTCGGCGAAGGACGTGCCGATCGAGCCCGAGACGGCGCTCGTCGTGGCGGCCTTCCCGCCACGCGTCGACCCGCGTGACGTCCTGGTGACCCGGACGGCCGAGCCGGCCGCCGCCCTGGCCGACCTGCCGTGGGGCGCGACGGTCGGCACGGACAGCCCCCGCCGGGTCGGCTTCCTGCGGGCCTCCCGCCCGGACCTGCGCGTGGTGCCGCTCCACGGCAACGTCGACACCCGGCTGGCCCGTCTCGATCGCGGCGAGGTCGATGCGCTCGTCCTGGCCGCCGCCGGCCTGCTCCGGCTGGGTCGCGCTGACCGGATCGGCGCCGCGCTCGCGCCGGACGTCCTGGCCCCGGCGCCCGGCCAGGGTGCCCTGGCCGTCCAGGTCCGGGCCGACGACGCGGCCACCCGCCGCGCGGTTGGGCGCCTCGATGATCCGGCGACGCGGGTGGCCGTGCTGGCCGAGCGCGCAGTCCTGGCCGCCACCGGCGGCGGCTGCCGCGCGCCGCTCGGGGCGCTCGGGATCATCGAAGAGACGGCGGACGGGCCGCGCCTGCGGCTGGTGGCGGCGGCCGTCGATCCGGACGGGTCGCGCCTCCGATCGGCCCGGCGGACCGGCCGGCCGGAGGAGGCCGGGCGGCTGGCGACGGAGATCGCGGCCGAGCTGCTGGCGGCGGGTCCCGTGGGAGCCGGCCGGTGAGCGGCGGCCCGGCCGTGCTCGTGACGCGTCCCGCCGGCGACGCCGACCGGCTCGCGGAGCTCCTCGCGATCGCCGGCTGGCGGCCCGTGGCCGTCCCGACGGTCGCCACCGAGCCGGTGGCGCCCGGGATCCTGGCCCGGGCCGTGGAGCGGCTCGCGACGTTCGACTGGGTCGCGGTCACCTCGGCGACGGCGGTGGACGCGCTGGCCGGCGCGGCCGCCCTGGTCGGCACGATGCTGCCCGCGGATCCGCCGCGCTGGGCGGCCGTCGGCCCGGCGACGGCGGCGGCGCTCCGCGCATCCGGCCTCTCCGAGGTGCTGCTGCCCGGCCGGTCGCGCGGGGCGGCGATCGCCGAGGCCCTCCTCGCCGTCGGCTCGCTGGCCGGGCGCCGGATCCTGCTCCCCCGCGCCGACGCGGCGGACCCGGAGCTGCCCCAGCGCCTCCGCGCCGTTGGGGCGGTGGTGGAGGAACTCGTCGCCTACCGCACCGTCGAGGGCCCGCCCGCCTCCCGGGCCGCGCTCCTGGACGCCCTGGCGGACCCCACCCTCGCGGCCGTGACCGTCGCCTCCGGCTCCGCCGCCCGCGGCCTCGTCCGGCTGACCGCCGGGGATCCCCGTGCCGCTGGCCGGCTCGCCGCCCTCCCGCTCGTCTCGATCGGCCCCGCGACGTCCGTCGTCGTCCGCGGCCTGGGCCTGGCCGTTGCCGCCGAGGCGGCCGCACCGACGGCCGAGGCACTCGCCGCCGCCGTCGGGAGCCTCCCGACCCTGACCGCAGCCATGGAGTCGCACCGATGACCCTCCTCGACGACGTCCGCCCCTCCACGACGATGGAGGCCCCCCGGGCCGCGCCCGGCGTGACCGTCCCGGCCGCCCACCGGACACGTCGGATGCGCCGGACCGAGGCGCTGCGCGGCCTCGTCCGCGAGGCCCGCCTGGACCCTGCCGCCTTCGTCCAGCCCCTCTTCGTGGTGTCCGGCCGGAGCCGGCGCGAGCCGATCGCCGCCATGCCCGGCCAGGCCCGCCTCTCGGCCGACCTGGCGGTCGAGGCTGCCCGCGAGCTGGCCGGCCTGGGCGTCGGCGGCCTGCTGCTGTTCGGCATCCCAGACGCGAAGGATCCTGCCGGCCTGGCCGCCGCCGATCCCGGCGGGCCGGTCCCGGAGACCCTGCGCCGCCTGCGCGACGCCGGCCTGCCGCTCGCCCTGGCCGCGGACGTCTGCCTCTGCGAGTACACGACCCACGGCCACTGCGGGGTGCTCGACGGGGAGCGGATCCTGAACGACCCGACGCTGGGCGCGCTCGCGGCGGCCGCCGTCGCCTACGCCGAGGCCGGCGCGGAGATCGTCGCCCCCTCGGCCATGATGGACGGCCAGGTGGCCGCGATCCGAGCCGGCCTCGACGCGGCCGGGCTGACCGAGACGGCGATCCTCGCCTACGCCGCCAAGCATGCCTCGGCTCTCTACGGGCCCTTCCGGGACGCCGCCGACTCGACGCCGGCCTTCGGCGACCGGCGCGGCTACCAGATGGACCCGGCCAACGGCCGCGAGGCGCTCCGCGAAATGGCCCTCGACGCCGCCGAGGGGGCCGACATCCTTATGGTCAAGCCGGCCCTGACCAGCCTCGACGTGCTGGCCCGGGCGCGCGACCGCTTCGACCTGCCGCTGGCCGCCTACCAGGTCTCCGGCGAGCTCGCGATGCTCGAGGCGGCCGCCGAGCGGGGCTGGCTCGACCGGCGCCGCTCCGTCCTCGAGACGCTGACCGCCATCCGGCGGGCCGGCGCCGACCTGATCGTGACCTACCTCTCGGCCGACGCCGCTCGCTGGCTGGCCGAGGACTGACCGCCCCCGCCGCCCGTGCGGCGCCCACGGAGATCGCCATGAGCGGACCCTACATCCACGCCCTCGCCCTGGGCCTCGACCCCGCCTGGCGGCGCCTGCCGCCGCCCGACCGGCGCGCCTCGGGCCTGGCCTTCTCGGACGCCATCGCCGCCGACCCGGTCGACGGGGTGGTGACCTTCACCTATTCGTCCGTGGGTCTGGAGGCGGGCACGGACCTGCTCCTCTGGCGACTCGCTCCGTCGCTCGACGCGCTCGAGGAGGCGGCCGCCCGCGCGCTGCGGACCGGCCTGGGGCCCTGGCTGGCCGTCCGCGAGAGCTTCCTCGGCATCGTCAACCCCAGCCAGTACGTGGCCAAGCCCTCCGACCAGGAGCAGTCGCTCTTCGAGGGCGAGCGCTCGCGCTACCTGATCGTCTACCCTTTCACCAAGGCAACGGAGTGGTACCTGACCGGCCGCGAGACGCGCCAGGGGATCATGAACGAGCATATGCGGGTCGGCCACCAGTTCCCCCAGGTCCGCCAGCTGCTCGCCCACAGCTTCGGTCTCGACGACCAGGACTTCGTGGTCGCCTACGAGACCGACGAGATGCCGGCCTTCGAGGAGCTGGTGCGGGCCCTTCGCTCCACCGAGGGCCGCCGCTCCACCGTCAAGGACAGCCCCATCCTGACCGGCATCCACCGCCCGATCGACGAGATCCTGCGCCTGTTCGGGGCGACCGAGGAGCCGCGCCCGGAACCCGGCCCGCTTGCCGTGGCCGGGACGGCCGGTCGATGAGCTCGACGGCCGCGTCACCCACCGAGCCCCGGTCCGCCGACCTGCGGGAGCGGGCCGCCGGCCTCTTCCCCGGGGGCGTGAACAGCCCGGTGCGCGCCTACCGCGCGGTCGGCGGGGAGCCCCCGATCATCGAGCGCGGGGAGGGGGCCACCGTCTGGGATGCCGACGGCCGGCCCTACCTCGACTACGTCGGTGCCTTCGGCCCGCTGATCCTCGGCCACGCCCACCCCGCGGTCGTGGCCGCCCTGGAGGCGGCGGTGAAGCGGGGCGGCCCGTTCGGGGCGACGAGCCCCGGCGAAGTGGAGCTGGCCGAGCTGGTCCGCCGGCGGATGCCGGCCGTCGAGCGGCTCCGTTTCGTCTCGTCCGGGACGGAGGCCGCCATGAGCGCCCTGCGGGTCGCCCGCGCGGCGACCGGCCGCGACCTCGTCCTCAAGCTCGAGGGCGGCTACCACGGCCACTCGGACGCCCTGCTGGCCGAGGCGGGCTCGGGCGTGGCCACGCTCGGCCTGCCGGGGAGCGCCGGGGTGACGCCGGAGGTGGCGGCCCAGACGCTGGTGGCGCCTTCCAACGACGCGGCGGCCGTCCGCGCCCGCTTCGAGGCCCATCCCGGGCGGATCGCGGCGGTCATCGTCGAGCCCGTCGCGGCGAACGTGGGGGTCGTGCCGCCCGCCGCGGGATTCCTCGACGAGCTCCGCGCCCTCACCGCGCGGGAAGGGGCGCTGCTCGTCCTCGACGAGGTGATCACCGGCTTCCGGGTCGCCGGCGGCGGCGCGCAGGAACGCTACGGGATCCGGCCGGACCTGGTGGTCCTCGGCAAGATCCTCGGCGGCGGCCTGCCGGTCGGCGCCTACGGCGGTCGGGCGGACCTGATGAGGCTGGTGGCGCCCGACGGCCCCGTCTACCAGGCGGGCACCCTGTCCGGCCACCCGCTGGCCATGGCTGCCGGCCTGGCCACCCTCCGGGAGCTGCAGCCGCCCGTCTACGCGGAGCTGGAGCGGAGCGGCTGCGCCCTCGAGGAGGGCCTCACGGCGGCTGCCGCCGCGGCCGGCGTCCCGGCCAGCGTGACCCGCGTGGGCTCGCTGCTCACCCTCTTCTTCCGCCCGGCGCCGCCGCGTTCCGCGGCCGAGGCACGGGAGGCGGACGTGGAGGCGTTCGGCCGCTTCCACCGGGCCATGCGCGCCGCCGGCATCCTGCTGCCGCCGTCGCAGTTCGAGGCCTGGTTCCTCTCCACGGCCCACACCGACACGGAGATCGCCCGGACCGTCGAGGCGGCCCGCGCGGCCTTCGCGGCCCCGGCCGGGTGAATGCGACCGCGCCCGCGCCAGCCGCGCCCGCGCCGGTGACTCCCGTTCCGGACCCCGCGTCCCGCTACCTGCGGGCCTGCCGGCGCCTGCCCGTCGATGCCACCCCGGTCTGGTTCATGCGCCAGGCCGGCCGCTCGCTGCCGGAATACCGGGCGATCCGGGCCCGCGCCAGCCTGGAGGAGATCGTCGCCGACCCGGCGCTCTGCGCGGAGGTGACCCTGCAGCCGGTGGGCCGCCTGGGCGTCGACGCGGCGATCCTGTTCGCCGACATCACGACGCCCCTGAGCGGGCTGGGCGTGGGGGTCCGGATCGTCGAGGGCATCGGCCCGGTAATCGATCGGCCCATCCGTACCGCGGCCGACGTCGCGGCCCTGCGGCCGTTCGAGCCGTCCGCCGCGGTGGGGCCGCTCCTGGCGGCGATCGGCCTGGTCCGGTCCGCCAGCCCCGTGCCGCTGATCGGCTTCGCCGGGGCGCCGTTCACCCTGGCCAGCTACCTCGTCGAGGGCCGTTCGGCGGGGGACGCGGGCCGGCTCAAGCAGCTCCTCCGCGCCGAGCCGGCGGCCGGCCGGGCGCTCCTCGAGCGGCTCGGGGAGGCCACGGTCGCCTACCTGCGGGCCCAGGTCGCGGCCGGCGCCGCCGCGGTCCAGCTCTTCGACTCCTGGGCCGGCGCCCTCTCGCCGTTCGACTACGACCGCTTCGTCCGGCCGGTCATGGCCGGCCTCTTCGCCGAGCTGGGCGAGCTCGGCGTGCCGGTGACGCACTTCGGGACCGGCACCGCCGGCCTGCTCGAGCGGATGGCCGCCGCCGGGGGCGACGTCGTCGGCCTCGACTGGCGGGTCGACCTGGCCGATGCCCGGAGCCGCCTGCCCGGGCGGGCCCTGCAGGGCAACCTGGACCCGGCCGCCGTGCTCGGGCCCTGGCCCGCCGTCGAGGAGCGCGCCCGGGCCGTCCTGGCCGCCGCGGGCGGACGCCCCGGCCACATCTTCAACCTCGGCCACGGTGTCCCGCCGCAGGCCAACCCTGATCTCCTCCGCCGCCTGGTGGACCTCGTCCACGACGAGACCGCCGGCGCCGCGACTCCCGTCCTGCCCGAACCCGGCGCCGAAAGGACCACCGCGTGACCGATATCTACCCCCACGACTGCCCGGCCGACGCCCCGCGCTACCCGGGGACCGGCGACGGCCCGCCCATCGACCGCTCCCGCCAGGCCGTCCTGCTGATGGCCTACGGCTCGATCGAGTCGCTCGACCAGGTCCCGGCCTACTACACCCACATCCGGGGTGGCCGCGTGCCGTCGCCGGAGCTGCTGGCGGAGCTGACGGGGCGCTACCGGGCGATCGGCGGGACCTCGCCACTCTCCGGCCACACGGAACGCCAGCGGGCGGCCGTGGAGGCGGCGCTCCGGCGGCGCGGCCTGGACGTGCCCGTCCATGCGGCGATGAAGCATGTCGAGCCCTTCATCGGTGACGTCGTCGGCCAGCTGGCCCGCGACGGCGTGAGCCACCTGGTCGGGATGGCCCTGGCGCCGCACTTCTCGACGATGAGCGCCTGCGCCTACTGCCACGCGCTGGCGGATGGCCGGCAGGCCGCCGCCGGCGGCCGTCGGCCCACCTTCGAGATGGTCCGCGACTGGCACGCCGAGCCGCGCTTCGTTGAGGCCCTCGCCCGGGCGACCGGCGAGGCCCTGGCCGCGCTCCGCGCCGCGGCCCCGGCCGCCGACCCCCACGTCGTCTTCACCGCTCACAGCCTGCCGCGGCGCATCCTGGAGCGGGGCGACCCCTACCCGGAACTGCTGCTCGAGACGGCCCGCCTGGTGGCCGGCTCACTCGGCCCGGCCGCCTGGAGCTTCGCCTTCCAGAGCGCCGGCCGGACGGCCGACCCGTGGCTCGGGCCCGACCTGACCGAGCACCTGCGCGCGCTGGCCGGCCAGGGTATCCGGGCGGTGGTCGTCTGCCCGGTCGGTTTCGTGGCCGACCACCTGGAGGTCCTCTACGACATCGACATCGAGGCGCGGGCGACGGCGGACGAGCTGGGGATCCGGCTGCAGCGAGCGCGGTCGATGAACGACGACCCGATCTTCGTGGAGGGGATCGCCGACGTCCTCCAGCGCCGGCTGGCGCCCGAGACGATGGCGATGGCCGCCCGGTAGCGCCTGGCGCCCTGGGTCAGGGAACGGACGAGGGCCGCGTGATCACGGACGGGTCGGCGGCGGCGCGCCGGCGGCGGAAGCCCGTCCGGGGTCCGAGGAGCAGTGCGACGAGGAACGCCAGCGTCTCGACGAGCACGATCGCCGCCCCGGAGGCCACGTTGAGATAGAAGCTCAGGTAGAGCCCGACGACGGCCGAGATCGCCGCGATGGCCGCGGCCAGGGTGATCATCCGGTTGAAGCGGACGACCAGCAGCTGGGCCGTCGCCGGGGGCGTCACGAGCATCGCCACGACCAGGATGATCCCGACCGCCTGGATGCTGATCACGATCGTCACGCCCAGCAGCCCGAGCAGCAGGTACTCCAGGAAGGCGACCGGCAGCCCCGACGCGGCCGCCCCCGCCGGGTCGAAGGTGGCGAAGAGCAGCTCCTTGCGCAGCACGAGCACGGTTCCCAGGACCAGGCCGCCCAGGATCGCGACCTGGACCAGATCGCCCGGGCCGATCCCCAGCACGTAGCCGAGCAGGTAGCTCAGCAGGTCCGTGGTGTAGCCGCGGATGGTGCTGAAGAGCACGATGCCCAGCGCGAACGTGCCGGCGAAGAGCACGCCGACGGCCGTGTCGAAGCGCAGGCCGCCGCGCCGGCTGACCGCGCCGATGGCGAGGGCGGTCGCGACGGCCGCCACGCCGGCTCCCAGGTAGAGCGGGGCACCGACGAGGTAGGCCACCACGAGCCCGGGCAGTGCGGCGTGGCTGACGGCGTCGCCGATGAAGGCGAGGCCCTTGAGCACCACGAACGAGCCCATCACCGCGCAGACGACGCCGACCATCAGGGCGGCGGCGAGGCCCAGGCGCATGAAGGCGAAGGAGAACGGGTCGAAAAGGAGCCCCGCGAGATCCATCAGGGCTCCGCCGCCGGGCGAACGTGCCGCTCGCCGGGGGGCGGCTGGTCATGGTGGGCGTCGTCGATGGCCAGCAACTCGCCTGCCCTGCCAGGCAGGACCAGGACGTGGCCACCGTAGGTTCGGGCCAGCAGCTCCTGGTCGCGCACCAGGTTGGCCGGCCCATGGGCCACGATCCGGCGGTTGAGCAGCAGGGCCTCCTGGAAGCGCTCGGCGGCGCAGAGGAGGTCGTGCGTCGTGGCGACGACCGTCTTGCCGGCCCGTGCCTCCGCCTCCAGGACGTCCATCAGGTCCTCCTGTGTCGTCGCGTCCACGCCGGTGACGGGCTCGTCGAGCAGGTAGAGGTCCGGATCGGCCGCCAGCGCACGGGCGAGGAAGATGCGCCGGCGCTGGCCCCCCGACAGGGTGCCGATCTGTCGGTCGCAGGCGTGGGCCATGCCCACCGTCGCGAGCGCCTGCCGGACTCGCTCGTGGTCCTCGCGGCCCGGGCCGCGACCGATCCCGAGGCGCGGGTAGCGGCCCATCATCACCACGTCGCCGGCGCTGACCGGGAACTCCCAGTCCACCAGCTCCGACTGGGGCATGTAGGCGATCCGCCGGGCGTTCGCGCCGGCCGGCGCTCCGAAGACCTGCACCTGGCCGGCGATGGGCCGCAGGAGCCCCGCGAGGACCCGCAGCAGCGTGCTCTTGCCGGCCCCGTTCGGGCCGATCACCGCAAGCAGCGAGCCACGGTCCACCTCGAACGAGATCTCTTCCAGCGCGACGCGGCTTCCGTAACCCGCCGTCACGACGGCGAGGCGCAGGGCGACCACGCCGGTTCCGTGGGGGCCGCCGAAGCCGGGCCCAGGCAGCGAGGAGGGCGGCAGCTCGAGGGCCTCGGCGCTCATCCGCCGGCTCCTCCGGTCAGGCCGGCCACGATCTGGCCGACATCCCAGCGCAGCAGGCCCTCGTAGCTGTCGGCTGGCGCGGACCCGAGCGCGTCGCTGTAGAGCGTGGAGACGAGGCTGACGCCTGCCTCGGCCGCGAGGGCCTGGACCAGCCGCGGGCTGAACTGGGCCTCGCTGAAGATGGCCCGGACACCCGCCGCCCGGACCTCGGTGACCAGGGCCGCCATGTCGGCCGCCGTCGGCTCCTGTCCGACGTTGGGCAGGACCACGCCGACCAGCTCGAAGCCGAAATGGCGAGCGAAGTAGGGGAAAGCGTCATGGTCGGTCACGAGCTTCCGCTGGCCGGCCGGGATGCGCGCCACCTCCGCCTGCAGCTCCGCGTCGAGCGGGCCGAGCTCGGCCGCAAACGCCGCTCCGTTCGAGCGGTACGTCGCTGCCCCGGCCGGATCCGCCTCCGCCAATCCGGTTTCCAGCTTGGTAACGTAGTAGCGTGCTACCAGGGTAGGATCCAGCCAGAAGTGGGGGTTCGGCCGGCCGTCGGTCGAGATGGCGGGGATCCCTTCGCCGAGCACGACCTGGTGGGCCGCCCGGTCGGTTCCGGCCTCGATCAGGCGGGCCAGGAAATCGTCGAGGCCCATGCCGTTCGAGACGATCAGGTCGGCGGTCGCCAGGGCGCGGGCATCCTCCGGACGCGGCTCGTAGTCCTCCGGGCCCACGCCGGGCGGGATGATCGAGCTGACGGTCACCCGCGCGCCGCCGACGTGGCGCGTCATGTCCGCCAGCACGCTGGTGGTGGCCACGACCCGTAGCGCACCGCCGCCCGACGGCGCGCTCGACCGGTTCCCCGCGCCGTCGCCCGCCGAGCAGGCGCCGACCGCCAGGGCCAGGACGAGCCCGAGTCCGAGCGTCGCCGGGGGCCGGAGGGGGCTTCGGCGCGAGCCCTCGGCGAGTCGTGACCGGCCGTTCTCGGGTCGCGGCGCGCTCACGGTTGCCCGCCTTGGCCCTGGCAGGCAGGACAGAGGCCGAAAAGCGCGAGCCGGTGGGCCGCCACCCGGTAGCCCGTGCGCCGGCCCATCTCGTCGGCCACCTGCGCCAGGCCGCAGTCCGCGACGTCGGCCGCGCGGCCGCAGCGCGAGCAGATCACGTGATGGTGGTGGCTCGGCTCGCAGGAGAGGTAGGCTCGCTCGCCGCTCGGCAGATCGAGCCGTTCGATCAACCCGAGCTGGCTCAGCAGCTCGAGGACCCGGAAGACCGTCGCCCGGCCGATCGCCGGGTCGGCAGAGCCGGTCGCCGCCACGAGGTCGGCCGCCGTGAAGTACCCCGGCTCCCGCGAGATCAGCTCGGCGAGGGTGCGGCGCGGCCCGGTCAGGCGGTAGCCGGCCGCTTCGAGCGTCCCGGTGATGAGGTTCGCGTCGATGGCCATGGTCGGCCCAGACGATACTCGGTCTCGCGAGCCGAAAAGGGGCCCGGCGCGGGCCCCGGCCGGGGCCGCCGGCTTCGCTGACCGCGGATCGGCCCTCAGGGCGCGGCCGTGCCGCGCGGCAGCTCGTTGGCAAGCGCCGCGACCTTCGCCGCCCAGGCCGGATCGCTGGCGTAGCGACGGTTCATCGCCCGCAGCGTGGGCGCTCCGCCCCACCAGCGACCGCCCGGGGTCAGGTAGAGCTGGCTGACCTGGCAAGCCACGAAGTCGATCCCCGCCGCATCGTCGGCGAACCGGCTCGCCTGGCCGACCGGGTCGGCGTCCACGGCATTCCAGCCGAAGAGGTTGTGGAACGTCCGGGCGATGCGACTCGTGCCCCGGCCGGACTCGAGCAGGGCGTGCGCCACGAGGTAGCGGGCGTTGACACCGTAGGCACGCTCGGCGGCGACGAACGCTGCCCCGAGCGGCGGCAGGGACGTGCGCGCGGCCAGGTAGCGGTCGATCAATGCCGCACCCATGCCGCTCTCCGAGCGGAGGTCGGTGTCGACCGTGAAGGCGCCGGCCGGATCGTACGGCACGACCGGGAGCGGGTGCGGGGCAGCGAGCAGGAGCCCCAGCCCGGCCAGCGCAACGCCACCCGACAGGGCCAGGCGAGCCAGCAGGCCGCGCGGCAGGCGAGAGGCACGCGGTCCGAGCCTGCGGAGCAGCGAGCGGGGCGGGCGGTGGCGCATCGTGGCCCTCCGGTCCTCTCCAGAGACTTCGGACGACGGCCGGCCCGCGCCGGGCGGTGGCCTGGGCTCCAGCCTACCGCGTGGCAACCGTTTGCCGCCATCGCCCCTGCGACGTCCCGGGTCGAGGGGTCCCCGGCCGGATCGCCGCCCTCGCCGGGCCGGATCGCCACCGGCCCCGATGCAACTCCCCGGTCGGATCGCCGCCGGTCGGGCATGATTCGCCGGTCAGCTGTGCCCCGGGCAGCGTGCCGGGGCATGGCCGCCACGCGGAGGTGCCCGTGACATCCGATCCGACTCCCGATCACTCGGCCGCTTCCCCGGCCGGCGATGGCCCCATCTCGACCCTGACCTGTCCCGCCTGCGGCAAGGCCAACCGGATCCGTCCCAACCCGCGGGGCGTTCCGCACTGCGGCGCCTGCGGGGCCATCCTGCCCTGGGTGGTGGACGCCGGCGACGCCACCTTCGAGGCGGAGGCCGCCGCGGGCGTGGCCGTGCTGGTGGACCTCTGGGCGCCCTGGTGCGGTCCCTGCCGCTTCGTCTCGCCGATCGTGGAGCAGCTGGCCCACGAATACGCGGGTCGGCTGAAGGTCGTGAAGGTCAACGTCGACGAGAACCCCGGGCTGGCCGCCGCCTTCCAGGCGACGAGCATCCCGACCCTCCTCGTCCTGCAGGGCGGCCGGGTCGTCGACCGGATCGTCGGCGCGTTGCCGAAGCAGGACCTGACCGTGCGCCTGACCCCGTTCCTCCTGCGCCGCTGAGGGCGGCCGCACCCCGACCGGGCCGGCGACGGCACGGGCCCCCGGCACCAGCACCGGGCCTGCGAACCGCCGTCCGGCTGCGGGCCTCTTTCAGGCCCGGTTCCCGCCCGCCCGCGCCGGCCCGGCTCCCTTCCGCCCGAGCCGGCCGGCCGGGCGGACCTGCTCCGATCGGGATCCGACCGGCCGCGTCGGCCGCTACCATGGGCCCGCCGTGTTCTACCGCACCGATCCCTGGCTGCACGTCATCGCAGGCTGCATGTCGTCGGGCAAGACCGACGAGCTGCTGCGCCTCCTCCGCCGGGCGGAGATCGCTCGCCGCCGGGTCGTCCTCGCCCGGCCCGACATCGACACCCGCACGCCGCCGGACTATGCCGAGAGCCGGAGCAAGGCCCGATTCCCCTCCGTCCTGGTGCCCCGCTCCGAGCCCGACCTCGTGGTGACCCTGGCGCGGGAGCGCGATGCGGACATGGTCGGGATCGAGGAGGCCGAGTTCTTCGAGTCGTCCATCATCCCGGCGGTGGAGACCCTTCGCAACACCGGGCGCCACGTGATCGTGACCGGCCTGAACCTCGACTTCGCCGGCCGGCCCTTCAACTCCATGCCCACACTCCTGGCCATGGCCGACGAGATCACGATGCTGACCGCGATCTGCGTCGTCTGCGGGGCGACCGCCACCCGGACCCAGCGCCTGGTGAACGGGCGGCCGGCGGCCATCGACGATCCCCTCATCGTCGTCGGCGGGCTGGACCGGGCCGCGGTGGAAACCTACGAGGCTCGTTGCCTGGTCCACCACGAGGTCGGCGCACCGCGCGGCTCGGGACCCGCGGAGTGGGGGCACCGCCGGCCTGAGCAGGGGGCCGTGCGGGCCGAGGGCAGGTCTCCCGAACGGCAAGGGTGACCGCGGCGCGCCAGGGGCCGGATCGCGGCTCGCGGGGATTGCATCAGCCGACCCGGTATCCGGCGAAAGCGGCCGCCACGCCTGACTGCCGCCACGCCTGACTGCCGCCACGCCTCAGCCATCCGAGATCTCGGCCTCCACCGCCGGGGAGGACCGCGGGTCCGGGGCCCCCGTGGCGCCGCGCGCCGCCGTTCGTTCGGACCATTGTCGGGCGGCCCCTGGCGCCGGGCCGTGGGCGTCGGGGATGGCCCAGCGGGCGATGGCGGCCCCGGCCAGGCAGCCCCCGGCCCCGAAGGCGACCGCGGCCGGCACCGAGACACCGGCCAGCCAGCCGGCGACGGCAGAGCCCACCGGGTTGCCGAGGTAGTTGAAGGCCATCGAGACGGCGAACGCCCGACCCATCCAGGCCGGGTCCGTCCGCCGCTGGCGAAGGGTGAAGAGGGCGATGTCCATCGGTCCGTTGAGCAGCCCGACCAGGCCGAGCGAGGCCACCAGGGGCAGCGGCCCGGCGTCGGGCAGCAGGAGCAGGGTCGCGGCGGCGCAGCCGAGCATGCTCCAGGTGAGCATCCGCCGCTCACGCCCGTCGCTGTCCAGGCGCCCGAAGAGGAAAGCGGCCAGGACGCCGAAGACGCCCATGACCGCGAACATCCCGCCGACGGCGGCCGGTCCCAGGTGGAGCCGGTTCAGCACGATCAGCGGCACGACGATGGCGACCATGCCGCCGCTCAGGTTGACCGCCGAGATCGAGAACCCGAGCGCTCGCAATGTCGGATTGCGCCACGTGTAGAGCAGGCCGCGCCAGGCGTCGAGGAGGAGGCGGCCGCTGGAGACGGTCGCCGTCGGCGGATCGGGGGTGCCGAGGAGGACGACGGCAGCGATGGCGAAGACGACCCCGATCCCGGCCAGGGCCACCGGGCCGCCCACGAGCTGGACAACGAGGCCCGCCACGGGCGGGCCCACCACCGTTGCCAGGACGTAGCCGTTGGAGTCGAAGGCGTTGGCCCGCTCCCAGAGGTGGCGCGGGACAAGGAGCGGGAAGAGGCTGCGCAGGCCGGTGTTGCTGAGCGGCCCGGTCAGGGAGCTCAGGCCCGCGATGAGGACCAGCAGGGGCGGCGTGAGCAGGCCGGCCGCGGCCAGACCCCCGATCAGGAGCATCGAGCAGGCGGCAACCACCTCGTCGAGCACGACCAGGCGGGTGCGCCCATGGCGGTCCAGGAGGGCGCCGGCGATCGGTGCCGCGATCAGGCCGGGGAAGATGCCGACGAAGGTGACCAGCCCGGCCAGGGCCGCCGAGTGGAACTCGGCCAGCGTGAAGAGGACCATGGCGACACTGACCATGGCCTGGCCGATGCGGGCGACCTGCATGCCGAGCAGCATCCGGCCGAGCGAGGGCACGGCGAGCAGGGCGCGGTAGGACCGATCGGGCGACGGGCTCATGGGGTGGCACCATCGTAGCCGCCGTCGGCACGGCACGCCGGCAGGCCACGATCCGACGAAGCCCGTGCCGCGCCAGGCCGGCGGAGCCCGCCATCGTCATCCGTCCATGCCGCGCCGCGGCCGACCCCCGGCACCCGCCGGCGGGTCAGTGAACCGTGACGTGGATCGTCTGGTGGCCGCGGGCGCCGTCGGGTGGCGGGTCGGACCGCACGGCCGTCTGGACCTGGCCCGTCCCGTCGGTGGCGCGGACCTCGATCCGGTGCTGGCCCGGGGTGGCGTCCCAGCGCAGCAGCCACTGGACCCAGGTCGCCTTCGAGATGGCCCGGCTGAGCATCGCCGCCTGCCACGCGCCGTCGTCGATCTTCACCTCGACCCGCGAGATGCCCCGGTCCGGCGCCCAGGCGACGCCGAAGATCTCGGTCGCGCCGGCCGGCAGGTCATCCCCTTGCCGGGGCACGTCGATGCGCGACTGGGTCAGGATCGGACCGTCCTTGGCCCAGCCCAGGCGAACCCAGTAGGCGTCGAAGGCCGCCTCGGTCGTCAGCTCGACCTCGGCCAGCCACTTGGTGGCCGAGACGTAGCCGTAGAGGCCGGGCACGATCAGCCGGGCCGGGTAGCCATGCTCCGCCGGCAGGGGGACGCGGTTCATCCCGAGCGCGACCATCGGCTCACGGGCCGGGTCGAGGGCCCAGCTCGTCGGGAAGCCGACGGTGAAGCCGTCGACCGAGCGGCCGACGATCTGGCTCGCCGCCGGGTCGACGCCGGCCTCCGCCAGGAGGCCCTTGAGACGGACCCCGGTCCAGAGGGCGTTGCCGACCAGGTCGCCGCCGACCACGTTGCTGACGCAGGCGATCGTGACGTACTGCTCGAAGAGGGGCATCGCCAGCAGGTCCGCGTAGCTGAAGGTGAGGGGGTGGTGGACCATCCCGGTCACCTTCAGCTGCCAGGTCGTGGCGTCGACCTGCGGGACGAGGAGCGCGGTGTCGATCCGGTAGAAGGCGTCGTTGGGCTCGACGATCGGGGTGATGCCGTTGACCGGCAGCGATTCGTCGGCTGAGAGCGGCGGGACGCGCTCGGCCGGGACCGGCAGGCTCGCCGCGACGGGGACGCCGGCCGGGTGCCGGCTGTCGAGAAGCGAGCGGCCCACCAGGCCGGCCGCCGCCGCCCCGCCCAGCAGCGAGCCGCTGGCGATCAGAAATCGGCGGCGCGCCCAGTCGGGCATCGGGGTGATCGTCGGGTTGACCGAGGGGTGGGCCGGGCCCCGGAGCAGGAACCGGAGCGTCGCGATGCCGGAGGCCACGGCCACGCTGGCGCTGAGGAGCGAGGCCGGCAGCGGATCCAGCTCCGCGACGACGGCCCCGGCGAACGCCAGCAGCCCGAAGGCCACGAAGACGGCGGCGGCCTCCCCGAAGCTGCGCCGGGCCCGGACGCCGACGATGGCCGCGATCGCGAGTGCCACGAGCACGACGGCGACGTTGAGCGCCAGCTTGTCCGCTGTGCCGAAGAGGTCGGCCACGAGCTGCTTTGCGCCGGGCGGCTGGAGGGCGATCACCAGCGCCCCGGCGGCGACCACCAGGGAGGGAACGCCGGGCACGAGCCCGGCCAGCAGTTCGGCCGTCGCCATGCTCACTGCGCCGGCGACCAGCCCGGCGACCGCGCCGCGCCGCCGCGAGAGGAGGGGGCGGCGGCCGGGCGCCGCGGGGATGTCGCTGCTCGTTGTCACCTGGACCTCGCTGCCGGGTGCGCGCGCCAGCTCGCGGTCGACCGCGAGCTGGGCCACCCCGTTGGGCATACGGAGGATGTCGGCCGGCGGTTCTCCGCGCCAGCCCGGGCCGTTCCGCGCCGGCCGCGGGCGCCGCGCGGCCGGCTCCCCGGCGGCCGCCACCCGACAGACGGGTCATCCCCGGTGGCCCGAATGGGCGGCTACCCGGGCCGGGCCGGCCATGGTTGACTCGGCTCCATGCCTGCCGGGTCGAACCTCGCCGACGCCCCGGCAGGTGCGCCATTGAAGAGGTCGCCATGACGCTGCTCGCCTCGCGTGCCGCCGCGCCCGCCCCCCCGACCTGCCGGCAGTGCGGCGGCCAGCCGGCCAGCCCGGCCCTCCGGGTCTGCCGTCGCTGCGGGCTGGCGTACGGCTCGCCGCCCGGCTTCGGGCTCGCTCCCGCCTGCCCGGTCTGCTACCGGCAGCTGGATCCCGACGGCCTCACGGCTTCCCTGGAGCAGCCCGGCTGGAGGGTGGACCTCCGGGCCCATCGCGATGAGCACGAGCGTCATCCCGTCGGCGACGACGACTACCTCGAGACCCTGCGGCGGGGCGATCAGGCACGGATCGGGCGCTGGAGCGCCCCGTTCGAGCTGCTCCGGCGCTACCTGGTGCTGGGGGTCGTGGACGGCGGCCGGAGCCGCGCCGCGCACCACAACGCCCTCCTGACGGCGATGGGCCAGCTGGCCCGCTGGGGCGCCGACGCGACCATCTTGGGCGACCAGGCGGAGTGGCGGGAAGCCCGCGCCGCGGTCGCCGAGGTCATGGAGTGCTACAACCGCGGCCGGCGGTAGGCCGGCGGCGCGGCGGCCGGCCGGAACGGACCGGGCGCACCGTCCCGGCCACCGGGATGCACCGCCCGCGCGGCGGCCGGCGGCCGGGCACCGGGTCGCCCGGCGCTCGCTGATCCTGGAACCCCTGGCGGCACTCGGCGTCGCGCCCGAGGAGGTCAGCCACGTCTTCCTCTCGCACCATCATCCCGACCACACCTTGAACGCGGCGCTCTTCCCGAATGCCGAGGTGGTCGACTTCTGGGCCCGCTATCGCGACGACCTGTGGCTCGACCACCCGGGCGATGGCTACCGGCCGTCACCGCGCACGGAAGTCTGGCTCACGCCCGGCCACACGGAGGAGGACGCGACGCTGATCGTGGAGGCCGACGACGCCGTCTATGCCATGACCCACCTGTGGTGGCACGCGGACCGGACCCCGGAGGTGGACCCGCTCGGCTGGGACCAGGCCGCCATCGAGCGGGGCCGGGCGCGCGTCCTGGCGGTCGCGGGCATCGTTGTTCCCGGCCACGGGGCGCCGTTCCGAACCCGCTGACCGGTCGTCGCGGGAGGCCGGTTCGCCGGCAGGCCCGCCCCAGGCCGCCCCGGATGGCCCGCCCCAGCCGTCCTGGGGGCCGCCACGACTGACCCCGCGCCCGCCGAAGCCCAGGTGGCCTGCCCGGGGTCCCGGCGCGGCGCCGGTCGGGGGGACACCTCCGGGGGAGCCGGCTAGCATGGGGCGGAACCATCCGGTGGTCCAGGCTCGGGGCGGCATCCGTTGGCAGCATGAGCGAATCGAACGACCAGCCAGCCGGCCAACCAGCCGATCCGATCGATCCGGTCGACCCCGCGCAGGAGCGCGCGGCGGTCCCGGCCGAGGCGCCGACGGGAGCCGAGGTCGGAGGCCCGCCACTCGCCGCACCGCCGGAGGGCGATGGCAGCGAGCCTTCCGCCGGCCACGACTTGCCGCTCCTCCTGCGGGTCGCTCCCGCGACGCGCGCCGCCGCCCGGCGCTGGCGCGCGCGGGAAGGAGCTCGTCTTGGACGACGTAGGGCCCGGAGCGCCGCGCCGCTGCCGAAGCTCTTCGAGCTGTACCCGGAGGCGCGGCTGGCTCCCCGCCGCGAGCTCGGACTGCAGGAGATCGCGGTCGCCGAGATCCGGGGCACGGCCGTGGCCGGGCCCGACCAGCGGGGTGCCGACTTCTTGCCCCTGCCGGCTTTCCGGAGCGCCAACTGGCGGGGCCGGTGGCAGCGCATCCGCCGGGCCGTGGCGGAGATGGCCGTCCTGCCGCCGATCGAGGCCCTCAAGGCGGCCGGCGGCTACTGGGTCGTCGACGGGCACAACCGGGTGGCGGCGGCGCTCGACAGCGGCCAGCTCGCCGTCGACGCGGTGGTGACGGTGGTCCGCCTGCCGGGCGACGAGGTCGAGGCGCCGGGCGGCTCGCTCGCCTCGGTCATGTCCGAGGCGGGGGACTTGCGAGCCGCGGCGACCGGCCGTCTCAGCCGGGGCTCTTCGCTCGAGGGCCGCGCCGAGCCGCCACGGGGGCGCGGCGCCGGCGACCCGGCTCCCGGCGGGAATCCCGCCGCGCCTGAGCGCGTCGAAGCAGGTACCGGCGAGCCCGGGCCGCCGGCGACCGGCCCTGCCGCGGGCGACCCGGTGTGACCCTCCGCCTGTCGATCGACTGGCCGGACGCCCGGCCCTTCCTCGGCCGGGACGGCCGGCCGATCCGGATCCTGGCCGCCTCGGACGAGCCGGACCCCGCCCTGGAGGACCCGCGCAACCGGGCCGCAGTCGGGCCGATCGACCTGGTCGTCGGCTGCGGCGATCTCGGTCCCGATCGGCTCGCCTTCCTCGGCGACGCCTTCTCGAGCCCGCTGGTCTACGTCCGCGGCAACCACGATCGCGGCGGTCCCTGGCCGGCCCCTGCCGGCCTGCCGGAGGCGGCGGCCGGGTTCGACACGAGGACACTGCCGGGCCTGGCCCTCCTCGCCCTGCCCTGGCCCGACGCGGGCCAGGCGAGGGCTCTGCGGGACGAAGGGGCGGCCTGGCGCCAGGCGGTCCGGCTGGCCGGACGCCGCCTGCTGCGGCCGCCGGCAAGTTGCCTCGTCTTCAGCCACGTGCCGGCCCGCGGAGCCGGCGACATGCCGGAGGACGCCTACCACCGGGGGTTCGCGGCCTACCGCTTTCTGCTCGATCGGATCCGGCCGCCTCTCTGGCTGCATGGCCACACGGCGCTGGCCGCGCAGCGCGAGCGCGTCGTGCGCTACGGTCCGACCCGCCTCGTCAACGTGACCGGGAGCGTCCTGGTCGAGCTCTGTCCGCCCGCGCTCGCCGGGGCGGTCGCGCCGCCCGCCGGCGCCGATCCGGGGCGCTGAGCTCGCGGCGTCAGGCCTCCACGCTCACGGGTTCGGACGTCCCGAGGATCCCGCCGGTCGCGTCGCGGGCCCGCACTGCGACGAGCGGCCAGCGCCGCGCCGTCGCGATGGCGGTCTCGAAGCCCGACCGGGCCGCGGTCGCGATCGGCACCAGCGAGCCGGCCGCCTCGCCGGCCAGGACCTGCCAGCTGGCGACCTCGGTGGCCCCGTTCCAGCTGGCGTAGACGGTCATCCCGCCGGCCGGGACCGCCTCGACCGCCAGCGCCGGCGGATCGGCCGGCAGGCCCACCCACGGCAGGCGGAAGTCGCGGTATGACTGCCTGGCCGCGGGGAAGGTCGCGTCGAAGAGCAGCGTCCCGTCCGGGCCGTACTCGCTGAAGTAGGGCGTGCTGCCCCAGCCGATGAAGTAGTTGCCGTTGGGGAGCAGCTGGACGTTGCCCTGGCTCTGGACGACGAGGCCGGTCCGGCTCTCGAAGCTCCGCTCCAGGGACGCCGTCATCGCCTGCTCGTCCAGGCGCAGGATGATGCCCCGGGCCTGGCTGGGGGCCGTCTCGTCGTCGAAGATCGTGATCATCCCGTCGGCGCGCCAGCGGGCGTCGTGCTGCCAGGAGAAGGCCGTCCCGGGCCCCATCCGGAAGTCGCTCTTCTTGCCTCCGAGCCGCCAGATGATCCGGCCGGTGCCCCGGTCCACCTTGTAGATCGCCGACGTGTTGCGAGCCGAGACCAGCAGGTTGCCGTCGCCGTCCACGTCGATCGAGTTCGCGTGCACGTAGTCGTAGATCGCGTTCCCGGTCGTGGGCGGAGCGAGGTACGTCTCGTCCAGGCCGATGTGGTCGATGGTGTGCCATTCGAAGAGCAGCCGGCCCGTCGAGATCTCCACCTCCTGGAGCGCGCAGTCGAGGACCTGCCAGGGAAGGGGAGTGGCGCCGGCCAGCTGCCTCCCGGCGACGCCGGAGTCCGAGAAGAAGAGGGCCGTCCCGCGGGGCGTGATGGCGAACTCGTGGAGATCGACCGAGCTGCCGCCGCCGCCCTTCACGCGGAGGATCTCGCGGTACGACTGGTCCACCAGGACGCACTCGCCGACCCCGATCCCGCCGTTGACGCTCCCCTCCCACCAGACGAGCGCCGGCCGGCCCAGGTACTCGATCGCCCGGAAGTCGGTGGCGTTCCTGCCGGTGTCGGGCCGCAGCCAGACCAGGTCGCCGGCCCCGTCGGCGATCATCGGCCCGTCGGTGCCGGCCCCGTTGCCCGGGGTGAAGAAGATGTAGCCGGGCGCGACCTTGTCGGACCGGACGTTGACCACGATCTGTGGCGGCACCAGGTCCGGGCGAGAGCGGAAATGGATGCGCTGGCCGGCCACCGTGGCGGTCGCCCCGGCGGCCCGCGGGGAACCGCTGGCCAGGGCGAGCTCAGCGGGACTCGAGGCGGCGGAGCTCGCGGGCCCTCCGGAGCCGAGGCGGCCCAGCTCGTACGCGGCAGCCGCCAGGCCGGCCGCACCGACGACCGTGGCTCCGGCCGCCCTGAGGAAGCGCCGCCTCGTCCAGCGGCCCGCCGGATCAGGAGCATCCACTGCGTCCGACCTCTCCAGTCTCCACGCCGAGGGCGCGGGTCGAGCCCCGGTGCCAGGATCGGCCAGGGCCCGGCGCACGCGGTGACGACCGGCGGCGGCGCGGGCAGGCCCCGCGCCAGTCTCCGGCGCGTTCCTGAGAGCGGCATGATAGGCCGCAGATGGTGGTCGCGGTTGTCCCGTGGCGCGGCTGTCCCGGCAGCCGCGCGGCGTGGTCCGGGCAGGGCCCGGGCGAGACGCCCGGGCACCGGGGCGCCTCCTCTCCGGAGGGGCGCCTCAGTCCGCGGGCCTCAGTCCGCGGACTGAGGCGCCAACCGGGCCTCGAGCCCCGCCTCGGTCCGGCGGACCTCGAAGCGCGGCTGGTCGTAGACGGCCGGTCCCCGCACGACCCGCCCGTCGCTGATGCGGAACCGCGAGCCGTGCCAGGGGCACTCGATGCAACCGTCGACGAGCTGGCCCTCGTGGAGCGGGCCGCCGGCATGGGCGCACGTGTCGTGGAGGGCGTGGATCATCTCGCCCTCGCGGACGAGTACCAGCCGGTCGCTTTCCAGCCGGGCTGCGACCGGCTGCCCTTCCGGCACCTCCGCGACATCCAGGGCTCGCCACTTCGCGCCGCCGCCCCGCCAGGCATGGCGGTCCACCATGTTGCCGCTCCGGAAGACCAGTTCGCCGCCGACGTACGCGCCCGCGGCCATGGCTCCGTAACCGAGCATGGCCAGGGCCACGGCGGTGGTTCTTGAAGCGGGACCGGCCGCCCGCAATGCCAGCGACCCGACGTACGCCGCGAGGCTCGCCGACATCACCGTGGCGTGGACGGTTGCCTGGGCCTGCGGCCGGCCGTAGGCGTCCACGGCATCGGCGGCGCCGCTGGCAGCCGAGGCGGCCATCCCCAGCACTCCCGCGCAGACCGCGAGGTCGGCGGCCCGGCGCTCACCCGCCAGGTCCAGCAGCAGGGCCGTGGTCAGCGCGCCGACCGGGACGTCCGTGAGGAGCGGATGGAGCGGGTGTCCCAACCAGACCCCGTTGAGGAGGTCCTTCGCGGGCCGGGTCCGCGCGAAGGCGGTTGCCAGCCAGCCCTGGGCCGTTTCGCCGAGCGGCTTCGCCCATGGCTCCTGGGCCTCGATCAGCCGCGCAATGCGATGCTTCACGGGTCGCCTCCTTGAAGTGGGGGACGCGGGCGAAGGGCGTTCCCACGTGGAGCGTATCGCATCCAGCCGGCGACCCCGCTTTCTTCGCCGCGGCTTGACAATATTGGTTGCATGTGCAACTATTAGGCCGATGAACGAGCAGATCCGGATCCTGGCGCCGGCGGGCAGCCTTCGCGCCGCGTCCTGCGACCGGGCCCTGCTGCGCGCCGGCGGGGAGCTGGCCGCCTGACCCCGCCGTCACGGACGGGCTCCCCAGGACGTCCCACGATCTGCCCCGCGTGTCCCGACCGAGCCTGACGCCGTCCGGCGCCTGGCGCCTCGGTCGGCGAGATGCAGCCTCCCGGCGGTGGCTCGTCGCCTGTCCCCATCAAGCCCGACCCCATCGCCCCTAGCCCCACCCACCCGACCGACCCTGAGGAGGGACTCTTGTCCAGCCTGCTCGACCCACGCTCCACCGAGGCGCGACCGGCCCGCCGCGCGTCCGCGGCCGCTGCATCCTCGACGACCGCTCCCGACCATCGGGCGGTCCGCGCTGCCCGCCGCACTCGGCTCGCCTCCGGGTCGGAAGGGCCGGTCGCCCCGTTCATCGGCGGCAGTCCGCGGCCGCCGATCGGCCCGGAGCCGGAGGAGACCGTGGCGGCCGGCGCCGCGGAGGAGACTGACGACTCCGTCCGCCTCTACCTCCGCGAGATCGCCCGGGTCCCGCTCCTGACGGCCGAGGAGGAGGTGGTGCTCGCCAAGGGGATCGAGCTCGGCGAGCAGATCGTCGACGAGCCCTGGCGGGCGATCCTCAGCCTGCACGAGTGGACCCTGCACGACACCGAGTCGCGGACCCGGGCGGCCCGACCGCAGTACCGGCTGCCGTTCGCCGAGGAGGCCCACCGAATCGTCCGCGAGGCCATCGCGGCCGAGTCCGCGCGAGACCTGGTAGCCGCGACGCCGCCGGCCGTCCCGATCGTGGCGGCCGGAGCAGACCCGTCCGGGCGAGCGGCTCAGCTGCGGGTCGAGGTGGCGGAGTTGCGGGAAGCGCATTTCGAGCAGCGGACCGCGGCCTCGTTCGTCGCCCTCCTCGACGGCGCCGAGCTGGCCGTCCACGACCCCGACCCGGAGACCCGCAACGATCCGGCACTCCGCGCCCTGTCGGCCTGGTCGCGCGAGTCCGTGGCCCTGCCTGCCCTCGAGCGCTGGATCGTGGCCGGTCACGACGTCGATCTGCTGGCCGAGATGGGCTACCGGCCCGCCGGGTCGGGCGACGCCGGCCCGCGCGGCGCAGGGCGGCTGGTCGAGCTGGGCCGCGATGCCCGGGATCGCCTCATCTCCGCCAACCTGCGCCTGGTCGTCTCCGTGGCCAAGAAGTCGATGCATCGCGGGCTGGACCTGCTCGACCTGGTCCAGGAGGGCAACGCCGGCCTGATCCGGGCTGTCGACAAGTTCGAGTACCAGCGCGGCTTCAAGTTCTCGACCTACGCAACGTGGTGGATCCGCCAGGCAGTGACTCGCGGCCTGGCGGACCACGGCCGAACGATCCGGATCCCGGTCCACCTCGTGGAGACGATGGGCCGCCTCACCCGGGTCGCGCGCGCCCTGGCCGGCGAACTCGGCCGGGAGCCGACCGCCGCCGAGATCGCCGCGGTCATGTCCGAGGGTCAGCCCGTGGCGATGACGCCCGAGCGGGTGGAGGAGCTCGGCCGGTTGCGCCGGGAGCCGGTCTCGCTCGAGACACCGGTCGGCGACGAGGGGGAGGCGGTCCTGGGTGACTTCGTGGAGGACTCCGAGGCGGCCCAGCCGGCGGAGCTGGTTTCGCAACGCCTGCTGCGCCAGCAGGTGCGGGCCGTCCTGGGCAGCCTGGACGGGCGCGAGCGCCGCGTCCTCGCGCTCCGCTTCGGCCTCGACGACGGGCGCCCGCGGACCCTGGAGGAAGTCGGCCGCGAGTTCGGGCTGACGCGCGAGCGGATCCGGCAGATCGAGGGCGAGGCGCTCCGCAAGCTGCGCCACCCGTCTCGCAGCCGGAAGCTGCGCGAGTTCGCCGCCTGAACCGGGGCGCCTGACCCGCGGCGCCTGAACCGGGGCGCCTGAACCGGGGCGCCGGCGCGCCCGCGCGGGGGCCCCGAGGCTGCGACGGCTCGGCCGCCGCTCAGCGCGCCTTCAGGGCCTCGCGCATCAGGGCCAGGGCCTGCTCCGTCTGGCCCGTGTCGGCCAGCAGCTCGCCCCACTCGCCGAGCACGTCGCGCAGGCGGCTCGCGCTCCGGCCGGCGCGCGCTAGCTGGGCCGCCCGCTCGTAGGCGCGGAGGGCCTCCTCCGGCCGCTGGAGCGTGCGGGCGCTTCGAGCGAGGCTCAGCACGGCGCTGAGAGCGGCCTTGTCGTTGCCCGTGCGCTCCGCCAGCGCCAGAGACTCGCGGGCGAAGTCAGCCGCCCGCTGACCGTCGCCGGCGGCAAGCGCGATCTGGGCCTGGGTGCCGGCAACGTGCGCCAGCCAGCGCTCGTCCGCCAGCCTCTCGAAGCAACGGCGGGCGGCCGCCGCCAGCTTGCCGGACCGCTCCAGGTTGCCGAGATCCAGGTATGTCTCGGCCAGATCGTTCTCGAGCGCCCCGGACTCCAGTTCCGCATCCGCGGCCCGGAAGAGCCCCAGGCTGACCTGGGCGGCCCACACCGCGCCCGCCTGGTCGCCGGCCTCGCGGCAGCCGTAGGCAAGGTCGTAGAAGTAGGTGGCGCGCCGGCGGTCGTCGAGCGACTCGACCAGGCCGCGGGCCTCCTCGAGGTAGACAAGCGCCCCGGCATGGTTGCCCTCGAGCGATTCGTTCCTCGAGCGGGCCATCAGGAGGCGCACCCGGAAATCGGGTTCCACGCGCAGGCCGGCCCGGACGCGGTCCAGGATGCCCTGCAGCACGGCACTGGATTCGGTCGTGTTCCCGAGCTCGAGCTGGGCGCAGGCCAGCCAGTAGCTCGAGACGGCGGCATCGGCTTCGCGGCCGGCGGCCCCGAAGAGCTCGGCCGCCTCGGCCGCGGGGGCGGTCGCATCGCTGCCCCGGCCCAGGCGACAGAGCGCCTCCGCGGCTCCCCGCAGCAGTTCGGCGCGGTTCGAGCCCCGGCCGGCAGCCGCGAGCAGCCTGCCGTACGCGTCCGCGGCCTCCTGCCAGCGGCCGGAGGCCAGGGCCAGGTCGGCGGCCAGCCTGGGCCAGGCCGGAGCCGTCTCCTCGATGAAGGCGGTCACCGGCCGGTCGAGGCGCTCCGCCAGGAAGGTCAGGGCTGCCATGGACGGCTTGGAGTGACCACGCTCGAGGGCGCTGATGTACGCCTTGGTGTAGCGCCCGGCGGCCAACTGCTGCTGGGTGAGACCGGCAGTCAAACGGGCTTCACGAAGCCGCGTCCCGATCGCGGCCGCCAGCTCCGACTGATCGACGACAACGCGGCGGCGGAGGGTGGTGTTCATGCCGGAGAGTGTACTCCTCTGTCCACCCTTGCTTTACGCTCGCGAGCAACTCCGGCGGATGCAGTACCAGCTTCCCGCGCTGAATCGCCGCCGACTCCGGGAGCCGATCGTCTCGATGCAGGGCACCCGTACCGCTTCCGGGGCGCACGCGCTCCGGGTGCAGCTCGGGGGAGGCGATGCTCGGCGCAGAAACTTGGATATACTTGACCGGGAGCCCTCAGGTTCCGCCTCCGCCGTGCTCCTGCGGACCGCTCTCGGCGCGGTAGGCGATCACCTCGACACGCTGCCCGGCAGCCGCCGTCGAACGGCACCCGTTCGGCTCATCGGTCGGTCCGGCGCGGCCGCGTGGCCGACCCGCCGACTAGACCGCCTCGGCCAGGGGCTCGACGAACTGGCTGTTGTAGAGGTCGAAGTAGAAGCCGCGGCGGGCGAGCAGCTGCTCGTGCGTGCCCTGCTCGACGATCCGGCCGTGGTTCATCACCAGGATGATGTCGGCGTCGCGGATGGTCGAGAGCCGGTGGGCGATGACAAAGCTCGTGCGCCCCTTCATCAGGTTCGCCATGGCACGCTGGACCAACACCTCGGTCCGTGTATCGACGGAGCTGGTCGCCTCGTCGAGGATAAGGATCTGCGGGTCGGCCAGGAACGCCCGGGCGATCGTGAGCAGCTGCCGTTCGCCCTGCGAGAGGTTGGCGGCATCGTCGCTGATCACCGTGTCGTAGCCCTCGGGCAGGGCGCGCACGAAGTGGTCGACGTGGGCCGCTCGGGCGGCCTCGCGGATCTGTTCCTCGGTGGCATCCTCGCGGCCGTAGGCGATGTTCTCGCGGATCGTGCCGCCGAAGAGCCACGTGTCCTGGAGGACCATTCCGAAGGTGCGGCGGAGGTTGTCCCGGGTCATCTCGCGGGCATCGATGCCGTCCACGGCGATCCGGCCGCCGTCGATCTCGTAGAACCGCAGCAGCAGGTTGACCAGGGTGGTCTTGCCCGCCCCGGTGGGACCCACGATGGCCACCGTCTGGCCCGGCTGGACCACCTCGTTCAGGTTCTCGATCAGCGGTGTCTCGGGCTCGTAGCGGAACGAGACATCGTCGAGGACGACCTGCCCGACCGCCTGCTCCAGGACGCGTGGCTGCTCGGTGTCGGGGACCTCCTCCGGCTCGTCGAGCAGCTCGAAGACGCGCTCGGCCGAGGCGATCGTGGACTGCAGGACGTTCATGATGCTGGCGGTCTGGGTGATCGGCATCGTGAACTGCCGCGAGTACTGGATGAAGGCCTGGACGTCGCCGAGCGGCATGGTTCCGGAGGCGACCTGGACGCCGCCGATGACTGCGATCGCGACGTAGTTCAGGTTGCTGACGAAGTTCATCGTCGGCTGGATGATGCCCGAGATGAACTGGGCCCGGAAGCTGGCCTGGTAGAGCCGCTCGTTCTCCTCGTCGAAGCGGCGGATGGCGTCGTCGCGGTGGCCGAACACCTTGACGATGGTCTGGCCCGTGTGCGTCTCCTCGACGCGGCCGGTCAGGGTGCCGGTCTCCCGCCACTGGGCGGCGAACTGGCGCTGGGACTGCCGGGCGATGACGAGGGTCGCCCCGGCGGCGACCGGGACCACCATCACCGAGATCAGGGCCAGCAGGGGGCTCAGCGTCAGCATCATGATCAGGACACCGATGATCGTGAAGACCGACGTCACGATCTGCATCAGGCTCTGCTGGAGCGTGGTGGCGATGTTGTCGATGTCGTTGGTGACCCGGCTCAGGATGTCGCCGTGGGGGTGGCTGTCGAAGTAGCGGAGGGGAAGCCGGCCGAGCTTGCGGTCGACGTCCTGGCGGAGGCGGTAGACGGTCCGCTGGGCGACTCCGGCCATGATGTAGTACGAGACCCACTGGAAGGCGGCCCCGACCAGGTAGAGGGCGGCGAGCACGAGCAGGATCTGGCCCACCGCCCCGAAGTCGACGCCGACGCCCGGCGTGACGGTCATCCCCGACAGCATGTCCGCCACCTGGCCCTGGCCGCGGGCCCGCAGGATGGCCTCCGCCTGCGCCTGCGTGGTGCCCGGCGGCAGGTACTGGCCGAGCGTCTTGCCGATCAGGCCGTCGAACAGCAGGTTGGTGGCGTTCGCCAGGATCCGCGGCGCCAGGACCTGGGCGATGACGCCGATGATGGCGAGGACCATCACCACGGCGATCCCGGGTCCCTCCGGCCGGAGCTCGCCGACGAGGCGGCGCAGCGAGCCGCGGAAGTTCCGCGCCTTCTGGGCCGGCAGCATCATGCCGTGACCCATCGGTCCGCCGCCCATCGGTCCCCGCCGGCCGGGTCCGCCGAAGGCGGGTCCGGCCGGGCGGCGCTGGCCGGCGGTGGATCCCGTCGGCCCGCTCACGCCGCCTCCTCCGCGGTGAGCTGCGAGAAGACGATCTCGCGGTAGGTCTCGCAGTGCTCCATCAGCTCGGCGTGGGTCCCGATCCCGGCCACCTGGCCGGCGTCGAGGACGACGATCTGGTCGGCATTCATGATGGTCCCGACCCGCTGGGCGACGATGATGACGGTGGCGTCGTGGACCTCCTCGCGGAGGGCCGCCCGGAGCAGCGAGTCGGTCTTGAAGTCGAGGGCCGAGAAGCTGTCGTCGAAGATGTAGATCCGCGGCCGCTTGACGACCGCCCGGGCGATCGCCAGGCGCTGACGCTGGCCGCCCGAGACGTTGGTCCCGCCCTGGTCGATCTCCGCCTCCAGCCCGCCCGGCATCTCCGAGACGAAGTCGCGGGCCTGGGCGATCCCCAGGGCCTGCCACAGCTCGTCGTCGGTCGCCTGCTCGTTCCCGTAGCGCAGGTTGCTGGCGACGGTGCCGCCGAACAGGAAGGCCTGCTGGGGAACGAGGCCGATCGGCCGCCAGACGTCCTCCTGGCGCAGGTCGCGGACGTCGACGCCGTCGATCAGGATCTGGCCGGCAGTGGCGTCGTAGAAACGGGGGACCAGGTTGATCAGCGTCGACTTGCCGCTGCCGGTGCTGCCCACGATGGCGGTGGTCGTGCCGGGGGTGGCGATGAACGAGATCCCCCGCAGCACCGGGTCCTCCGCGCCCGGATAGCGGAACTCGACCTCGTGGAACTCGACCTCGCCCCGGGGGACGGCGACGCTCACCGGCTCGGCCGGGTCCGTCAGCGAGATCTCGGTCTCGAGGACCTTCTGGATCCGCTCCGCCGAGGCCGCCCCGCGGGGGACCATGATGAACATGATCGTGGCCATCATGACCGCGAAGAGGATCTGCATCACGTACTGCAGAAAGGCGATCAGGTTGCCGATCGGCATCGCCCCGCTGTCGATCCGCAGGCCGCCGAACCACATGATGGCGACGGTCGAGAGGTTCAGGATCGCGAACAGCGCCGGAATCATCAGGGCGAACAGCCGGTTCACCCGCAGCGAGGTGTCGGTCAGGTCGGCGTTGGCGTCGTCGAAGCGGCGCTCCTCGTGGTCCGTCCGAACGAAGGCCCGGATGACACGGATGCCGCTCAGGTTCTCGCGCAGGACCTGGTTGATCCGGTCGATCTTGACCTGCATGGAGCGGAAGAGCGGCATCGCCCGGACGACCAGGCTGCCGATGACGAGCGCCATCAACGGGATGATCACGGCCAGCAGCCCCGTCAGGGGGACGTCCTGGCGGAGGGCCATCACGATCCCGCCGACCGACATGATCGGGGCCAGGATCATGACATTGAGGGCCATGACGATGACCATCTGCACCTGGGTCACGTCGTTCGTGTTGCGGGTGATCAGCGAGGGTGCGCCGAAGTGATTGGTCTCGACCTGGGAGAAATGGAGCGCCTTGCGGAACATTGCGCCCCGGACGTCGCGTCCGAAGGCCATCGCGGTCCGGGCGCCGAAGTAGATGGCGACCACCGCGCAGATCCCCAGCAGCAGGGTCACGGCCAGCATCAGGGCGCCGGTCCGGATGATGTAGTTGAGGTCGCCCTTCACGACGCCGTTGTTGATGATGTCGGCGTTGAGGTTGGGGAGGTAGAGGTTGGCGACCGCCTGGACCGTGAGGAGGGCCACCACCAGGGCGATCTGGCGGCGGTAGGGCGCCAGGTACGTGGTGAGCAGTCTCGTCATGCCGTCCGGCCTCCCGTGGGTCCCGCCCGCCAGGGTTCGTCGGTCCCTGCCGCTGGGGCCGGTCCGGAGCCTGGTCCCGCGTCATGCCCGGCCAGCTCCCGTTCGCCGAACAGGCGCAGCCCGGCCGCCCTCAGGGCGCGGACACCGGCCAGGAAGCCGCTCAGCTCGCCCTCGCTCAACTCGCCGAGCAGCAGCGCCAGGCGCTCGCGGCGGTGGCCCTGGAGGTCCCGGAAGATCGCTCTTCCCGCGTCGGTCAGGTGGACGACCACCAGCCGGCGGTCGTCCAGGTCGTGGCACCGCTCGACCAGTCCCCGCCGCTCCATCCGCTCGACGATCCCCGTGGCGCTGGCCTGCGAGACGTCGAGCGTCTCCGCGAGGTGGCGCATCGACAGCGGCCCGGCCGCCTGGAGGGCAGTCAGGACGTTGAGGTGGACGAGGCTGAGCGCGCCCCGGTGCCAGGTTCGGAAGATGCCCATCCGGTCGCGTGGCGAGGCGGTCAGTTCGTCGAGCACCTCGTCGGCGATCCGCCCGCGGGCATCCGGGGCCGGCGGGGTCCCGCCCGGTGCCGGATCGTCCGCAAGCTCGGCGGTCTTGGCCCTCGCGCTGACGTTTAGAGTCACCTAAAAGGTATACCTCATCACGAAGTAGTTGTCGAGCGCTGCACGGCCGGGAAGGACCGGCCGGCCGCCCGGCCGGCCCTGCTCGGCGCCGGCGCCCCTCAAGGGTCGCCGAGCGGGGCCGCCCCAGCGAGCTCCTCCGCCGGCGGCCGGCGCCGGAAGAAGCCCCAGTACAGCACGGCATTGGCCAGCTGGAGGCCGGCCGCCAGCATGAAGGGCAGTGTCAGGCTCACCTCGTCGAAGAGGTAGCCCGCCGCGAGCGGCGCAACGGCCATGGCCGCCTGGCTGGGCAGGTTCGAGAGCGCCCCGACCGCCGCCCGCTCGGATGGGTCGGCCATCGCCAGGACGTAGGACTGCCGCAGCGGGAGCCCCACCCGCTGCGCCACCATCCGGACCAGGTAGATCGCCCCGGCGAGCGCGAAAGACGGCGCCAGGACCATCGGCACCAGGAGGAGCGCCTGGGCGACGCGGACGGCGGTGACGGTCCGGACCAGGCCCCAGCGGCGGGCCAGCCCGGCGGCGCTCAGCGTCGAGGCGAGCGTTGCCGCGTTGATGACCGCGTAGAGCAGCCCGATCTGGCCGGCCGTCGCTCCGTAGCGGCGGAAGAACCAGTAGCTGACGAAGGGGCCGAACATGCCGGCCGCCAGCCCGTTCAGGCTGTTCGTCGTCCACAGGCGGACCAGCAGTGGCATCGACCGGCGCGGGAGCCGCGGTCGGCGTTCCCCTTCGCGCGCGGCCGCCCGCCGCGGCTCCCTCAGGCCGAGCGCCAGCAGGCCCGCCGCGGCGGCCAGGATCGCGGTGGCCAGATAGGGGCCGCGAAAGTCCAGCGTGGCGGCCGCGCCGCCCGTCGTCCCGTGCTGGCCGAGCAGGGCCAGCGGGCTGCCGAGCAGCGCACCCAGGCTGGAGGCGAAGGCAAGCCGCCCGAAGGCGCTGTTCCGGCGGGCCGGCGAGGTGATCTCGGTCAGCAGGGCCTGCTCCGCCGGCTGGTAGGGGCCCACGGCGCCGGCACCGGCCCCCATGCCGCGTCCGAAGCTCCCGGCGGCGGCCGCCATGAACAGGACGGCCGGCGAACGCGAGGCGGAGAAGGCGAGCGCCGCCGCGGCCGCCAGGAGCGGGACGGCGACCAGAAACGGCTTCCGCCCGACGCGATCGGAGGCGAGACCGATCGCGGTGGTGAGGATCGCGCTGCTGACGCCGACGACCAACACGAGCTCGCCGAGCTGGATGGCGCTGAACCCGATCAGGGCCAGGTAGATCGGCGTGACGATCCCGGCCAGGGAACGTGCTCCGCTCATCAGGATGCGGGCTGCCACGATGATCGCGAGGTTTCGGTCCGGACCGTGTCGACCGCGGTCGGCCGATCGGCTGGCACTGCGATCGGCGGACTCGTTCACCCTTGGATCGTAGCGCCGCGCGCGCCTCGCCCTCCGGGCTGGCCGCCCCGCGGAGGCGGCCCTGCGGCCGACGCTCTGGAACAGGACCCACGATTGAGCCGAGCGGTTCGCGGGCGGACCCGTCGCGGCTACGACGGCCGAGGCTGCCGGCGGTGCCGCGCTGGTGCTCGGCAGCCTGACCGGGCCAAGGCCGGGCGGCCTGCCTCGGCCCGGTGGGCGCCCGGTGAGGGCTCGCGACTGATCGACGCCCCGAGCGGCGCCGGATCGGCGCCCGACCTGTCATCGCTAGCGGGGAGGCTCGCCGCGGCGTGCGCTGCGTGACGTGACCGCCGCGGTGAGCGCCGTGATCAGGTCCGCCCATGGGCAGCTCTTCGCCGAGATGAGCACGGCCCGGGGAGGTCGCGCCGCCCGGCGCCGATTGGGGATTGGCTCCGGGCCCGCCGGTGGCCGCCGGGGCCCGGGGCAGAACGAAGCGCCCGAAGGAACTGCTCGTCTCGGCGCGTCGACCGCTGGCGACCTCGAGGTGAATCGTGGCCGTCACCAGCCGCCGCTGGACCGGAGTCCGCGATGACCTTGCGATCATCCGGTGCCTCGATCGCTCCCGGTCCGGGGATCGCTCCTCGTCCCGGGGCCGGCGTCTCAGCCCCTTCGGGCACAGCCAAAGCTACCGTCCGGCGCGCCGCTCCACAAGCGACTTGTCCACGAATCTGCGGCCGCGGCCGCCGTTCCGTCCACCAACTGGAGCGCGGATGTGGGTGAGGTGTGGACAACCCCTGAGTCTCGGGCGCCCGTTCCCGGATCAGCCGGAGGCGGGCGCGTCCCCATCCGGCGGTTCCCGGACGGCCCGCTCGCGCTGGAGGCGGCCTTCCGCGACGGCGACCGCCTCCACGAGGGTCTGCGCCGCGGTCGCGCCGGCCCACCCGAAGGCGATCCCCGCACCGCCGGCCAGGGCGCGCTCACAGCGCTCTCGGACCCGCTCGACGAAGTTGATCGCCGCGATCTCGCTCGTCTCGGTCAGGATGAGGCCGAAGCGGTCGCGGCCGAGGCGGGCCAGGTAGTCGCTCGAGCGGCTGTCCGCCTCCAGGACTCTGGCCGCGGCGGCGATCGCCCGGTTCGCCACTGCCGCCGCCTGCGGCGCACCCTCGTCGCCGGCCCGGTCGAGCCCGACGAGGGCCGCCAGGACGACCGTGGCGGGCCGAGCGTAGCGGGCGCAGCGCGCCGACTCGACGGCCAGGATCGCTTCCCAGAAGCGCGGTCCGGCCAGCCCGGTCACCGAGTCGCGCCATGCTTCATCGCTGGCCCGCTCGACTGCCGAAGCCTGGGCCCGGGGTACCGCTGGCGCTGTGGGCTCCACGACCGTCCGTCCTCTCGAGGCTGGTTTCTGGCGTCCGGTCTTCAGCCGTTCGCCGCGGGTCGGGCCGGGTCCCCAGTCGGGTCGGGACGGGACCTCCGACCGGACCGGCCTGCCGTCTGGTGCTCATGATCGCCGGGCGCCTGCCGCGCGGGGGACCGTCTCCGACCGATGACGCCGCGCTCCTTCTGAAACGGCCGCCCATGGCCGTCGTTAGGGGTCCAGGACCTTTGGCTGCAGGGACCGGGCTCGAGCACTCCTGCCGGCGGAACACGGCCCCTGACGCGGTGCGCGTCTGGCGGGGGGTGCGGGCCCGGATCTCGCGGAGGCGCTCGAGGCGATCCGGCGGGCCTCGGGGACCCAGGGGGTCAGCCGCTCCTGGTCCACCCACTCCCGGGTGGCCCTCGGAAGCCACCCGTCGGGCGGGACGTGCCCGGCCCGGCCCGCTCCGCTCGTCCGGCAGGCCAAGGTTATGCGGCTGTCCGCATGACCGGCAACCCTCCGACCCCGGCCGGCAACCGCCGGTCCTGCGCGCTCTTCGATCGCCGTTATGCGCTGATCCGCATGACTCCCAGCCTCCGGCCCACCGCCTCCGACGCCAGCTCGCCCGCCGCAACCCGATCGCATGGATGCGGCCGACCGACGGCGCCTAGGTCTACTCGGCGCCCCGGCCCTCGACCGGTTCCATCAGCTCGCCCAGGGCGGCGCCGAGCTCCTCGTAGGCGGCCGAACACAGGTCGTTCGGGTCGGGTGCCCGGAGCTGGACGCAGACGTGGTCGGCACCGGCGTCGAGGTGCTCCCGGATGCGGGCGGCGATCGTGGCCGCGTTTCCCCGGACGACCACGGCGTCGAGCAGTCGGTTGCTCCCGCCGCCCGTCACGTCCTCTTCGCCCCAGCCGAGTCGGCGCAGGTTGTCGGTGTAGTTGGAGAGAGAGAGGTAGCGGGCTGCAAAGGCCCGGGCCACCTCCCGCGAGCGGGCATGGTCGGTGTCGAGGACGGCCGTCTGCTCGACCGCGAGGAAGGCCGAGTCGCCCAGGTGCCGGCGGGCGAAGGCGGTGTGCTCGACCGGCACGAAGTAGGAGTGGGCACCATCCGCCCGCGCCGCCGCCAGCTCGAGCATCCGTGGGCCGAGCGCCGCCAGGATCACGGGTGGGCGCTGCGCGCCGGCGGGCCCGACCCAGTTCGCCGCCTCCATCGCCTCGAGATAGGCGGTCATGCGCGCGATCGGGCGTTCGTAGACGCTGCCGCGCGACGCGACGGACGGGGCGTGGCTGACGCCGATACCGAGGACGAATCGGCCGGGGTGGGCCTCGGCCAGGGTCCTCGCGCCGTTGATCATGGCCATCGGGTCCCGGGCGTAGATGTTTGCGATCCCGCTGGCGATGGCAACGCGCTCGCCGCCCTGGAGGAGGATCGCCGCGTGGGCGAGCGCCTCCTTGCTGCCGTTGCTTTCCGGGTACCAGACCGCCCCGAAGCTGAGCGACTCGTAGTGGGCAACGGCCGCCCGCTCGGTCGCGGCCGGCTTGGTCTGGAGGGCGAAGCTCCAGACGCCGACCCGCCCCAGGGCGACGCGGAGATCCTGCCGTGGATCCGTCATGGCCGGTTGACCTCCTCGGTGACGGGCCCCGCGCGGGAGCCCGGTTGCGGCTTGTCGATTGCTCCAGTCTGCGCGCCGGCAGGATCGGGCGCCGGAGCGGTGAAGACTCCTCGCGGGGGTCGCGCGCCGACGCGCGTCACCCCACAGGCCGCGCGGATCGCCACGCCAGCGGCCAGGCCGCTCCCGCCCGAACATCGGCCAGCGCCGCCCGGCCACGGTCCGGGCGGCGCTGGCCCATCCGCGCCCGGCCCCGGACGATCAGCCGGCTTGGCCGTCCACCTCGCGCCGAGACTCGACGACCGTCGCCGGCGTGTTGTGCACGCCCGGACCGGCGGCGATGGCGGGGATCGTGCCCAGCCGGCCTGCCTGGTAGTCGGCGAAGGCCTGCAGGACCTCCTCGCGGGTGTTCATGACGAAGGGGCCCATCCAGGCGACGGGCTCCCGGATCGGGCGGCCGCCCAGGAAGAGGACGTCCACGGTCGGGCTGCGGCTCTCCTGGACCTGCCCGGCGTCCACGGTGAGCGTGTTGCCCGGCCCGAAGACGACCAGCTGGCCGGTCCGGACCGGCCGTCGCTCGACCCCCGCCGTCCCTTGGCCGGCGAGGACGTAGGCCAGCGCGTTGTAGTCGGCCCGCCAGGGGAGCGCAAGGCGGGCACCCGGGCTGAGCGTCGCGTGGACGAGCGTCATGGGGGTGTACGTGGAGCCGGGCCCGGCGTGACCGGCCACATCGCCGGCGATCACCCGGACCAGGGCGCCGCCGTCGCTCGACGAGACGAGGGCGACCTCCTTCGCGCGCAGGTCCTGGTAGCGGGGTGCCGCCCACTTCTGGGTGCGCGGCAGGTTGACCCAGAGCTGGAAGCCGTGGAAGAGCCCGCCGCTCACCACCAGCGTCTCCGGCGGCTTCTCGATGTGGAGGATTCCGGCACCGGCGGTCATCCACTGGGTGTCGCCGTTGGTGATGACGCCGCCGCCGCCGTTGGAGTCGTGGTGCTCGAAGATGCCGTCGAGCATGTAGGTGACGGTCTCGAAGCCGCGGTGAGGGTGCCATGGGGTGCCCTTGGGCTCGCCCGGCGCGTACTCCACTTCGCCCATCTGGTCGAGGTGGACGAACGGGTCGAGGTCGGCCAGGTCGACGCCGGCGAAGGCCCGCCGGACGGGGAAGCCCTCGCCCTCCAGTCCGTGGGGCGCGGTCGTGACGCTCCTGACGCCGCGCTGGCGGGCGACCGTCGGATCGGGGTCGGCGATCCGCGGCAGGACGGTGATGTCGTCGGCGGTGATGGCGGGCATGGCGTATGTGGGGCCTCACGGAGGCGGGGCGGATGGCCGGGACACCTGGCCCTCCCGCCGGGCCGGACGAAATGATTGCATATGCAACTATCTGGTGTCAAGGGGCGGACGCGCCGAGGGCCAGCGGCAGTGGATCCGGGGGGCTGGAGGTTTCGGCTATGCGAACCCTCGTCTCATGCGGTGACGCACATAGACAGGGTGCGACGGGCTCGGCCCGGCGGGCGCGGCGCGCCAACCGGCGCGGCCGGCGCGGCCCGCCACCGGGCGCGGGCCCTGCCGGCAATCCACGGCGTTCCCTCGATGCGGTGACTCGGGCGGGTGGGTTTCCGGGTTCTGCGCCCGGGCGCGACGTCGCCGGGACGCGAGGTCGCCGGGTCGAGGGCGGATGCCCCATGCTGTACCGGTGCCGGCGCGAATGCCGGCGCCATGCCCGGTGGCCGAGCGATGCCCCGACCGGACAGGCGTGCGCCAGGAGAGGTGATGTATCAGCTGCTCTTCTACGACCTGGTCGAGGACTACCTGGCCCGACGCGCACCCCTGCGCGATGCGCACCTTGGCTTGGTCCGAGACGCACATGCCCGCGGGGAGCTGGTCCTCGCCGGCGCCTTCGGCGACCCGGTCGAGGGGGCCCTCCTCGTCTTCCGTGGCCCGGACCCAACCATCCCGGAGCGGTTTGTGGCCGCGGACCCCTACGTGCTCCAGGGGCTCGTCGCCGCCTGGCGCGTGCGGCCCTGGAACCAGGTGGTCGTCGAGGAATGAGCAACCCCGGCGCTCCGGCGCCGAGCGGTGAGTGATCGTGCAGCTCGTTGTTCTCAAGGTCATCCTGACGCCGGTGCTGGTCGGCGTGGCCAGCTTGGGGGCGCGGCGCTGGGGCCCCGCGGCCGGGGGATGGATCGTGTCGCTCCCGCTGACCTCCGGCCCGGTCGCCTTCTTCCTCGCCGTCCAATCGGGCCCTGCCTTCGGGGCGGCGACTGCCGAGGCGTCCATGGCGGGCTGCGTGGCCATCGCCCTCTACGCCAGCGCCTACGCGCGGGCCGTGCTCTGGGCCCCGGCGCGGGGCTGGCCGATGGCCCTGGCCGCCGGCGCCGTCGGCTGGCTGGCGGGGGCGCTGTTCGTCCAGCCCGTGCTCCACTGGCCGGTGGGGCTTCTCTTCATCCCGGTCGTGGCGATCGCGCTGCTGGCGCTTCGCACCATGCCCTCCGCCGACGCGGCGGAGACGACGACCGGCCGCGGACCCTGGGAGGTGCCCCTGCGGATGGCGCTCGGCACGGCCATCGTCCTCGTCGTGACCGCGGCCGCCCCGCTGCTCGGCTCAGGGCCGGCGGGGATCGTGGCCATGCTGCCGATCGTCGTCACCATCCTGGCCGTCTTCGCCCATCGCGGCGGCGGTCCGGAACACGGCATCGCGGTCCAGCGCGGCCTCCTCTCGGGATTGGTGGGCACGGCCTGCTTCCTGGGGGTCGTCGCGGCCGCCCTGCCCGCGTGGGGCGTCGGCGCGGCGTTCCTGGCGGCGATGATCGCGGTCCTCGCGGTGCAGGTCGTCGCGCTGCGGCTGCTGCGGGGGTCGGTTGCCGGCGGCCTGGCGATCGCCGGCGGAGAGGTGCCCGGGGGGTAGACCCGTGAGGTGGCCGGCCGGCGGGGGCGAGCCGGCCCGTGCGGGGGCGCTGGCCGGTGCGGCCCGGCGGGTCGGGAAGCCGGCGACGATGCCAGCCGTCGCGCCGGTCACCCTCGGGCCGCCGGAGCCGTCATCGGGCCGCCGGAGCCGTCATCGGTCCGCCGGCCCCTCACTCCGGGGTGCAGGCCGCGGCCCGCTCCAGGAGGAATGCGCGCTCCCGCGCATTGCGCGCCATGGCGGCCGCGCGCTCGAACTCCACGCGCGCCTCCTGGGGCCGGTCCAGCTTCGCCAGCAGGTCGCCACGGACGGTCGGGAGAAGGTGATAGTGGGCAAGGATCGGCTCCGCCGTCAGGGTGTCGACGAGCTCCAGGCCCGCGGCGGGACCGTAGGCCATCGCGACCGCCACCGCCCGGTTGAGCTCGACGACCGGCGATGGACTGAGCTGGGCGAGCACGTCGTAGAGCGCGACGATGCGCGCCCACTCCGTTTCCTCCGGAGTCCGCGCCCGCGCATGGCAGGCGGCGATCGCGGCCTGGAGGGCGTACGGACCGAGCGGGCCCCCGTGCGCGCCGGCGAGGGCCTCCGCCCGTGCCAGCGCCGCCAGGCCGCGATGGATCAGGAGCCGGTCCCAGCGACCGCGGTTCTGCTCGAGCAGCGGGATCGGCCGGCCCACCGGGTCGACTCGGGCGCGGATTCGCGAGGCCTGGATCTCCATGAGCGCGACGAGGCCGTGGACCTCGGACTCGTCCGGCATCAGGCCGGCCAGGATCCGCCCGAGCCGCAGCGCGTCCTCGCAGAGCTCAGGCCGCACCCAGTCCTCGCCCGCGGTCGCCGCGTAGCCCTCATTGAAGACGAGGTAGATGACCTGCAGCACGGACGACAGGCGCGCCCCGAGCTCCGGCCCGGTGGGGACCTGGAACGGCACGTGTGCCGCCGCGAGTGCCCGCTTGGCGCGCACGATCCGCTGGGCAACGGTCGGCTCCGGGACCAGGAACGCCCGGGCGATCTCGTCGGTGGTCAGTCCACCGAGCAGACGCAGCGTGAGGGCCACCCGGGCGTCGGCCGAGAGCACCGGATGGCAGGCGGTGAAGACCAGGCGCAGCAGGTCGTCGCCGATCTCCTCGTCCGTGATGGTGGCGTCGAGGTCGGGGGCCGTCTCCTGGGCGACCGCCAGCTCGCGCGCCAGCTCCCGGTGCTTGCGGGCGAGGGTCGCGTGCCGTCGAAGCAGGTCGATCGCGCGGTGCTTTGCGGTGCCCACGAGCCAGGCGCCCGGGTTCGCCGGCACGCCCGAGCCCGGCCACTGCTCGAGCGCGGCGATGAGGGCGTCCTGGGCAAGATCCTCCGCGAGCCCCACGTCGCCCACGATGCGGGAGAGGCCGGCGATCACCCTGGCCGATTCGATGCGCCAGACTGCCTCGATGGCGCGGTGGGATTCGGAGGTGGTAGCCGCCGAGCTCGACCGAGTCACGCCCGCCGCTGCCCCGCGGCGGACCGCGCCCGCAGCCGCTCCTCGTGCTCGCGGAGCTCCGGGCTGAGCGCCGCCCCGAAGTCATCCGGCTCGAAGATCTGGCGGATCTCGATCGCCACGCCGCCGCCGAACGGGGCGCGCTTGACCCATTCGATCGCCTCGTCGAGCGAGCGGCACTGCCAGATCCAGTAGCCGGCGATCAACTCCTTCGACTCGGTGAACGGGCCGTCGATGACCGTCCGCCGGTCGCCGTCGAAGACGACGCGGGCGCCCTTCGAGGTCGCCTGGAGGCCGTCGGCCGCCAGCAGCACGCCGGCCCTGACCAGCTCCTCGTTGAACCTGCCCATCGCCTCGAGAAGGTCCGGGGTGGGAAGGACGCCGGCTTCCGACTCCGGACCCGCCGGGACCAGGACCATGAACCGCATCTCGTGCCTCCTGTGGGGCTGCCGGTCAGCGGGCCGGCCCAGCCGGCCGTGGAACGCTGCCTCTACCGGTGCATCGAACGGGCGGCGCCGGAATCGACAGCGAAAGTCTCCGTGCCCGGGCCCGATCCGTCGAGGGCGCACGTGGCGCGTCCCACGCGGCGCCGGTTCGCGGCTTGGACGGTGGCGGCGACTCAGCCGCCGGCGCCGCCCGAGACCGCGGGGATGATGTGGACGGTCGATTCGGGACCGAGCGGCGTGTCGAGGCCGGCCAGCTCGCCGTCGACGAAGACGTTGATGTGCTCCCGGATCGCCGGTCCGGAGGTCAGCAGGCGGTCGGCGAGACCCGGAACCGTCCGGTCGAGCGCGTCGACCAGCTGCAGCACCGAGGCTGCCTCGACCGCCAGCCGGCGGGGCGTGCCCGGAAAGAGTGCGACGAGCGATCGCGGCAGAAGGACCTCGGCCATCGCCGGCAGCCCGCGGATGCAGGCTCCTCCCGTGCGCTCAGCGCTCGACCACCACGGCATCGACCGAGGCGATCGGCGGCAGGTGTTCGGCGATGGGGGCCCAGGTATCACCCTCGTCGGCCGAGCCGAAG
Organism: Chloroflexota bacterium; assembly: GCA_021789435.1. GTDB lineage: Bacteria > Chloroflexota > Limnocylindria > Limnocylindrales > CSP1-4 > JAJYJO01. The sequence goes on from JAJYJO010000004.1 coordinate 50,137, forward strand.
AGCTGCCCGGTGGAGGTGCCGATGTAGACGCCGGCCGGCTCGAGTTCGTCGACGGCCATCGCCTCGCGCAGGACGGCGAGATAGGCGTCGTGCTCGGGCAGGCCGCGAGCCAGCCGCGACCAGCTCCGGCCGCGGTCCCGGGTCCGCCAGACCGCCGGCCTGCCCTGCGGTACGAAGCGCCCCTTGTCCGCGCCGTTGAGCGGCACGACCCAGGCCGTGGCCGGATCCCGCGGATGAGCCGCGATGGGGAAGCCGAAGTCGGAAGGGAGCTGGCCGGTGATCTCCGTCCAGGTCGCCGCCCCGTCGTCGGAACGGTAGACGCCGCAGTGGTTCTGCTGGTAGAGCGTGGCCGGCTCGCCGGCCGCCATCGCCACCTTGTGGACGCACTGGCCGAACTCGGGGTGCGGGTCCGGCAGGAAGTCGGCCCGCACGCCGCGGTTGCGCGTCGCCCAGGTCGCGCCGGAGTCACGCGTCTCGAAGACGCCGACGGCGCTGATGCCGACCCACAGGTGCCGGGGGTCCGTCGGGTCCGCGATGATCGTGTGGCAGATGAGGCCGCCGTTGCCCGGCTGCCAGTCCGGCGTGCTCGGGTGGGCGCGCAGGCCCGCGACGTGCTCCCAGGTCTGCCCGCCGTCGGCGCTCCGGAAGAGACCGGCCGGCTCGACACCGGCATAGACGGTCCCGCCGGCGGCCGTCACGTTCCAGACCCTGGTGAGCCTGGGGCCGTCGTCGCCATAGGCCAGGCCGGCCGAGGAGTGCGTCCAGGTCGCGCCGAGGTCCGTGCTCCGCCAGACGGCAGGCCCGAACCAGGGCGAGCCGGTCCCCGCCAGGATCGCCCCGACCGAGCGGTCGTAGCTGACGTCGAAGACGGGCCAGCCCTCGCAGAGCGGACCGCGGATCGACCAGACCGCGCGCTCCAGGCCGCTCTCGACCAGGAACGCGCCCTTCCTGGTCCCCACCAGGAGCATCACACCAAGCGCCATCGGGGCCCTCCTCTCATTGTTCGCGATAGGGTAGTGGCTGGACCACTTCAGGTCATCCCCCCTCTGGCGCGAACGGCGCGGCTGGACGATGCTGAGGAGGTGACAGCGACGGCGCGAGTCCGGATCCTGGTCGTCGACGACGAGCCGCCCATCGTGGAGCTGGTCCGCGGCTACCTCGAACGGGAGGGCTGGGAGGTGCTCCTGGCCCAGGACGGGCCGACCGCCGTGGAACGGGCCCGGTCCAAACGGCCGGACGTGATCGTCCTGGACCTGATGCTGCCCGGACTGGACGGCCTCGAGGTCTGCCGCCGGGTCCGGACCTTCTCCGACGCCTACATCCTGATGCTGACCGCCCGGGCCGAGGAGGTCGACCGGATCGTCGGCCTCGCGGTGGGCGCCGACGACTACCTGGTCAAGCCCTTCAGCCCACGGGAGCTCGTGGCGCGGGTCCGGGCGCTCCTCCGCCGGCCACGCGCCGCACCGGGCGTCGGGGCACCGGGCGTCGCGGCACCGGGCGTCGGCGGACCGGTCGGGCTGGAGGTGGACGAGCCGCGCCACGAGGTCCGCGTCGACGGGGCGGCGGTGGAGCTGACCGCGACCGAGTTCGGGATCGTGGCCGCCCTGGCCCGCGATCCCGGCGTGGTGGTGGGCCGGGCCGCGCTCCTCGACCGCGTCTGGGGCGCGACCTTCGTCGGCGACGATCATCTTGTCGACGTCCACATCGCCAATCTCCGGCGCAAGCTGGGCGACGACCCGGCCGCGCCCCGCTTCATCGAGACCGTCCGCGCCGTGGGCTACCGGCTCCTCGACCGATGATCCGCCTGCCGCGGTCCCTGCGCGCCCGCCTCCTGCTGGCCAACCTCGTCGTGGCCGGCGCGGCGCTCGGCACGGTGGTCGTGGCCGTCAGCCTGGTCGGGCCCGGCTACTTCGCCCAGGCGATGGGCCACAGCCCGACGGACGCGATGGGCGCGATGATGGACCAGGCCACCCTGCTCGCCTTCGACGACGCCGTGCGCAACGCCCTGGTGGCCGCCGGCGTGATCGCGGTGATCGCATCGGTCGTGGTCAGCCTGGCCGTGTCGGGAGCGATCGCCGGCCCGGTGACCCGGCTCGCCGGTGCGGCCAGGCGGGTCGCCCGCGGGCACTACGCGGAGCGCGTCCCGGGCGCCGGCGAGGGGGAGCTCGGCGAGCTGGCGGCCTCGTTCAACGCGATGAGCGCCTCGCTGGAGGCAACCGAGACCCGCCGCGTCCAGCTGGTGGGGGACGTGGCCCACGAGCTGCGGACGCCGCTCTCCACCCTCGACGGTTACCTGGAGGGCCTCCAGGACGGGGTCATCACCCCGGGCGACGAGACCTGGCAGCTGCTGCGGACCGAGACGGCGCGCCTGACGCGGCTCGTCAGCGACCTCCAGGAGCTGTGGCGGGCCGAGGCCCGCCAGCTGCCGCTCAGGGTCGAGCCGGTCGACGGCGCGGCGGTGGTGCGCGAGCTGGTCGCGCAGTTCGCGCCGCAGGCCGCGGCCCACGGCATCCGGTTGCGGCCGGAGTTGCCGGACCGGCTGATGGTCCGGGCGGATCGCGACCGGCTGGCCCAGATCCTCGCCAACTACCTTTCCAACGCCATCCGCTACAGCCCGGACGGGGGAGCGGTGACCGTTTGGGCCCGCCGGGTGGGGGAGGCGGTCGAACTCGCGGTCGTCGACCAGGGGCCGGGTCTCACCCCCGAGCAGCAGGCCCAGGTCTTCGAGCGCTTCTACCGGGTCGATCCGTCGCGCTCGCGAGCGCTCGGCGGGTCGGGCATCGGCCTGGCGATCGCGCGGGCGCTGGCGAGCGCGATGGACGGGCATGTCCGCGCCGAATCGGCCGGGCCGGGCCGGGGAGCCACCTTCTTGGTGACCCTGCCGGCCGTGTAGCGCCGGGGCGCCGAAGCGTGGGACCGCCCGGCACCCGGGGCCCTCCTGGGCCCGTTTGGTCGGCGCTTGACCGAACCTTGACCGAACGCCGAGCCGGCCTCCATTGATCTGTGACCTCGGCCGTCTAGGCTCGAATCGAGCCGGCAGTCGACCGGCGGAGACGATCCGGAGGCGGTTCGATGATGTCCTGGGGCCTGGACGGCTGGATATGGATGGCCGTCTGGATCGCGGCCCTGCTGGTGATGGTCTGGCTGATCGTCCGCGGACCGGGCCGTTCCTCCGAGGTTGATGCGCTGGAGATCCTGCGCGCCCGTTTCGCGCGCGGCGAGATCAACGCCGACGAGTTCGAGCGGGCCCGCCAGGTCCTGCGCGACGGCCGATAGGAGTCGACTCGATGCCACGTTCCTTCCACGTCCCGGCCTGGACGCTCCTGGCCGTCGCGGTCGTCGCCCTGGTGGCCGCCACGGCGGCCCTGACCGCATCGCTGGCCGGGCGCGCCACGCCGGCCGTCTCGAACGCCACGAACGGGTCGGCCTGGGGCCTGCCCGGCAGCGCCTATGGCTTCGGGTACGGCATGATGGGCGGGGGCTATACCGGGATGATGGGCGGCCATGTCGCCGGCGCAGCGGCTCCCGGACCCGGGCAGACCGGTTTCGTCGCCGGGACGGCCGCTTCGCCGCGGGTGATATCGATCATCGCCGGCCCCGGCTACACCTTCAGCCCGTCGGGCGTGACCGTGGCCCGCGGAGAGACGGTCACGTTCGTGGTCACCACCGTCGGCCCGCTGGTCCACGAGTTCATGGTCGGCCCCGCGGACGCGGTGACGGCCGACCGGGACGGCACGCCCGAGGTCGCGGACATCGGGATGATGCAGACGAAGTCCCTGACCTTCACCTTCGACGGGGCCGGTCCCTATGCCTACGCCTGCCACGCTCCAGGCCATTACGAGGCCGGGATGCGCGGCACCGTCACGGTGGTCGACTGATGGAGCGCGGTGATCGGCGTCCTCGGCCCGCGGCCGCTGCTGGCCGGCGTGGGGTCGCTCGGGAGCGGGCCCGCAGGGCCAACACGACTGGCCTGAGCAGGCTTCGGATGGGGCTCTTTGGCCTGGTTGTCGCGGGGGTCCTGCTCAGCGGCGGGTACCTCGCCTTCGGCGACCTCCTCTTCGGCCAGCGTGCGGCCACGTCCGGAGGGGCGATCAGCGTCCAGGTGTCGATGGCCGGCTTCACGCCCCGCGAGATCCATGTCCGGGCCGGCCAGGCCGTGACCCTGGACTGGTGGACCACTGATGCGCCGATGCACCTCGATGGGGGCGTCCACACGATGGTGAACGCCGCGCTCGGCCTGAACGGGCAGCTGCCCGGCGCGAGCGGGACCGGCGAATCGCGCCGCCTGGTCCACTTCACGGCTCCCGGGAAGCCGGGCACCTACGACATCGTCTGCGAGACCTGCTGCGGCGGGGCGGCCAACCCGGCCATGCACGGGACGATCGTGGTGGACGCCTGAGATGGCTTCCTGCCACGATGCGCCCGCCGGGGAGGGGCGCGGCGTCCCACACCCCGGCCCGCAACACGCCGGCGAACCGGACTCCCGGTCGGCGAGCCGCACCCTTACCGGGCGGACCGTCCTGGTCGCGGGCTACCCCAGGGCCACCATCCTCCTGGCGGCCGCCCTCGGGGCGGTCGCCCTCATCTCGACGACCTGGATCGTGATCTCGCCCTTCGACGCGGCCGCCTTCGGTGGCCTGACTGTGCCTGTGGTCCTGTCGTCGGGCTTCGCCGACGGCCTGAACCCGTGCGCCTTCGCCCTCCTGGTCCTCTTCGCGACCTACACGCTGACCCTGGTCAACGCGGTCACCTCGGACGGCTCGGCGACGCTCGAGGCGCGGCGCCGGCTGCTCGGGGCGGGCTCGCTGTACGTGGGCGCCGTCTGGATCACCTACTTCGTCATCGGCCTCGGGTTGCTCTCCTTCCTGGCCTGGCTCGGCCAGGACCACCTGGTCGCCCGGGTCGCGGCCGTCGTGGCGCTCCTCATGGCGCTCTGGATGCTCAAGGACGTCTTCCTGCCGGGTGTTGGGCCCTCGATGATGGCGCCGCACGAGACAACGAGCCGGATGCATCAGGCAATCGAGAAGGGCGGCCTGGCGGGGATGCTGATCGCCGGCGTGCTGGTCGGCATCTGCACGGTCCCATGCTCTGGCGCCATCTACCTCGACATCGTGGCCGTTCTTCACGCCTCCGGCGGCGGCCCCACCGGCCTGGCTCTCCTGGCGCTCTACAACCTCGCCTTCATCGCGCCGCTGGTCATTCTCCTGGCCGCGGTGAGTGACCGCCGGGCGCTCGGTCGGCTGGGCCGCTGGAACGGGGCCAACAGCCCCTGGGTCAAGACCGGCCTGGCGTTCGCCGTGGTGGCGATGTCATTCGGCCTGCTCTACAGCCTCTGAACCCCCGGTCGGTGCAGCAGCCCGCGTTGACGAACGTGACCATGCTGAGGGGGAGCATGGAAGACGCAGAGCACCACGGCCACGAGTCCGGGACGGGCTGGGGAACGCCCGCCGCGGGCCCCTCGGCGGCCGGCCGGGACGGCCACGCCGGCCACGACCGGCATGCCGGCCACTCGGTCGCCATGTTCCGCGACAAGTTCTGGCTGAGCCTGGCGCTGACGATCCCGGTCATCGTCTGGAGCCGAGACCCCCAAGGGTGGCTCCGCTACACCGCGCCGAGCTTCCCAGGTTCCGATCTGATCCCGCCTGTCCTGGGCACCATCGTCTTCCTGTACGGCGGGCTCGTCTTCCTGCGGGGCGCCCGCGGCGAGCTCGCCGAGGGCAGGCCCGCGATGATGACCCTCATCTCTCTGGCGATCGTCGTGGCCTTCGTGACGAGCTGGGCCGGCACGCTCCAGCTGTTCGACATCGAGATCTGGTGGGAGCTCTCCTCGCTCATCGTCATCATGCTGCTCGGCCACTGGCTGGAGATGCGCTCGATCGCGCAGGCCCGAGGCGCGCTGGCGGCGCTTGCCGAGCTGCTGCCCGACACGGCCGAGCGGGTGCGGGATGGGGGGACGGAGACGGTCCCGCTCGACGCGCTCGCCGTCGACGACCTGGTGCTCGTCCGTCCCGGCGGTCGCATCCCGGCCGACGGTGTCGTGGCTGAGGGCTCGGCCGACGTGGACGAGTCGATGATCACGGGGGAGTCGCAGGCGGTCCCCAAGGAACCGGGGGCAAGGGTCGTGGCCGGTACCGTCGCGGCGGGCGGCAGCCTCCGGGTCCGAGTCTCCGCGGTAGGCGACGGGACGGCGCTCTCCGGCATCATGCGGATGGTGGCCGCCGCGCAGGCCTCCGCCTCGCGGACGCAGGCCCTCGCCGACCGGGCCGCGGCGATCCTCTTCTACGTCGCCGTGGCGGCGGGGGCGATCACGTTCACCTTCTGGTGGATCGAGGGCGACCGGGCGGGGGCCCTTGTGCGCATGGCGACGGTGCTCGTCATCGCCTGCCCGCACGCTCTGGGTCTCGCGATCCCGCTCGTCATCGCGATCAGCACCTCGCTCGGGGCGCGCAACGGGTTGCTCGTCAAGAACCGGATCGCCCTCGAGCGGGCCCGCGAGGTCGACGTCGTGATCTTCGACAAGACCGGGACGCTCACCAAGGGCCAGCCGATCCTGGCTGCGGTCGCCGGAAGCGACGAGGCCGAGATCCTCCGGCTGGCGGCATCGGTCGAGGCCGACTCCGAACACCCGCTGGCCCGGGCGATCGTCGCCGGGGCGGGGTCGCGCGGGATCGAAGCCTTGCCCGCGACAGAGTTCGAGGCGCTCCCGGGTCTGGGCGCGCGGGCAACGGTCGACGGACGGCAGGTGGTCGTGGGGGGACCGCGGCTGCTCGCGGAGGCGGGGCTTCAGCCGATGCCCGAGGTCGAGACCTGGGCAAGAGCTGGCCGGACTGTCCTGCATGTCGTCAGCGACGGCCGCGTGGCCGGTGCGCTGGCGGTCGAGGACGAGATCCGACCCGAGTCGGCCGAGGCGATCGAGCGGCTCCACGCCATGGGCCTCAAGGTGGCCATGATTACTGGCGACGCCCAGGCAGTCGCGGACTCGGTGGCCCGTCGGCTGGGGATCGACGCGGTCGCGGCGCAGGTGCTGCCGGCCGACAAGGCCGATGCCGTGAAGCGCTTCCAGGCCGGTGGGCGGAAGGTCGCCATGGTGGGCGACGGCGTCAACGATGCGCCGGCCCTCGCCACGGCGGACGTCGGGATCGCGATCGGCGCTGGGACGGACGTCGCCGTCGAATCGGCGGGGATCATCCTGGTGCGGAGCGACCCGCGAGATGTCGTCGGCGCGATCGAGCTGTCGCGCGCGACCTACCGCAAGATGATCCAGAACCTGGCCTGGGCGACCGGCTACAACCTGGTCGCCATCCCGATCGCCGCCGGGATCCTCGTTCCCTGGGGGATCGACCTGCCCATGGCGGTCGGGGCCGTCGCCATGAGCGCCTCCACGATCATCGTGGCCGCCAACGCGCAACTCCTGCGCCGGCTCCGCCTCCGCCCGGGCGGTGACTCCGAGCCGCTGGCGGTCCCCCGGCCGGCCTGAGGTCGCCGCGCCGAAGACCGATCGCCGGGCGGCGGTCGTCCGGGGCCGCGGCCGCCGGCACCGGTCCGCCGACCGGCAGGTTCAGCGGCTCGCGCGCCAGCCGGCGAACGTGGGCCAGCCCCAGGCGACGGACGCGGCGGCGATCATCAGGCCGGCCCCGAACATCACCGGGTGCAGGAAGCTGAACTCCCTGATGATGGCGAGCTCGACCACGATCCAGATCATCTGGCCGCAGCCGATTGCGAAGGCCAGGAACGGTGCGATCCGCCCGGCGGAAGCCCAGCGCCGCCGCGAGGAAGGAGCCGACGCCGAAGAGACCACCGAGGATCACGCCCGGCCAGAAGTAGTCGGCGAAGGGGCTGCCGGCGAGCAGCGCGAGATCGAAGTGCATGTTGCCGCCATCGGGCTTCGAGGCCAAGGCGATCCCTCCGGCGAGGGCCCCGAGGCCGAGCAGCAGGAGAAAGACGATCGCGATCTTGCCGGCCAGGTCGAGCCGCGGTTGCGGGATCGAGTCGGGCCAGTGTCGGGCGAGAGCCGGGGTGGCCATGGCGTTCGGACTCCTGTGAGAGCGAGACGGACGCGACCGCGGCGATGCTCGCGGCCTCGCCGATGCCGTGGCAAGGGCCAACCGGACTGCCCCCGTCACCCGCGAGACAGGAAAGGAGCGATGCCGGCAAAGGAGCGGCCGGCGATGCCGCCGGCGGCACCGGGTGACGTAACCGGTTCGAAAGGGAGCCGGGTCGAGACTCTCCCCGCGGTAGCGATCGGCCCGCACAAGGCGGGGGCCGACGCCACGGCTCCTCCCCTCGCCACGGGGGCGGCGGGCCGCATTGCGCCGCCCCAGCACCCCAAGACGAAAGTGCCTGGGGGCATGGCCGCGACGCCGCAGCGAATCCGGGTCCACGATGCCGGAGGGGACGGCCATGGCGGCCGCGATCGCCTTCTGGCGCTGGCCGTGATCGCCTTCGAACGCCGCGATCCTGCACACCTGACGCTGACCCGGCGCATCGCCGCCGGTGCGCAGGGCTCGCGAGGGCCCCCGCCCGGCGATGGGCCGCCGATGAGCCCGATGGCACTGGCGGCGGGCGTGCGAGGAGGGCAAGCTCTGGCCGGCGTCCCGACGGGGAGGGGCAGGGATGAGAGTCGTCACGCTGGTCGTCCTCTGGCTCGTCGTCGCCGGGTGCGCCACCTCCGCGGCACCCACGGGCAACCCACCCGGATCGGGCTCGCCGGGCTCGACGACGGGCCCCGCCGCATCAGCGCCTGGCGATCCGCTCGAGCCGGAGGTTTCCCAGGCGGCCGCCCACGCCGCCGCCACACTCGACAGGCTCGAGCAGCAGGTCGACGCCTTCATCGTCGACGTCCTCGACGAGAACGGAGCGGCCGTCCGGGCGCACCTGGTGGCCATCGCCGACCTGCTCGGCGTCGAGCACGAGTGGTACCTGTCCCTGCCCCCGGCCGCGACCGCCCACTGGGCCATCGCCCGCTACGGCTTCCGGCTCACCGAAGCGCTGACCCAGACGCGGGCTGCGCTCGACGGAACCCACCCCGGCGCCCTCGACGCGGCGGGCCAGGCCCTGGAGGACGTGCTGGCTCTCGCGCCCGAGATGCGGGGCCTGGCACCCGCCGCGTAGCGCCTGGGCGCGCCGCCGCCCGCTCAAGCGAAGACCCCGGTTCGCGGCCCCGGCCAACGCCGGCGTCGACCTCCCGCCGGGCGGTACTTCCGTACCGTTTGCCGGCCGATCCCGGCGCCGGATGATCGGGGCAAGGGTGCCGACCGGTCCGTCCGCACCGGTCGGCGGAGGAATCCACGCCGTGGTCCGCGAATTCAGGCGAGGGGGCAACGTGCGAGCGACCGGCGCCGATGAGGAGGCAGCCGTCGCGGCCGCCCAACGGGCTCACCGGCTCGTCGCCGGGACCATCGGCGAGCCGCTCTTCCCGACCGTGGTGCTCCGCGAGCGCTCGGCCCACGGCCTGCCGGCCGACCCGGGCCCGCTCTTCGACGGCTGGGCCGCACGCAGCACCGGATCCGCGCTCGGTCCCGTGCGCTACCGCTGGACCGTCTCGGCCAGGTTCCTGCCCTCCATCCCGCACATGGGCGACCCGGCGAGCTGGCGGGCCTGGCGTCCGGCCGAGCAGGAGGTGCTGGAGCGCGATCCTTGGCGCGTGGTCGCCCGGCTCGTCGTGCCCATCGTGCTCGCAGAGACGACCGACTTCCTGGGCACGCTCGCCTCCGAGGCGCCCCACGCCCCGACTCGGGAGCGGGCCCGCTCGTTCCTCCGCGAGGCCCTGCCGGTCCTGCGCACCGACGGCGCCTTCTACGTCGGCGGTCGCCACGCCTGGGGCGACACGTTCGCCCTCTGGTGCTTCTCCCGCCGGCCGCAGGCGCTGCGGATCTTCTACCCCTATGCCCTCGCCACGGCCGAGCTTTACGCCGAGGCTGCCCGCGAGGCGGGTGGCGTCCTGCCTGGCTCCCGGTTCCCCTTCCACGACGTACCACTCGCGTCGGCCTCCGCTCAGCTCGCGACCGGGCTGCTCGCCCTGGGCCTGCAGCCGGCGCCCGTCGGCCGCCTGGCCCGCCATGTGGCGTCCGAGGAGCGTGGTTCGGGCGGCTGGGGCGACGCCGATGGACCGGCTGATCTCCTGACGACGCTCGACTGCGCCGACCTCCTGCTGCGCCTCGACCCGACCTTCCGCGCGGACCGGACGGTCGGCTTGCTCCTCCAGCGCCAGGACAGAGAGGGCTGGTGGCGGGCGATGGGCCCCGAGACGCTCTGGCTGACGGCCGAGATCGCGGGCCTGCTGGATGCCGCAGGCGGCTCCTTCGCCGCACGCTTCCGCTGGCCCGAGCTCGCCCGGGAGCAGCGCGACCGGCGGACCGGCCTGCCCTTCTACTCGTACCTCGTGGACCTCGCCGCCCTCTACGCGCAGTTTCCGGGCCTGGCGGAGGCTCCGGTCGAGCTGGCGTTCCTTGACCTGGCCCGCTTCGGCGAGTTCAACAACGCCGCGGGAATGGCGATGGGCGACGAGGTCCTGCGCCGCTTCGCAGCCGAGCTCCGGACATTGCCCGACGCGGTCGCCATCCGCGACGGCGGCGACGAGTTCATCATCCTCGGCAGCCCGACCGCGACCGGCCTGCGGGAGCGGCTCGAGGGCCTTCCGCCAGGACCAGTGGCCGGCGGCCTTCCGGAGCGCCTTCGGCTCCGAGGTCGCCGACGTGGCGGCGCGGATCCTCGTCACGACGACCAGGGGCGCCGACCTCGTGGCGGCCCGGGATCGGCTCGGCCGGGCCATCGGACCCTGGAAGCGACAGGTCGACCCGGTGCCGGCCAGCGGGGCGCTGGTCGAGCTCCCTTGGGGGGAGCCTGACGGATGGCGAGCGGGTCCCGATGCGAGGAGGCGCGCGTGAAACGGCTCTACGTGGACATGGACGGTGTGCTGGTCGACTTCGATTCCGGCGTCGCCCGCCTCGAGCCGGCGATCCGGGCCGCCTACGCGGGCCACCTCGACGATGTGCCGGGCGTCTTCGGCCTGATGGACCCGATGCCGGGCGCGATCGAGGCCTTCGCCGAGCTGGCCCGGACCTTCGACACCTACATCCTCTCGACAGCTCCCTGGCGCAACCCGTCCGCCTGGTCGGACAAGGTCATGCGGGTCCAGCGGCATCTCGGCGAGCCCGGGTAGAAGCGCCTGATCCTCGCCCACCACAAGAACCTGCTGCGGGGCGACTTCCTGGTCGACGATCGGCGGGCGCACGGCGTCGACGACTTCGAGGGTCTCCATCTCCACTTCGGGACGCCCGGGTTGCCGGATTGGGCCGCGGTCAGGGCCCACCTGCTTCCCGAGTCTGACGCGCCGGCTCGTTGAGCGGGCAGGCGCTGCGCGGCAGATCGCCGCACCCGCCTGCCGGCGGGCGGCAAACCGCCGCGCCGCGGGCGACGTAGGGAGGGGCAGGCCTGCCTGCCCAAACGCCCGGCGCCCCCCGGGTCCAACGGAGATCCTGCCGTGAGCCGCACTCCGCTCCTCGGTCTCGTGATCATCGTCACGCTCGGCGTGGCGGCCTGCTCGAGCTCCGCCACGCCCGCCCCCGCGGCGACCACGTCGGGAGGGGGAGCGGGAGCGCAGAGCGTGGCGATCCAGGACTTCTCCTTCCAGCCGGCGAGCCTGACCGTGAGCGTGGGCTCGACCGTGACCTGGACCAACAAGGACAATGTCGGCCACACCGTGACGGCCGATGACGGCTCGTTCAAGAGCGGCACGATCGGCGGCGGTGCGACGTTCACGCAGACGTTCGCCAGGGCCGGCACCTACAGCTACCACTGCTCCATTCACGCGTACATGAAGGCCACCGTTACTGTTCAGTAGACCCGGCCGCAGAGCCGCGGAGCGGCGCGGTCCGGGCAGTGTGGCCAGGAGGTTCGACGATGGTGGGTCAACTGTCCGGCAAGGTCGCTCTCGTGACCGGCGGGGCGCGGGGGATCGGGGCCGCGACGGCCCGGGCCATGGCTGTCGGCGGGGCGAAGGTCGTGGTCGCCGACATTCTCGACGATGAGGGAGAGCGGCTCGCTGCGGAGCTGCGGGAAGGCGGCTACGACGCCCGCCACGCGCACCTCGACGTGAGCGACGAGGCACAGTGGGAGCGTGTCGTCGCGACGACGGTGGCCGATCTTGGCGGGCTCCACGTGCTCGTGAACAACGCCGGGATCGGCACGCTGCCGGATGTGGAGACCGAGACGCGCGAGGCCTGGGATCGGGTGATCGCGGTCAACCAGACCGGCGTCTGGCTCGGAATGAAGCACGCCATCCCCGCGATGCTCGCCGCCGGGGGCGGGTCGGTCGTCAACGTGAGCTCCATCTTCGGGGCCACCGGCGGGTTCGGCGCATCGATCGCCTACCACGCGACCAAGGGCGCCGTCCGGCTGATGACGAAGAGCGCTGCCCTCCGCTACGCGAAGGAGGGAATCCGCTTCAACTCGATCCACCCTGGTTTCATCGACACGCCGATGGTCGAGCAGACCAAGGGCACCGAGAGCGAACAGCTCATCCTCGCCAATACCCCGATGGGCCGCCTCGGCAAGGCCGAGGAGATCGCCGCCGTCATCGCCTTCCTGGCGGGCGACGGTGCCTCGTACATGACCGGATCCGAGGTCTACGTGGACGGCGGCTGGACTGCCCGCTGACCGGCGCGATTGCCCGAACGGCGCGGGTTGCCCCGCCGGCTCCGACTCGTGGTTCCGGAGACGGCCCGGGTGCCCGGCCGGATGCCCCTCGACGGCGACGTCCAGGAAGCCCGCGAGCCGCCCGATCGGCACGATCGCCACACACGGAACCTGCCCGCCGGCGGCCGGCAGCGGCCGATCCGCCTGGTGCATGATTCGCACGTGGAAGGCGAGCCGCTGCGGGTCGTCATCGCCGAGGATTCAGCCCTCATCCGCGAGGGGATCGCCCGGCTCATCGACGAGTTCGGCGGACGGGTCGTCGCGAAGGTGGGCGACGGGCCGTCCTTCGTCGAGGCCGTCGTGGCGCACCACCCGGACGTCTCCGTCGTCGACGTCCGGATGCCACCGAGCCAGCGGGACGAGGGTCTGCGGGCGGCGATCGAGGCCCGCCGTCGCGTTCCCGGGACGCCGGTCCTCGTCTTGAGCCAGTACGTCGAGCGGGAGTACGCGACCGAGCTGCTGGCCGACCGCGCGGGTGGCGTCGGCTACCTGCTCAAGGACCGGGTCGGCGACGTGCGCGAGTTCATGGACGCCCTCCGGCGGGTCGCGCACGGCGGGACCGCCCTGGATCCCGAGGTCGTCGCCCAGCTCATGGCCGCCCGGCGAGCGGACGATCCCCTCGCGGCCCTCACCCCTCGCGAGCGAGAGGTGCTGGCGGCGATGGCCGAGGGCCGGACGAACGTCGGCATCGCCACGCTCCTCGGCATCAGCGAGGGCGCGACGGAGAAGCACATCAGCAACATCTTCGGCAAGCTCGAACTGCCCGACACGCAGAACGATCACCGCCGGGTGCTGGCGGTGCTCGCCTACCTGGGCTCCTGGGGCTAGGGCGCCGCCGACCCGCCGGCTGCGCCGGCGGGGATCCAGCTCGGGACCGGCAGCTCCGCCCGCACCACGGTCGGGCCACCGGCCGGACTCGAAAGCGTGAACCGTCCGTCGACCGCCTCGACCCGCCCGGCGAGCCCGGCCAGGCCACCGCCGGCCGAGATGACCGCGCCGCCCGCGCCGTCGTCCCGAACCTCGATCACCAGCCACGGCCCGACCCGCCGGCAGCTGAGATCGCAGTGCGCGGCGCCGCTGTGTTTGGCGACGTTGGCCAGCGCCTCCGTCGCCACGAAATAGGCCGCGCGCTCGATCCCGTCGGGCAACCGCTGGCCGGGAGGGAGATCGGTCTCGACGGTCGTCGGGACGGGCCCGTGGGCGGCGACGGAGGCGAGCGCGGGGCCCAGGCCCCGATCGATGAGGATGGCCGGCGCGATCCCCCGGACGAGGTTGCGCAGCTCGGCCAGGGCCTGCAGAGCCTGCTCCCGGCCCTCGAGGACGAGGCGCTTCGCCGCCTCCGGATCGCTGTCGATCCGCTCGCCGGCCAGGCCCAGATCGATCGAGAGCATGACGAGTCGCTGCTGGGCGCCGTCGTGGAGGTCCCGCTCGATCCGCCGGAGCTCGCTGGCCTCGGCGTCGAGCACGGCCGAGCGGCTCTCCTTGAGGCTCTCGACCTGCCGCTGCAGGACCCGGCTCTCGGACGTGCACAGGAGACCGGAGACGACCGCGCGATGCAGGGTCATCACGAGCTGCGAGAGCGACGCGGCGATCGGGAGAAGGGCGGCGCCGGCGAGGAAGCGGAGGAGCGCGACGGGGGCCTCATGGCCGGCGAGCCACCCGAGATACGGGAGCAGGCTGGCCCCGGCGACCGCGTCGTACCAGAGCGGCATCGTGACGAGCGCCAGGGCCAGCGTCCACACGACCACGACCACCGACGACTCGATGATGACGAGCGGGAAGTTCACCCCCACGTAGAGGACGTCCCGCCAGCGGCTCTCGTCGGCGAACTCGGCCCGGACGATCTCCCGCAGCGAGCCGGCCAGCGGTCGGTAGGGGTGCGGGCTCAGCGGCCGCGGGTCGGCCAGCGTTGCTCGTCTTCGTTCCACTCGCGCGACGAGGCGCGAACCTTCGATGCCCACGACGATGAGGGCCACGCCGATCCCGGCGAACAGGGTGGAGGCGCCCGCCGAGAAGAGCGAAGCCAGGATGGCGAAGGCGAAGATCCCGACAAAGAACCCCAGCCCGATGGCGACGTTGGCGTACCACGTCGCCGGGTGGATCGGCGCGAGGATGAATGCGCGGATCGGCTCCCGCGCCCGCGCTCCGCCCGCCGGGCCGGCACCGGCGGCGGGGCGAGGCGCGAGGATCCCCGACGAAGCGAAGGAGGCTTCGCCGGGGATCCTGGCCGCGCTCAGCCAGGTGAGGATCAGGAGCAGCCCCAGGACGAGGGCTGCCGCACCGATCACAGCTGGCCGTGACGGGGTCGGGTCGCGGTCACGACCAGGAGCACGCCCAGCCCCAGGATGAACGCCGGCCACAGGAAGCGGCCCTGGTCCGCCCAGGCCGGCAGGGCATTGTCGGCCAGGGCGAGTGCCCCGAACAGGATCAGGATGGCCCCGAAGAAGGTCAGCCCCATCCCGCTGCCGCCCCTGGTCGCGTGGCGGTGGAGCGCCAGCCCCGGGCCGGCCGTGCCTGCGGCCGGGCCCAAGCCGGCGCTTGCGTCACCCGCGCTCTCGCCGGCCTGGCTCGAGCGGTCGGCCCGGTGCCAGCCGGCCTCGGCCTCGCCCGAGTACCCCTCGGGCTCGGCCGGGACGACGAGCGCCATCACGAAGTAGAGCAGCAGCCCCAGGCCGCCGAAGAAGACGGACAGGACCCACAGGAGCCGGACGATCGTCGGGTCGAGGTCCAGGTATTCGGCCACCCCGGCCGCGACGCCGGCGATCCGGCGGTCATGTGTGCAGCGATAGAGACGGCGGTTCACTTGCATCCTCCGATCGGGTTGAACTCCACGCTTCCAAGGTTGACGCGGACGCTCAGATCGGCGCGGTGGGCTGCCAGCGCATAGTCTGGGCTCTGCCACACCCCCCCGTTCTGGACGAGCCCGCGGTAGCTCGACGACTTCAGGGAGCCGCTGTCGTCGACCCGCACGCCGAGGCCCCCGGGGACGCAGACCTTCAGCGACCCGACGTTCGCCTCGAGCGAACCGGTCAGGTCATGGCCGGCCGGCAGGTCGATCGACAGCACGCCAGCGTTGAGCACGGCCGACAGGCTGTCCACCGACGCGTCGCCCAGGCTGACGACGGCATCGGCGGCGCTCGTACGCAGCTCGAGCGCCCCGACCTGGGCCCCCGCGAGCTCGATGGCGGCCTCGCCCGAGTTCACGTCGAGGTTGAGCCGGTCGATCCGGGAGGTCGGCAGCGTCAGCCGCCACACGTCGCGGCCACGGGACCAGCCGGCTCGCCGGGCGGTGCCGACGGAGAGGCTGGTTCCGGTCGCGCTCACGTGCGCCGTGGCGTCGGCCGTGTTGCCCGCCTCCAGTCGCCAGCCGGATCCGGCCGCCGCCGTCACCGCCAGCGAGCCGCAGCCGCTCGTCACATCGATCGTGGCCGGCCCGTCGAACGTGCCCTGGCTGGTCGCGAAGCTCGCCGGCTGGCCGCCCCCACAGTCAATTGGGACCGGAGGTGCGACCGTGAGCGCGCCGCCGAGCAGCAGGCCCGGCATCGCGGCGGCGACGACCCACGCCGACGGGTTGAACCGCGTGCGCCGAACGACGATCGCCACCCCGACCGCGACGACGGCCAGCGGCCAGAGCCCGAGGGCTCGTTCTAGGGTTGGCGCGTCCACGCCGCGGAGATCGGCGGCGACCATCACGCCGCCCATGGCGACGAAGAAGACGCCCCAGTAGAGGAACCTGCGGTTGACCCGCATCGCCGTCCTGCCTCCTTCCGCCCCGTGGGTCGCCGGCGGCGCGGTCATCTCGTGGCGGTGCGCAGCCCCCGGCCGGCGGCTCGGGCCGCCACGCATCGAGATGACCGGGCGGTCGGGTGCCGGATCGTTCTGCTCGCCATCGACGGTCAGGCTACGGCCGGGGGCAGGCGCCGCCCAGCCGGCCTGCCGGTGTCTTCGAGCTGGGGGTAGCCGCATCGCCGGGTGGGGCAGGCTGGCGTGCCGGACCGGCCGCTGGCATGCGCCCGGGGCGGGCCCACCGGCGGGGGGACTACACCGCGCGCCCCAGGTCGGTGAGGCGCCACGGTCCGAGCACGAGGAGGGCCGCGACCACCGGCAGGGCGAAGGCGAGTCCGGCCCGCCAGTGCGCGGTTCCGGCGCGCGCGTTCACGTCACTCCCGGATGTCGGCGCGCCGGAAGACCAGGTATGCGGCACCGAGGACGAGGGAGATCCAGGCGGCGATGACCAGGAGGCCCAGGAGCGGGTCGAGGTGGAGGGGCGAGACGGGCGCTCCCTGGTACGGCTCGCTCAGGCCGGACGCCCTCTCGATGTCCGCGTTGAGTCCGCCGAGGCGCGTCCCCAGGAGGAACTGGGGCAGCCACTCGAGGCCGGCGGACTTCCAGACGGCGAGGTTGGCGACGAGAGCATCGAAGAGGAAGTAGCCGTAAGTCAGGATCAGGGCGAAGATCGGCGAGCGCGTCACCACCGCGGCGAGGGCGGCCACCGCGACGAAGGCGAGGCACCAGGTCCAGTCGCCGAAGCCCGCCAGCATGACCGTCAGCGGCGTCACCCCGCTCGGATGGTCACTCCCCACCAGCGGCATCAGGAGCGGCAGTACGGCTCCGAGGGCGGCAAGGACGATCAGGGCGACCGTCATCACCGCGACGAGCGCGATGATCCGGGCGGCCAGGATCCGGCCGCGCTCCGGGTGGGCCAGGATGACGTTGCGGATGGTGCCCCAGTCGAACTCGCTGGCGATCCAGGAAGCGGCCACGAAGGCCGCCGCCATGAACAGCCAGCTCCCCTGCTGAAGAATGGTCACGATGCTCCGAGGGAAGATGTAGAGGTCCCGCACGGCCGCCGCCTGGGCGACGATCTGGGCGTTCTGGGCCTCGATCTGGGTCTTCAACTCGGATGGCATCGACGGATCGATGGGCGACAAGCCGGGCGCGCTCTTCGCGCTGCCCGCGCCGCTGAGGAAGCCAAGGACCCCGAGCGCCAGGACCGCGCCCAGAACGATCCAGAGATCGTAGCGGTGGCGGAAGCGGATCCAGTCGGCTCGGAGCAGCCCCATCATCGCGGAGTCTCCGGGTCCGCTTCGCCGGTCAGCTCGAGGAAGACCGACTCGAGCGAGGCTCGTCGAGGACCAAGCTCCACCGGGTAGAGCCCGGCCTCGGCGAGCCTCCGGCTGACCCGGGCACCTTGGCCCGCCGCGCCGGTGACCAGGATGGCGGCAGGCTCTCGTTCGGAGGAGCGCTCGACGGTCCACCCGCCTTCAGCGAGAACCGCCACCGCCCGCTCCGCGTCGGGCGGGGTCTCCAACCGGACCAGGAGGCGAGCATCGGCCCCAAGCAGTTCCGACGTCGCACCCTGTCCGACCAGGCGCCCCCGGTGGAGCACTGCGAGTCGATCGCAGAGCTGCTCGACCTCGGGCAGGACGTGACTCGACAGGAAGATGGTCGCCCCGTCGTGCGCAAGTCGCGCGATCAGCCCGCGGACCGCGACGACGCCGGCCGGGTCGAGACCTGCGGTCGGCTCATCGAGGATGACGAGCTCGGGCCGGCGCAGGAGGGCGAGGCCGATCGCGAGGCGCTGGAGCATCCCGCTCGAGTAGCCGCCGACCTTCCGCCCGGCGGCGTCGGCGAGATCGACGAGGTCCAGAACCTGCTCGATCCGGACGTCGGCCGCTCTCTTTGTCATACCCGCCGTGGCTGCGAACACGCGCAGGTTGTCGCGGGCCGACAGGCCGCCGTAGAAGGCCGGCCGCTCGACGAGCGCACCGACTCGCGCGAAGAGGCCCGGGTCCCGGCCCAGCGGCTGACCGAGCAGGCGGACCGATCCGGCTCCTGGTCGCAGCAGGCCGAGCAGCAGCCGGATCGTGGTCGTCTTGCCCGAGCCGTTCGGGCCTAGGAAGCCGTAGATCGAGCCCGCGGGGACATCGAGATCCAGCCCGTCAACCGCGCGCAGCGCGCCGAACGAACGAGTCAAGCCGCGGGCCTCGATGGCGGTTCCCACGCGCGCCTCCCCTCGTCGCTCACCGGGACGCCGCGCCGAGTATACGGAAGGCCGGGGACGCCGGGGCCCGTCCGTCGGTGGCGACCCTTCGCGATCGCGCGGAGGTCCTCCATGGGGCCGACCAGGTGCCGCTGCCAGGAACGTCCGGCCCGTGAGCACCTACACCCCGGCGCCCCGGTGGGGGGCTTACCGATCGGTCCGGGGCTTCTGCTATGCAGCCCTCGTCATCGAAGCCTTCAGCCGCCGGATCGTGGGCTGGCGGGTCGTGGCCAGTCTGCGGGCCGGTCGCGGGAGCACAGGCCCCTTACAGGGCGACTTCACCTGTCGGCGTAAGGCTGATCTGGCGCGTGGTGACGCTGCCGCAGCACCCGTCCTGTCCCGCGCAGTCTTGCAGGGTGACAGCCAGCCTCCCGGCCGGCCCCACCTCGAGCTCGATCACCCTCGATCCGGCGGGCAAGCGGTACGGCCACCCGCTGATGACTTGCCCGCGACCATCGAGGGCGACGACCTCGGCCCGATGCTCGGTCCAGGGTGCGACGTAGAGCACCCCGTCCGCGGACACGGTATGGGGCGGGGGGTTCCGCAGTCGGTGCAGCACCGGACGCCGTCGAGCGAGGCACTGGTCCGGTAGGGCCAGCCCGTCGCCATCCGGCCCGCCGTCGTGAGCACGATCACCTGGGAGTCTGTCGCCGTCACGTCCCCGCGCTCGAACGCGCCAAGGATGGAGACGCCCGTCGCGGAACTGTCTCGCCGGGTGGTCGGGTCGGTCTCGGTTGCTACCGGGTGGAGCCGCGTATCAGCACCCCGCCGGCCAGTGAGACGGTGTGCGCTTTCGCCTCGTTACGCGAGGTGCGAACGGCCCCGGATGCCCCGCGCTCCACGATCTCATCGGGGCCCAGAGGCCCGCCCGCGAGCCTCCCGCACGGCCTGCCATTCGTCCGCTGATCTTGCAGGAACAACTCGTCGCGCTGGAGTGCCCCTTGGTGGCCGCGACCCGGATCGAGCCGCCATCAGGCGGATGAAGAACCGATAGAAGCTCGACAGGCAGGCGATCCGGGCGCCGAACGTGGTGGCCGACGTGCCAGCAGCGGTGTCAACTCGCTGATGTCCGGCTGTCGAGCCATCACATCTCGGGCTACCGGCTCGTCCCTGCGGCGATCAGAGATGAGGGGAGAGCCGCCGTGAACTGCCAGATCCGGGGGATGTCGGCCAGCCTGGTGCTCCTGGTTGCGCTCGCGGGATGTGCCACGGCAGGACAGCCCTCATCATCGCTCCGACCCTCGGCGTCGTCCCTTGCGAGCCAGGGCCTCGCGAGCGCTGCGCCCTCCTCTGCGGCCTCCACCGAGGCCCCGACACCTTCTTCCACGCTGGCCTGGTACGCGCACGGCACCATTCCGAGTGCGGAGATCAAGGGCGTGGTCGGCTTCGCCGGAGGTTATGTCGCCATCGGCTGGCGGCGCACCGTCTGGTTCTCGGCAGACGGAGTCACCTGGCAGGCGGTGGCGTTGCCATTCACCGTCTCCACGGACCGTTACGGCCGCAGCCTCGATGCCGACGTCCAGGGCATCACGACGAACGGCAGGCAGGTCCTCGTCGTGGGCGGCTATTCCCACGAGCCGTGCGTGGCTCCAGGAGCCGTCACCACGGGTGGTGGACCCTTGTGCCAGCTCGCTCCGCTCGCCTGGGTTTCGGCCGACGGCCGGACCTGGCGAAGCGCCTACCCGGGTCCCCGGCCGGCCGATCCGCCCGGCTACAGTCAGGGCAGCGAGTTCGTCGCGGCCTGGCCGGTCCCGACCGGCGGATGGGACGCCGCCCTCTCGTACTGGAGCGGCGAATCGCTTCATGGGCGAGATCTGTGGCACTCAGTGGATGGGATCACGTGGGCGGCGCTCGCACCAGCCCCTGCCTTGGCAACGGCCAACGCCGACGCGTTTCCCTGGGTTCACGCAGGAGTGGCCGACGCGACCGGACGTCGGATCCTCTGGCAGGGCTGGAGCGACTTCACCGAGCCGTTCCCATCAGGGGCCGGCAGGCCGGTCATGACGCTGGCGACCTCACTCGACGGACGCTCATGGTCCATCATCGATGGCTTCCCCGGGCGGGACGCCGAGGTCGGCACGGGCGTCGCCCCGATGAGCGGTCGATCGACCCGTTGGGTGCTCGCCGGCGCCAGCAACTTCGTCGACGACTTCACCTCTACCCCGACCGTCTGGTCCTCCGACGACTTCGTCCACTGGACGGCCACACCGCTGAGAACCGAGTCAGGGTCGCTCGTCCGGAGCGTCAGCTCGGTGATCCTCGCAAGCAGCGGCTACGTCGCCGTCGGGGCTGTCTGGGACGCCGCCCAGGCCGACCATGAAACCTGGGTGAGCGACGACGGGCTCACGTGGGTTGCCCTGCGTCGCTCGGGAGCGCCCGGGTCCTCCTTCGGCCCAGGCATCGTGGCCGCCGGACCCGCCGGCGTGATCGGTATCGGGCCGAGCCCGACCGATGGCGAGCACACCTCCGGCGTCTGGCAGCTACGGTAGGGGGTGCTCCGGTTGGGGTGCGTCAGCAACCCCTGACGGTTCCAGGCGCAACTCTGCAGGACGTGCCACCGGCCACCCGGGTGATCACACGCAGCCTCGGCCTGCGCGCGACCAAAGGCGCGGCAGGGGAGACAAAGGAGGAGCAGTTCGCCAGGGGAGTGCGGTGGCGTGCAACCCGGTGCCACACAAGGTGGCACGGCAGCATGCCAGACTGATGGCGGATGATGGGAGAGAGGCAGGAGATGGAGATCCTTATCCTGCTCGACATCGCCGTCACGATCCTCGCCTTCGTCTCGCATGAGGATGACGACGACGAAGACGGCGGCTGGGAGTGAGCGCATCGCCGCTCACGGCAGAGGGAACGTGTCGGGGGGGCAAGGGCATGACTGGTAGCGAGCGTCCGCCGCTCACGCCGGAGCAGGGCCGCATCGTCGAGTGGGGCGAGGGTCCGCTGGTCGTCGTTGCCGGGGCGGGCTCCGGCAAGACGCGCGTGATCGTCGAGCGGGTGCGCTGGCTCCTGGAGACACAGGGCCACGCGCGGCCCACGCCAGACGGCATGCTCGTTTGCCCGGAACCTCCCGCGCCCGACCCGGACGCGCCGCCTTTCGCCGGGCCGCTCCTTCCCGAGCAGTGCCTCGTCCTGACGTACAACGTGAAGGCAGCGCAGGAGCTGCGCGACAGGCTCGACGCCACCGTCGGGCCCGCCGCAAGGAGCAGGATGACGGTCGCGAACTTCCACGCCTTCTGCAGCCAGATCCTCGCCGAGTGCAGCGCGGACGCTGGTCTCCCGCCCTCTGCCGACGTCCTGGACGGGGTCGGGCAGCTTCTCCTCCTGCGCGACGTGCGCCCCTCAATGCCCCTCCTGTACCACGCAGGCGGCGGCAACCCGCACTTCTGGTTCGACGCCTTCGTGGGGTTCATCAACCGCGCGAAGGACGAGCTCGTCAGCCCCGACGCGCTGGACGAGTTCGCGGCTACCGAGCGAGCCGTCTTCGAGCGGAGGTACGGGAGCTACGGCGACGCCCTGGCCCGCCTCCAGGCACAGGGGAGTTTCGCGCCGCTGCGCCCGGTGCGCTCTGCATATGCGGACCTCCGACGTGCCGAGCGGGCGGCGGCCGCGGGCGATCCGGACGCCGTACCGGACGACGCGAGGATCGAGCGGCTCGCCGAGCGGGAGGCGCGCCGCACGGTGCTCGGCACGGGCGCGCTCCGATCGAGAGAGGTACTCGACGAGAAGACGCTCGACGCGATCGACGTGCTCGCCCCGACGTACGCCGTCGACGCGGCAGCGCTCGAGGTGCTGCGCCTCTCCGAGCTCGCCCTCGTGTACCGCGTGTACGAGGAGGAGCTGGCGCGTCGGGGCGCACTCGACTTCGGGTCGCAGATCGCCCTGGTGATCCGCCTTTTCGAGCGCCGCCCGAACCTCCTGCGACGCTACCAGCGCGGGTATCGCTACATCCTCGTCGACGAGTTCCAGGACGCGAACATCGCGCAGATCCAGCTCGTCACGCTCCTGGGCCGCACGCCCGACCGGCCCGACAACGTGATGGTGGTGGGCGACGACGACCAGTCGATCTACCGCTTCCGGGGAGCCAGCTACGCTGCCTTTGTCGAGTTCGACCGCAGGTTCGCAGGGCCGCCGCCGCACGACCCGGACGCTCCTGCGGCGCCGCTGCCGGCGCGCCTGCGCCTGGAGGAGAACCACCGCTCGACCCCGCCCGTCCTGGCCGCGGCGAACCGGCTCATCACGCGCAACCTGCTCCGCTACGCGCCCGACAAGGTGCTCCGCCCCACGCGGGAGGGTGACGAGCCCGTCGAGCTTCTCCTCTGTGCCGGGCCGGACGACGAGGCGGCTGCCCTCGTCGACCGGATCGAAGCGTTCGCTGGCTGGGATCCTGCGGAAGGCGGCGCACCGGCCGTCCCCTGGCGCTCGTTCGCCGTCCTGTACCGCAAACACCGCCACCGTGAGGCGATCGTCGAGCGCCTGAAGACGGAGAACATCCCCTACACCGTGGTGGGCGGGCTTTCCCTCTTCGAGACCGCCGAGATCCGCGACCTCGAGCAGAGCCTTCGCGCGGTGGCCGATCCGCTGCAGGACATCGCGGTCGTGCGGATGTTGTCCGCCGGCCCCTGGCGCTGTGACGCGGTCGAGATCCTGACCCTCGCGCGCGCCGCGAAACGGGCCCGGCAGCCCCTGATCGAGATCGTGCGTGCGGCGGTTGCTGCCGGCGAGCTGACCGGAGAAGAGCGCGGCGACGCCGAGGGGGAGGGGAGATCGAACGGCAACGAGGTGGCGGTGACCGGCGCGCCGGATGGCAACGGCAACGCGCGCGGCACCGAGGCGGGCGTCGCTCTCGCCCCCGCGACCTTCGACCTTGCTGCCCCGCAGACCCAGGTCGCTGCAGCGACCCGACCTTCCCCCGCCCCGCTCGTCCCGCTTGCACCCGCCACCCGAGCGAAGCTCCGCCGGTTCCTCGCCACGATCGACGAGCTCACCCCGCGCACCTGGCGGGAGGGGCCGCTCGCGATCCTCGCGGCGCTGCTCGAGCGGAGCGGCCAGGTGCTAGACCTTGTCGCCGTCGACACGCTGGAGGCGAAGCGGCAGGTAGTGAACATGGCGAGCCTGCTCCGCTTCGCACAGGCCTGGGAAGGAGAGCACCCACGCGGCACCCTGGCTGCCTTCGTCGACTACCTCGACGCATACCAGGCGGCGGGAGGCGAGCTCCCCACGAGCGTCGAGCTTCTAGCCGACACCGAGGGCGTACAGCTCATGACGCTGTACCAGGCGAAGGGCCTCGAGTTCCCCTACGTCTTCATCCCCCAGCTCCTGGAAGGCGAGTGGCCGACGGGCGAGCACGCCTTGGGGCTCTTCCCGCTCGAGCTTCTTCGTGAGCCCGTCCCCGCGGGCGATGTGCACACCGAGGAAGAGCGCAGGCTGCTGTACGTGGCGATGACGCGGGCGCGGGAGCGCCTCGTTCTCTCGACGCACACGGGATCCGCCGCCACGAAGGAGGTCTCCCGCTTCGTGGGCGAGCTCCGCGAGAGGCACGGCGGTGAGCTCACGGTGATCGACCGCGTGGGCGAGGCAGCCGCGGCAGCCGATGTGGCGCCGGGCACCGAGCCGAACGCCGAGCTTGACCTGGAGGCCACCGCCGCGCTGCGGCGCGTCACGCCCGCCCCGAGCCGCCGGGAGCGGCGGCTCTCGCTGCGCCTCCGGGCGAACGAACTGCTCGACCTCGTGGAGGGGATCGATCCCGGTGACCCGGAGGCCGGTGCCGCTCGGGCCTCCCTCGGCCACGAGCTGGCCGGGCTCGCCGCATCCGCCGCCCGCTCCGCCGACGCCACCCGGGCGCAAGGCCTCGACCCGCTGACGCTGCGCGTCCTGACGGCCCGGCCTGGCGCGGGGGTCGGCCTCTTCAGCGTCATCGCGCCGCCCGACTGGTTCAGCTACAGCGCCTTCGACGCCTACGAGCGCTGCCCCGCCGCGTACGCCTTCCGCTACCTGTACCGCTTCCCGTCCGCACAAGCGGTGGGTGCCTTCACCTTCGGGACGACGGCGCACGCCGCCTTCGAGTCCTTCACGAAGGCACGCCGGGAGCGGTTGGCCCAAGGGGAGCCCCCTCCCACACGGGAGGATCTGGCGCGCTTCTTCGAGGCAGCCTGGGAGCCGACAGGGTTCCCGGACGCCGTCACCGAGGCAGGCTTCCGGCGACGCGCGGCGAGCCTCCTCGACACGTTCTGGCAGGGCGAGCTCTCCACGCGGGGCGAGGTGCTCGCCGAGGAAGTGCACTTCGAGCTCCCGCTCGAGCTGCCCGACGGAGCGACCATCAAGGTCAACGGGCAGATCGACCGGATCGACCGGCTGCCCTCCGGCGGCATCGAGCTCCTCGACTACAAGACAGGCTCGCCCGCCTCGCAGAAGTCGGTGCGCGAGAGCCTGCAGCTCTCGATCTACGCGCTTGCCTGCCGTGACGCCCTGGGCTACGGCACGCCCGAGCGGGTGACGCTCTACTTCACCGAGTCCGGCACCCGCATGAGCACGAGCCGCACCGACGCCGAGCTCGATGCCGCCCGCGACGACCTCGTGGCGCGTGTCACGCGCATCCGTTCAGGCGACTTCGCGGCCACCCCAAGCTCGCGCCAGTGCGGCTGGTGCGACTTTGCCTCGCTCTGCCCGAGCCGGGTGCGATGAGCGGCCACGTGCGGAAGGGGAGCCGAGGAGGCAGGGAATGGGCCGGGATCCGGACCCGGTCACCCGCCTGAAGTTCGACACGGCCACGCTCGGTCCGTGAGCATCCGCCACTCTGGCGGGACCCGAACAAGCGGCTCGTGTGGGAGAACGCCTGTCCGCCCGGCCACGGTTCGGGCTTGGCCCAGCCGGGGAACCGGCCGTCCACGCTTCGCGATCAGCCGGGCAAGTCTCCCTCCGCGTCTGACGGATGGCTGCCGCTCAGGCGCTTGACAGGACGCCGTAAACCTGTTCCAGAGCCCGGCGCACCGTAGACACCGGCCACGACGACCGGAGGTGAACCGGGATCATGCACCACAGCCGAGGACCGTCCATCCGGCGGTCCTGCCTCCTCTTCACGCGCACGCCCGAGGAGCGATGCGACGCGCTCGCTCGCGGGCTGATCTGGTACGCGCCGCTGTCCAGCCAGTGGGCGCTGTGCCTGGACATCGCACGCGGCGTGACGCCCGAGCCCGCCGACATGCCGGCGGACAAGCGCGACATGCTCGCGGAGGCGCGCCTCGCCGTCGAGCGGGAGGCCGGGCCGTCAGTCGGCTGACACGTGGAGGTCAGCCACCGGGCAGCCTGGGACACTCTGATGGTCACCGACAGGGGTGTCGGGAGGACACGAGGATGTCACGCTCGCGCGGACAGTGATGTCAACCGTTTCGACCCGGGCGGTCGGCGCTCAGCTGTTGATTCGCGAACCGTCACTCAGGCATAGTCGTCCTCGTCGTCCTCACGCCGCTGTGAACCGCCCTGGGTTTCGTGGAGACCCTGGGCTGCCCTGGGTTTGGTGGAGTCGCGTTTCTGGAAATCACGCGACTGTCTCGGTCTGATGCCGAGTCTCGAACTCGACTGGCGTAAGCATGCCAAGCGCCGAGTGCCGGCGCTGGCGGTTATGGAAGATCTCGAGGTACTCGAAGATCGCGTTCGCGAGCTCGACCCTCGTCCGCCACGGCTGCCGATCGAGGAGCTCGACCTGCATCCGGCTCCAGAACGACTCGATCATCGCGTTTGACGCTCCTATAGTCGTCAAGCCGTCTGGTCCGCCGGTGTCACCGGGTGCCGCTCAGGATGGAGGTAGGCCCAGACCTCCCGGGCCAGGTAGCGCTTCAGACAGCGGATGATCTCGGCCTTGGTCTTGCCCTCGGCGGTCCGCCGGGCCACGTAGTCGATCGTCGGCTGGTGGAAGCGCAGGCGCACGATGACGGTGCGGTAGAGCGCGGCGTTGGCCTGCCGGTGGC
>JAJYJO010000054.1 GCA_021789435.1 Chloroflexota bacterium
GACAACGTGAAGCGGATGCTGGCCTACTCCTCCATCGCCCACACCGGCTACATCCTGGTCGGCCTGGCGGCCTACGCCGGCGGCCAGCAGCTCGGCCTGGAGGGACTCCTCTTCTACGGGGCGGCCTACACCTTCATGAACCTGGGGGCTTTCGCGATCGTCACCGCCCTCCAGCGCAGGCCGGGCGTCACCAGCCAGCTGACGACCTTCGCCGGGCTCGGCCGGCGCGAGCCGTGGCTGGGGGCCCTGATGACCCTCTTCCTGCTGTCGCTGACCGGGATTCCGCCGCTGGCCGGCTTCTTCGCCAAGGCCTACGTGATCCTGGCCGCCGTCCAGGCGGGAGGCTGGCTGCTGGTGCTGGCGGTCATCGCCATGCTCAACGCGGCGGCGGCCGCCTTCTACTACCTGCGGGTGGTGGTCTACATGTACATGCGCGAGCCGGCGGCCGACGCCCAGCCGGCTCCGCAGGGCCGGCTGTTCCGGGTGGGCCTCGCGGTGACGGCGGTGATGACGATCGGGCTGGGCCTGATCCCGGCCGTCCTGAGCGCGGCCGGCGACGCGGCCCGGGCGCTGCACTCCTAGGATCGCCGCCTCGCCCGGCTGGAGGCGCCCGGCGCCCCGACCTGGGACGGGGGCGTTGTGGGAGGGACACGTGGGCGCCTGCGGCTACGGCTGACGCGTCGTTGTAGCGTTCCGGCGGCCGGCCGGAGGGGCGGATCTGAGGCGGTCCGAGCGAGGGTGACTGCGGGCTCGCAGGCGGTTGCGGGCGCTCCCCGGGCCCGGGCGCCGGCAGCTCCGCGGGCGCCGCTCGCCCCGGGCGCCCCGGGGCCGGACACGAGGAGGTTGCCGATGCTGACGGCGATCCTGCTGACGATCTGGGGCATCCTCTGCATCTTCGACGTGCTGGGCCCGACGCTCATCTACGCGACACGACCGCTCATCGCGGGGACGGGCGCCGGCATCATCGTCGGCGACCTCCAGCTGGGCATGGCCGTCGGCGCGACGCTCGAGCTGACCGCCCTTGGCGTCTACACCTACGGCGGGGCGACGATCCCCGACTATCAGACCGGCGCGATCATCGGTACCGCCCTGGCTGCCGCGGGAGCGGGCGACCTCGCCACGAAGACTGCCGTGGGTCTCACCATCGGCCTGCCGGCGGCGGTCCTGCTCGCCTCCCTCGACCCGATCGGCCGCTTCCTGCCGACCTTCTGGATCCACCGTGCCGACCGGTACGCCGAGGAGGGCAATTCCTCCGGCCTGACCTGGATGCACTGGACGGCCTTCATCCCCTGGGGACTGGTGCGGGCGATCCCGACCTTCATGGCCGCGCTGGCTCTCAACACGGACACGGTGAGGCAGGTCCAGGCCGCGATTCCGCAGGGGTTCATCGACGGCATGACGCTCGTTGGCGCCGTCCTCCCGGCCGTGGGCTTCGCGATGCTGCTCAAGATCATGCCGGTCTCCAAGTACTGGTACATGCTCCTGGTCGGCTTCGTGCTCTACGCCTACCTGAAGGTGCCGCTGCTGGGCATCGCCCTGTTCGGCCTCGCCATCGCCTTCATGTTCGAGACGCTGAAGCCGCAGGCGGCAGCCGGACGCGGTGGTGAGGTGTCGATCAATGGCTAGCACCCCGGTCCCGGCCGGCGGACCGACCGCCCCTCCTGCGGCGCCGGCCCTGCCCAAGCTCGAGCGTAGCGACCTCCGGGCCGCCTTCTGGCGCTATTTCTGGACCTTCCAGATCTCCTGGAACTACGAGCGGATGCAGGCCCTCGGCTTCGCCTACGCGATGGAGCCGGTCCTGCGGAAGCTCTTCCCGAACAAGGAGGACTACGCCGCAGCGCTCCAGCGGCACCTGGTCTTCTTCAACACGGACCCGGTGATCGGCGCCCCGCTGATCATCGGCTCGGCGATCGCGATGGAGGAGGCCGGCGCACCGGCCTCGGCCGAGGGCGTCAAGGTCGCCCTGATGGGCCCCCTGGCGGGCGTGGGCGACACGATCCTGTACGCGATCTACAACTCGATCATCTTCACCATCGGAGCGTCCTACGCCCTCCAGGGCAACCTGCTCGGGCCGCTCTTCGCGGCGGTCATGGTCCTGGTGCCCTACTTCCTGGTCCGCTGGTGGCAGTTCTTCTGGGCCTACGACCAGGGCAAGGCACTCGCCACGAGCCTCGCCACGGGGGCACTCGAGCGGGTCACCGAGGGCGCCACGATCCTGGGCCTGATCGTCATCGGCGGGTTCATCCCCTCGATCGTCCACCTGGTCACGCTCGCCGACTACAAGCAGACCCTGACGGTGGCCGGGAAGTCGGTGACCCAGACCGTCGCCGTCCAGGCTCAGCTGGACACGATCCTGCCGTTCATGCTGCCGATCATCGTGACCGGCTTCGTCTACTGGCTCCTCAAGCGCTACAACCTGAACCCGCTCTGGGCGATCGCGATCGTCTTCGTGATCGGCGTGGGCGTCGGCTGGCTGGGCTGGTTCGCCCCCGCCCTGCCGGCCGCCAAGTAGGCTGACGAGAAGGCCGCCATACAGGCTGGCCCGGCCCGGCCATCTGCGCCGGGCCGGGCGCCATGCTGCCCGAGGTCCCGCCGAGGGTTAGACTCGGTGCATGCCCCTCCCGCCGGGCGACCTGCTGGCCGAGCTGCTCGGAACCAGGGGTCGCCTGATCGTCGCCTCCAATCGCGGCCCGCTCGCGTTCGAGGCGGACCCAGATGCTCCGGCCGGCCTGACGGCGGGTCGAGGTTCGGGCGGCCTGGTGACCGCGCTTGCCGGGCTCGGGCGGCTGGCGCCCGTCACCTGGGTCGCGGCCGCGCTCTCCGCAGGCGACCGTCTTGCGGCGCGCGTCATGACCGAGCACGACGGGGCGCTCGGGGCGCTCGACGGGGCCGGTGACCGGGCCGTGGCGGACCGGGTGGCGGCCCTCGTCGCGGAGAGCCTGCCGGGCCAGGACCTGCGGCTCGCCTACCAGGTGCTGCCCGAGGAGGTCTACCGCGGCTACTACCATGCCGTCGCGAACCCGTTCCTCTGGTTCCTCCAGCACCAGATGTACGCCCTGCCCTACGGGCCGAACGTGGACGCCGCCCTCCTCGACGCCTGGCGGACCGGCTACCGGCCGGCCAACGCCGCCTTCGCCCGGGCGGTGGTCCGGGCGGCCGAAGGCGTCGAACGCCCGATCGTGCTGCTCCAGGACTACCACCTCTACCTGGCCGCCCCGGAGATCCGGGCTCGCCGACCCGACGCGACGATCCTCCACTTCACCCACATCCCCTGGCCGGCCGAGAGCCAGTGGCAGGTCCTGCCGCAGGGGCTTCGGCGAGCCATCTGCGAGAGCCTGCTGGCCTGCGACATCGTGGGCCTCCAGACCGATCGATACGCCGGCCACTTCCTGGACACCGTCGCCAGCTTCGTTCACGACGCCCGGGTCGACCGCGACGGACGCACCATCCGCTGGCGCGATCGCCGTATCCGGGTCCGGTCCTACCCGATCGCGGTGGACCCGGACCGCCTGCAGGTCTTCTCCCGCTCGCCGGCGGTGGAGGACCGCCACGCGCGGCTCGCCGCCCGGCTCGAGCGCGTCGGCCGGCCGGCCCTGATCGTCCGGGCCGACCGCATCGAGCCGTCCAAGAACGCGCTGCGTGGCTTCCTGGCCTACGAGGAACTGCTCCGCCGTCGGCCGGAGCTCCGGTCCGCGACCCGTTTCGTGGCGGTCCACGCCCCGACCCGGATGGAGCTTCCGGACTACGTCGCCTACGCTCGGGCCGTCCGGGAAGTCGTCCACCGCATCAACGGGATGGTCGACCCGGACAAGCAGCCGATCTGGCTCTACGACGGTTCAGACTACGCGATGGTCATCGCCGCCCTCCGCGCGGCCGACGTGGTGCTGGTCAACCCGGTGGTGGACGGGATGAACCTGGTCGCCAAGGAGGCGGTCCTGGTCGGCGAGCGGGACCCGGCGCTGATCCTGTCCGAGACGGCCGGCGCCGCGGAACAGCTCGCCGCGGACGCCCTGCCGGTCGCGCCCGCCGACGTGATCGGCACGGCGGACCAGCTCGAGCGCGGCCTGGCCATGGAGCGCGCCGAGCGGCGCGCTCGCCTGCGCCGGATGCGAGCCGCCGTGCGGGACCAGGACCTGGCCTGGTGGCTGAATCGCCAGCTGCGGGACCTGGCGGCCGTCCGTCGCGGCGAGCTGCCGCCCTCGCGGCGACTCCGGAACACGCTCCGGGAGGTGGAGGCGGTCACGGAGTAGCGGAGCGGGCCGGCCGCCGGAGCGGCGGCCTCAGCGGTCGCGCGCGACGGCGACGGCGAGGCGATCGGCGAGCGTGCTCAGGAGGCGCGCCGCCTCGTGCGGGCCGGCCACGGCCAGGTCCGCCGCGGCGCCGACCTCGGCCGGCGTCTCGCCGGCGGCCTCGACCGCAACGTTCAGGCCGCGCAGCCTGCCCAGGTCCCGCGCCGCCGCCACGACCCGGAACGCTTCGGCGTCGGAGCGATCGTCGCCGAGCACCAGGGCGGCCGCGGGCCACTCCTCCTCGAGCAGCCGCTCCATCGCCGCCCCCTTGCCGCCGGCGTCGGCCGGCCGGAGCTCGACGACGCGGCGCCCTTCCAGGCGCACCATGCCGTGCGGCGGGATCGCCGGATCGGCCTCCGCGGCCCGGATGGCCGCGAGGATCGCGGTCCGCGCCGCCGCCGGGCTGCTCGCCGTCCGGTAGTGGAACGCGACCGCCGGCCCCTTCTCCTCGACGAAGAGCCAGGGCTCGGGGATCTGCCGCGCGACCGCCTCGCCGAGGCGGCGGGCCGGAGCCACAAAGGGTTCGAGCCACGGCTCCAACCCGACCCGGAGCAGCTCGGCCCGCGTCCCGCGCGGCAGGCGGCCGCCCTCCAGGCCGTGGTTTCCGAGATAACGGAGCCCGCCGACGCGGACGCGTCTCGCGACGTCCGGCGCCGTCCGCCCGCTGAGCACCACCAGGCGCAGGCGCGACGGGTCCGCGGCGGCGAGCCCCGCCAGCCGGCGCAGCGCCCGCCGGGCCAGCGGGTCGATGACGGCGCCCGTCGGGTCCGGGTCGATCCGCGCCAGCGTCCCGTCGAAGTCGCTGACGACCAGCAGGGGGCCGCGTCCCTCGACGAGCGGGACCAGGAGGTCGCCGAGGGTGCGCGCCGGCCGGGGGGCGTCGCCGGGGCCCAAGCCGGTCAGCGCGCCGGCGGCCTCTCCGGCACCGCCCGGAGGACTCACGGCGTCGGCGAGCCGGACGATCCCGGGCTGGGCGAGGCGGTCGGGGCGGGTGAGGTCGGCGAGCCGGACGGACCGGGTGGCGACCCGGATGGACTGGCCGCCGGCCCCTGGTCGCCGACGCCACCCGGCGGGAGGGGTGCCGGCGACGGGCTGGGTGTCGGCGCGGCCGTCGGCGTCGGCGCCGGGCTGGGGGTGGGGAGCACCAGCGACGGCGTCGGGCCGGCGGGGAGCCGCTGGCCCAGCTGCGGCGTAAGGGCGTAGACGGCGATCGCCACCAGCAGGACGACCACGAAACCGGCGAGCAGGCCGGCCAGGATCGGGAGGCGGGATGACATGGCGAGCAGAGGGTACCAAGCGGGGCGTACCTCTCGCCCACGGCACGCGGCGGCGCCCGGCTGGTAGGATGCCGCTCCGATGTCCGGCCTGATCGATCGCCTCCGCACGCGGCTCCTACCTGCCCTCGTCACCGCGGCCGGCGTCGCGCTCGTGACGGCGGGCCTCCTGGCCTGGGCCGGGCCGACCGCCGGCGGAGCAGGCCCCCCCGCGGCGCCGACGGCCCCGTCGAGCCCGGACGCCGCCTCCGCGTCCCCATCGTCGATCGCCCCCGCGTCGACGGCTCCCTGGCCGTCTTCCTCCCGCCAGCCGTCGCCGACGACGCTCGGCGTCGCCTCGCGGGTGGTCATCCCGGCCCTGCGCGTGGACCTGCCGGTCGTCGCCTCGCCGCCCAACGAGACCTTTCCGCTCTGCGACGTCGCGGAATACTCGCCGCAGTACGCGCAGCCCGGCCAGCCCGGCACCACCTTCATCTACGCCCATGCCCGGACCGGGATGTTCCTGCCGCTCCTGGAGGCCTCCTGGGTTGATAACGGCAAGGCCATGATCGGCGACCTGGTGGAGGTCTACACCTCGGCGGACCGTCTCTACCTCTACGAGATCAGCGCGGTGGACCGCCACCAGTCGAGCCTGCCCTACGGCCCGACCGACGGTGGGGCCCAGGGGCAGTTGATGCTGCAGACCTCGGAAGGACCGCGCAAGGGCCTGCCCGGCTACACCGGGCTGGTCCTGGTCCTGCTGGCCAAGCCGCTCAGCAGCATTCCGGCCGACCACGCCACCGCCAACCCGACGCCCCACCCCCTCGTCTGCGGCTGATCGGGCGCGGGCGGCCGCGCGGGGAGCGCCGTTCCGGCCGGCTCAGATCCAGTCGATCCGGTGGGGCGCGGGGCCGACCGGGGCGGCGATCGCCAGGCTGCCGACGGCCGCGATCCAGGACCCGGGCTGCTCGGCGCCGGCGAAGGCGGCCCCGGCCTCGCTCATGCCGAAGAGACCGCCGATCGGTTCCGCCCGCCAGCAGCTCGGCCGGTCCCCGTCGCAAATGGTGGGTCGACCGCGGGTCCCAGCAGCCGCTGGGGCTCGAGAGCAGAAGGCGCTGGTCGAGGACGAAGTCGAGCTCGCGGTCGAAGATCCGGTCGCCCTCGCAGGCGAGCGAGAAGAAAACGGCGTGGAGGTGGCCTTCGACCACCTCCACCTTGGCCCGCTGCTCCCGCTCGACGATGTCCTCCACCAGCGGAGGGTGGAGGCCGACGAGTTCGCCGACCCGGGCCACGAGGTCCCGACCGGACGTAGCAGGTCGATCCAGAGCCGAGCGGCCGGCCGCCGGAGAGCCTCGTCGAGGCCCGCGAGGCCCTCCCACTCCCGGAGCGCGCCGTCCTCCCAGCAGGCGATCCGGACGTCGGCGAAGACGACAGCGGCGCCGCTGGCTCGCTCGCGATGCCGTGCGCGACCGGCCGGTCAGAGGACGATTGGCTCGCCCCTGCCATCGGCGCCAGCCTCCATCTCGTCCGGCCGTCTGTCCGCCGGAGTCTCCGCCGGCAGCATACGTCGCCGGCCCAGCACGAGGCCTGGCGGCAGCGCAATCAGCGTCAGCCCACCGGCCACCAGGAAGAGGCCGACCATGATCGTCGCCGCCTGGCCCGCGGCCCACTCTTCGAGGGCCTGAACCACCAGCCCGTCGCGCAGCGGCCGGCCGCGGAGATCCGCCGGCAGTACCGACTCGTAGGCCTGGGGCGTGGCGAAGATCTGCTGGTTGAGCCGGTCGATCGTCGTCGATCCGTACGCCGTGAGGATCGCCAGGCCGAGGGCCATCCCGACGTGGCGGGCGACGGTGACCGTCGCCGAGGCCGCGCCGAAGAGGCGGCGGCCGGCGGCCTCAACGGCTGCCGTCGAGCGCGGCGTCACGGTCAGCCCGAAGCCCAGCCCGAAGATCGCCATGCCGGCCGCCACCTGGTCGATCGGCGTCGTCGGCCGCCAGCCGGACATCCAGCCGAGGGCGGCCGCGCTCAGGAGCAGGCCCACCACCGTGACCAGCCGCAGGCTGAGGACGCGGACCAGCAGGCCGGAGACGAGCGCGCCGATCGCCGTCGCGGCGGCCAGTGAGCCGAGCACGAAGCGCTGCTGGTCGGGCCCGCCGTAGAGGACGCGGTCCACGAAGACCGCGCCGCCCAGGATGGCCGTGAGGAAGCCGTAGCCGGTCAGAAGCGAGACGAGCGCGGCGGAGCCGAAGACCCGCTCGCCCAGCAGGCGAGGGTCGAGGAAAGGGTCGGGCCGTCGCAGCCCGGCCAGGACGAACGCGATCGCCGCGACCACGGCCACGCCGGCCAGCCCGCCGATCACCAGGTCCGGCGGCAGGCCCTGGATCGGCTCGCTGCTGCCCAGGAGCGTCAGGGCGCCCAGCGCGCCGCCGAGGGCCGCCGTGAAGAGGGCTGCGCCGAGGAAGTCGGGCCGCGCCGGGTGGCGGGGGGTGTCCCAGCCGGCGGACGCCGCCCAGGCCAGGACGAGGGCGATGATGCCGATCGGGACGTTGACGTAGAAGACCCAGCGCCAGCCGGGGGCCAGGGCATCGAAGAGCGGGCCGCCGGTAATGCCGGCCGCCTCGAGCGCCGACGAGGGCCGAACGAGCTCCAGGATCGCGGCCCCCACGAAGGGGCCGGCCGCCATCCCCAGGAAGGTGAGGCCGCCGATCACTCCGAGCGCCCGCGGCCGGGCGTGGCCCTCGAAGAGGTGGGCGGCGGCGGCCGTTGCCACGGGGACGATCGCGCCGCCGCCGAAGGCCTGGATGACGCGGGCCGCGATCAGCTCGTCCAGGCTCTGGGCCCGGCCGGCGAGGGCCGAGCCGACGGTGAAGACGACCAGGGCGGCCAGGAAGAGTCGGCGAGCGCCCCACAGGTCGGTCAGCCGGCCGGCCAGCGGCATGGTCACCACGTAGACCAGGAGGTAGGCGTTGATGATCCAGGAGGCGCTGCGCAGCTGCGTCCAGGCCGCCAGGTCGGGGATGATCCGGGGCAGGGCGATCGCCGTGACCATCAGCTCCAGGCCGGCCAGGAAGACGCCCACGCCCAGGACGGTCAGCAGGACCAGCGCCTCCGCGCGCCTCATCCGCCGAGTCTAGCCCGGACGAACCGACCCGCGTCTTCGGGCCGCAGGGTACTTGACGGGCCGAGGGCCGCCGCCGAGCCTAGGCGGAGCGTCCGGAGAGGACCGGCGCCACCACTGGCGCGCGGTCGGCGAGCGGGAGACCCGGAATGGCGACGACCAGGCGACAGATCGACGACTTCTGGCTGCTGAAGCGGCTCGCGGTCGTCGGTGTCTCGCGCGACCCCAAGCACTTCTCCAACATGATCTGGCAGGAGCTCCGCCAGCGCCGCTACGAAGCGGTTCCGGTCAACCCCAACGCCCGGGAGCTCGACGGCCAGCCCTGTTTCGCTCGGGTCCAGGAGATCCAGCCGCCGGTGGAGGGCGCCGTCATCATGACCCCGGCGGGCGTGACCGAGCAGGTGGTGCGCGATTGCGCGGCCGCCGGCGTTCGCCACGTCTGGCTCCACAAGGGCGCGGGGGGCGGGCCCGGAGCGGTCTCACCGGCCGCCGTGGCCTTCTGCGAGGCCAACGGGATCGACGTGGTGGCCGGCTACTGCCCCTTCATGTTCCTGCCCGGTACGCCCTTCTTCCACGGCCTCCACGCCTTCGCCAAGAAGCTGACCGGCAGCTACCCCAGGTGAGGTCACGATGAGCACGGCCGTCGTCATCTACCGGAGCCGCAGCGGGACCACCCGGCGCTACGGCGAGGAGATCGGTGCCCACCTCCGCTCGAGAGGGCTGGAGACGCGGGTCGTCTCGATCGGCGAGTGCGACCTGGAGCGGCTCAGGGAGGCCGACCTGGTGCTGCTCGGCTGCTGGACCAACGGCCTGATGGTCGTGCTCCAGCACCCCGACCAGCCCTGGCTCGACTTCGCCCGGGACCTGCCGCCGATCCCGGGAGCGCGGGTCGGCCTCTTCACCACCTACAAGCTGGCCACCGGGAGCATGTTCAGCAGGATGCGCGCTGCCCTGGCCGGCAAGGCGGGACCGATCGGCCTCGAGCTCAAGTCGCGCAGCGGCGGCCTGTCGGACGGCGACCGCCGCGCCCTCGACCGCTTCATCGAAACGCCCTGAGCGTGGGCGGGCCCGCCCCCGCCGTGGCGCCGGGACCCGCCCCGTCCGGGAGCGCGATCAGCGCAGCATCTCCTGCAGCTCGATGCCGTTTCGGCCCCCGATCGTGCCGTAGATGCCGCCCTCGCCGATCAGGATCGAGCCCTCCACGACGGCGATGTACTTGCCACCGTAGGCGGCCACCGTGTCGGTGCGCGACTTCTCCGCCGCCGCCCCGGCCGGGGCCATCAGCGTCTCGTGGTAGTTGATGCTGAGCGTGTCCAGGACGATCTCGGCGGCCGTCGGGTGCGAGGCGCGGAGGAAGCACTCGGTGTTCCCGGCGCAGTCCTGGCCCTCCAGTCAGACCACCGGGACGTGCGGGGCCGTCGCCAAAGCCTGCGCGATCCGGGGGCCGTAGACCGGCGGCAGGGACAGTGTGGCGGCCATCGCCGACGAGAACTTCAGGCACGACCGGCGCGAGATGCCGCGTGCGCTCAGGGGCGCCTCGATGCTGTCCGCTCCACCCACCCGGCCCCCGGGCTCGAGCCCTCCCGATCCTCGATTCCTGCGCCCCGCGGCGCTAGACGGCGAGGGGCTTGCTCTCCGCGAGAACGGCCAGGTTGTCCAGGGCCCGGATCAGGTCGTTCTCGATGTCCCGCCGGTAGGACGGTCGCTCCCCGAAGTCGTCGGCGAACCCCTCGGGCAGCTCGTACTCGAGATGCCGTTCCAGCTGCGTCCCGAACGTCCCGGCGATCGTGTACTGGTCGGTCCAGGTCAGGCGACCACCCTCCCGCCCGACGCCGACAATCGTCAGCGCACGGCCCGGCTGGACCTGGGTCACCGTGTGACGCATCCGCAGCCGCCGGCCGGCGATCCGCATCTCGGCGTCGAACGCGGCGCCGACGCGGTCGAGCGGGCCCTGTACGCCCGAGACGGAGGCGAACAGCGGGTCCCAGTCGGGCAGGCGCTCAGGCTGCGTGGCGAGCGAGAAGACCCGGTCGACGGAGGCGCCGATCAGGCGGCGTGACGACGCGAGGGCCATCTCCGCACACCTCCCACGTGACGGCGCGGCGGACCGGCCTGGTCGGCAGCTCGGCCCTGCTCCGGCGGCCCGTGGCGGCGCAGCGCGTCATCGCCTCCTGCTCCGCGACAGGATCCAACGGCAGAGTGCTCTCTCATAGAGCCGATCGGCCCGGCCGAAGGGCTTTCCTTCGCCGGGCCCAGGCACCGATCGTCGGGTCCTGATCGTCGATGAGGTCTGGGACACCGGCTCGACGATCCAGGCCGTGATCGACCGGGTGCGGCTCGCCGGCGGCCGGCCGACCACCGCCGTTCTGCACTACAAGCCCGGCCATTCGCGGGTCCCGTCGGTCCCCGACCACTTCGCGGTGGAGACGGGAGCCTGGGTCGTCTACCCGTTCAAGGCCGGCCGTTGAGGCGGCCGGCCCGGCGGACGGGGCCGGTCAGCGCTCCCGGGCGCGCGGCTCGTTGGCTGCCCGCCGGAACTCCGCGATGGCCTGCTCCGACAGCTCGTCCCGGCCCAGTTCCGCGATCAGCGCGAGCGGCAGCGTCAGCGAGTGCGCGCCGGCCAGGAGCGCGGCCATCGCCTCGTCGGGACTCTTCAGGCTGGCGGCGATGATCTCGACGCTGCCGGCGGAGGCATTGATCACGTCCCGCATCGACCGCACGAGGGCATTGCCGTCGCCCAGCAGGCGGCTGCTCCGGTTGACGTAGGGCAGGATCGAGCGCGCCCCGACCTGGCAGGCGAGGAACGCCTGGGCCGGGCTGAAGATCGCCGTCATGGCGACCGGGATCCCGTCGCCCACGAGCCGCGCGGCCAGGGCGAAGTTCTCGGCGGTGCTCGGCAGCTTGGGGACGACCCTGGCCGGCCGGATGGCCGCTGCGCTCCGGACCTCCGCCTCGCGCTCCTCGGGGGAGTCTGCGATCGGCTGGTAGAAGATGGCCCCGGGATGCGTCTCGCAGAGCTCCGCGAGGACGTCCAGCCCGGGTCGGCCGGTGGCCGCCACGAGCGCCGGGTTGGTCGTGATCCCGGCCACGTAACCGAGCCCGGCCGCACGGCGGGCGTCCTCGACGGACGCCGAATCCAGGTAGAGCGCCATCTTCCTGTCGCTCCTTGTTCTTGTCGCTCCTTGCGGGCGGGCCGCGAGGCCGGCGCACGGCCGCGGCCGCCGATGTCGGGTCTCAGGTCTCGCGAGTCTCGGCCGCCGCCACCTCGTCGATCCGCATCGCGGCGGCCGTCATCAGCGCGGCCCGCCGGGCGGGGCCCAGGCCGCCGATCGCCAGCCCCAGCGCGTAGGCGGCCACTGGCGCCGACTTCCGCTCTGTCGCGTGGGCGATCGAGCGGGTGAAATCGAGCAGCGCCTCGACCTCGTCGTGGGTCGGCTCGGCGACGGGTCGCCCTTCCGGCTCCTCCATCACCTCGTTCACGAGGTCAAGGCAGACAACCAGGTCCATCGCAACCTCCAGCCGGCTCGTCGTCCGGCCGCGGGGCCCAGCATAGGCCAGCATCGGCCCCTTCAGCTCCACCGCCGGTTCCCGCCACAGGTGAGCGCGGCACCCGCGCGACCCCGAGGCCCAGATCGCGCCCCCGCGCGAGCGTAGCCGTTTCCGGCCGGACGGCCGGACGGCCGGTGGCCATGCCGATCCCCGGGCGGATCACGCCGGCTCGTCGCGTTCCGGCCCTCGCTGAACGCCCCCCGCCGTCGCCTGTTGAACGGCCCGCGTCAGGACCTCGAAGACAGGGGCGAGCTGGCCCAGCAGCTGGCCGTTCTCGCCGTAGATGGACAGGTTCGTGCCGTGCAGCACCTTCGAGGCGGCCTCCACGATCTGCGGCGCCTGCTCGAGCGGCAGCATCTCGCGGCGCAGCTCCTGCTGGGCGCGCGGGAGCAGGAGTTCGTGCTCCACGTCGAATGCCTTGACCTGGTTCTGCAGTCGCCGCATCTCCAGCTCGTCGTGAAGGACCTCGCTCTCCCTCGCGATCCTGAGCAGTCGCACCGGGGCTTCGGTGTTGACGCGATCCTGTGCCGCTTCCATCTCGGCCCGGAATCGCTCCTGCTCGAGCTGCAGCGCCTGACGTTCGGTCGCGACGTTCTCCGCCTGCATCCGACGCCGGCGCGCCAGCTGTGCAAGCTCCAGCTCTTCCTGGCGCCGCAGGCTCTCCCGGTCGTTCGCCAGCTTCTGCTCCTCCACCCGGCCCTCGGATTCCATCTCCGTGAGCCGGGTCGCCTCCTGGGTCCTGAGGTTCGACTGGTCGCTCTTGAGCTTGATCTCGTTGCGGACTTCCGCTTCCAGCTGCTGACGCAGCTGGGTGTCCACGATGAAGACCTGCGCCAGCTGGGCCACCTCGACCGTGAGGCCCCAGTCGTTGGCCTGGCCGTCGCCGCTGTGGATGGTCGCCTGCAGGGCGGCCTCCGCCACCCCGCTCAGCGTCGTCTTGCGCTGCTCGATGCATTCGACCATCGTCATGTGGGAGACCGCGTGGCGCAGCTCGCCGAGGCAGACGTGCGTGAGGAGGGTGGTGATCTGCCCCACCCCCGCGCCGTTGCTGAAGTCGAAGAGTCGGGCTGCCGCAAGGGGATCGGTGATGCGGTAGATGATGATCCCCTTGAAGCGCAGGGGGATGCCGTCCTTCGTCTCCTGGGTGAATTCGAAGGCGGCTTCCTGTTTAGTGCTCGGAACGAGCACGTAGATGGCGCCCGGCAGCAGGATGGCCCGGACGGCCGAGCCCCGGTTCTCCAGCTCCCCTCGACGACCCACCAGCAGATACTGGTTCGGACCTGCCCTTACCACCGGCACGAGCTGAACCTCCCTCGATGCATTGGTGCCGGAAGATGCGGCGCCGGGCGTCCCCGGTGGTCCGGCTCCTCCCGAGATGGCCCGGGCCACCCTCTTTCCACCATCTGCCCACTTCGACCGGCGGCCCACCATGGCCCGAAAGTACCGGGCATCGGCGGGCGGGGACAGGCGGGGACCCGGGTCACGCGCAGACCGGGCCACGGCCCCGGGCGTCGAGCCAGGACCCTCGAGCCAGGACGTCAGCCGCGCTCGACGCCGAACGCGATCACCCCCTCGCGGCGGTCGGGCGTCGGGTCGGCGCCCCTGGTTGACACGGCCGCCGAGACTGCCTAGCATCAACAACGCTTTATATCAACTCTTGTTTGAGCGAGGTGTGCGTGCCATCCCCGGCTCACTTCCGGACGACGATCGCGGCCGTCGTCGACCAGCCGGAGGACCTCCGCCAGCTGCGGCTCTTCCACAAGGCCCTGGCCGACGTGAACCGCCTCCGGATCGTCCGCCGGCTGGCGGCCGGAGCGGCCAGCGTGACCCAGCTGATCGAGGAGGTCGGGCTCTCGCAGCCGCTCGTGAGCTGGCATCTCGGTCGGCTGCGGGCGGCCGGGATCATCCAGACCCGCCGGGTCGGCCGCGAGACCCACTGCACCCTCCGGTCCGAGGCCTGGCGCGAGTCGGCCGCGCGCGAGCGAGCCGTCCTGGGCCTGGCGGATCCCGCCGGCCCGGGCGGGCCGTCCCTGGCGGCCGGAGCCTCCCCGGCGACCTCCCTCGCGGCTCCCGAGGCCTGACGGTGAGCGACGGGTCCTTCGTTTCGCCCGCCGCCCGCGCCCGCGTCCGCGCCCTGGCCGTGCCCATCGCCGTGGGCCTGGGCCGCCTCGGCCTGACCCCCAACGGCCTGACCGTGATCGGTTTCGCGATCGGGCTGCTGGCCGCCCTGGCAGCTGCCGGGCAGCTGTGGATCCTCGCCGGCCTGCTGGTCGTGTTCGGCGGAGTCTTCGACCTCTTCGACGGCGCCCTCGCCCGGGCCACCGGCCGCGTCTCTGCCTTCGGCGGCTTCCTCGATTCCACCCTCGACCGCTGGGGCGAGAGCCTGATCTACGTCGGCGTGATCGCGGGTTGCCTGGGCGTGTTCAACGACGGCGCCGTCCTCGCGGCGCTCGCGGTGACCTCGGCGTCGCTCGTCACCTACACGCGGGCGCGGGCGGAGGCGGCCGGCCTCCACGGCGAGGTGGGAATCGCCCCGCGCTCCGAGCGGCTGGCGGTCCTGGCCGTGGGCCTGGTGATCACCGGGCTGGCCGGCGGCGTCGGTCCGTACGTGGGGCTCCGGCCGGGCGACTGGATCAGCCTGCCCGGCGACCACCGCCTCGTCATCACCTCGGGCCAGCCCTGGCTCGCCCTGGCCCTGGCGATCGTCTTCGTCACTTCGACCATCACCGTCATCCAGCGGATCTGGCACGTCCGCGGCCAGGCGCCCGGGGCGGGCGAGCCGCGGCGATAGTCGGCCACGAGCCGCTCGCAGACAACGACAGGAGGCCCCCACGGTGGAAGAGCAGGTCATCGGGAAGAACGGACGAGAAGGGGCGGCGGCGGCCGCGGACGAACTCGGAGTGGCCGGCCGGCGCGGGGACGGCAGGATCCGCGTCGCCATCATCGGCGTCGGCAACTGCGCCAGCAGCCTGGTCCAGGGTCGCTACTACTACGAGAATGCCCAGCCGGGCGACGCCATCCCGGGCATCATGCACGTGGACCTGGGCGGCTACCACATCCGCGACATCGAGTTCGTGGCCGCCTTCGACATCGACAGGAACAAGGTCGGCAAGGATCTCTCCGAGGCGATCTACAGCCGTCCGAACAACACCTACGTCTTCCAGCAGGTGCCCCACCTGGGGGTCCCGGTCGAGCGGGGCATGACCCACGACGGCCTGGGCAAGTACCTGAGCGAGATCATCGAGAAGGCGCCCGGCCCGACCGCCGACATCGCCGGGATCCTCCGGGAGCGCCAGGTCGACGTCGTCATCAACTACCTCCCGGTCGGCTCGGAGGAGGCCACCAAGTGGTATGTCGAGCAGGCCCTGCGAGCCGGCGTGGCCGTGGTCAACTGCATCCCCGTCTTCATCGGCCGAGAGGCATACTGGCAGCGTCGCTTCGGCGAGGCCGGCGTGCCGATCATCGGTGACGACATCAAGAGCCAGGTGGGAGCGACGATCAGCCACCGCGTCCTGACCCGCCTCTTCATGGACCGGGGGGTCAGGCTCGAACGGACCTACCAGCTCAACTTCGGGGGCAACACGGACTTCCTGAACATGCTCGAGCGCGAGCGCCTGGAGTCGAAGAAGATCTCCAAGACCAACGCCGTCACCTCCATGCTCGATTACGAGATCGACCCGGGCAACGTCCACGTCGGGCCCTCCGACCACGTCCCGTGGCTGCAGGACCGCAAGTGGTGCTACATCCGGATGGAGGGCACCACGTTCGGTGACGTGCCGCTCAACGCGGAGCTGAAGCTCGAAGTCTGGGACAGCCCGAACAGCGCCGGGGTGGTCATCGACGCGGTCCGCTGCCTGAAGCTCGGCCTGGACCGCGGCCTGTCGGGGACCCTGGTCGGGCCCTCCTCGTACTTCATGAAGTCGCCGCCGGTCCAGATCCACGACGACGTCGCCCGCGAGCGGGTGGAGGCATTCATCCGCGGCGAGGACAGCGAGACGCTCACCGGCAACGCGGCCGACGGCGGGAAGCCGGCCCGCCGCACCCCCGGCCGGGCGAAGACCACGTTGGCGGCCGGCTGAGCATGGCGAGCGAGGAGGGGCTCGCCACCGGAGGGGCGCTCCGCCTGGGCGAGCCGGGCCACCCTCCAGCGCAGGGTCCGGCCGCGGACGCGGGCGACGCGACGCAGGCGGAGCGGACGATCGCCCGGACGGCCGAGCCGGCGAGCCCCGCGGCCCTGGCTCGCCGCCGGGTCCGGGCGGAGACGAATGGCGGAGCGAACGGCAACGGCGCCGCCCACGCGCTGGACGCTCCCCACCGGCGCCAAGAGCGGCGGCCACGGATCCACGAGGGCCCGGCGGTCCACGCCTACCGCGGCTTCGCCTGGCTTGTCGGCCACCTGCCGGCCCGCCTCGCCTGGACCGTCGGGGGCTGGGTGGCCCTGGCCGGCTACGTGCTCTGGCCCACCAAGCGGCGCTGGGTGCGGGCCAATTTCGGACATGTGCTCGGGGTACCTGCGTCGGACCCGGCCGCCGGGCGGCTGGCGCGGGCGGCCTACTGGACCTACGCCCGCTACGTGGTGGAGCTGCTCCGCCTGCCGGGCCTGGACCGGCGACACGCCGCGGACCTGGTGATGGCCGACGGCCTGGAGCGCTTCAAGGAGCTCGTGGCCGAGTCCAGAGGCACGATCGTCGTGGTCGCCCACCTGGCCAACAACGAGGCCCTGGGGGCGGGCCTCGCCTCGCACGGCCTGCCCGTCAGCGTGGTGGCCGACGATACGGCCTACGACGAGCTGTTCGACCTGCTTCGTCGACAGCGCGCCGTCTGGGGCGTCCAGTTGATCCCCTGGCGCAACCTTCGGGCCGTCTACGGTGTCCTCCGCCGGCGGGAGATCCTGGGCCTGCTCGTCGACTGGGGCTACCGGCCCGACGGCATCCCCGTCCGCTTTTTCGACGCCTGGACGACGCTGCCCGCCGGCCCCGCCGTGCTGGCCGCGCGGAACGGCGCCACGATCGTGCCGGTCCTCGTGCGGCGCGAAGAGGATGGGCGGTTCCGCGCCTGGCCGGCCGAGCCGATCCGGGTCGCGTCGACCGCGCCGGCGGAGCTGCTGCGGGCGACCCAGGCGATCGCCGACGAACTGGCGGCCGGCATCGCGGCGGTCCCCGAGCAGTGGTACATCTTCAAGCCGATCTGGCCGGACGACCCGGCCGAGGCCGAGCGTCTCGAGCGCCTGGCGGGGCAGATGGCGGCCGACCGGGGCGGCGAGGCCCGGGCCGGGGCGGAGGCCGCGCTGCCGTGACGGACGGCGCCGGGAGTCGGCCGCCGAGGCGGGGCCTCGACCGCGGCGAACAGGCCGGCGTCGCCGT
>JAJYJO010000055.1 GCA_021789435.1 Chloroflexota bacterium
CGACGAGGCCGGCGAAGGCCGCGCGCGCCCAGCGCTCCAGGTCGGCGCCGGTCAGGCCCGCCAGGGCGAGGGCGTCGGCACCGGCCGACGGGCTGGGGCTGGGGGTAGGGGCGGCCATGCCGATAGCCTAGCCGCCCGCCGGCGCGCGCGGGGACGCGGACGCGCGGCGGGGCGCGGACGCGCCCTGCGGCACGGACGCGCCCTGCGGCACGGACGCAAGCCGGCCCCCGACGCGGATCGGGGGCCGGCGAGCGGACGATGGCGCGGTCGGTGACCGCGGCACGGCACGGG
Source organism: Chloroflexota bacterium (assembly GCA_021789435.1). Lineage (GTDB taxonomy): Bacteria > Chloroflexota > Limnocylindria > Limnocylindrales > CSP1-4 > JAJYJO01. The sequence goes on from JAJYJO010000055.1 coordinate 292, forward strand.
TCAGGCGGCGATCATGCCGCCAAGGCGGGTGGAGATGGCCTGGGCGGTCTGGCGCGCGTGGTCGACGAGCTCGGTCACGCGGCTCGGGGTGAGCCGCTGGGCGGGGCCCCGGACGCCGAGCGCGGCCACGACGTTGCCCCGCGCATCCAGGACCGGGACGGCGACCCCGTTGATCGTCGGCTCGAGCTCCCCGAAGCAGGTGGCGAAGCCGCGCTTGCGGACCCGGGCCAGCTCCTCGAGGAGTGACTCGAGACCGGTGATGGTATGGCCGGTGTAGGCGGTCAGCCCGCGTCGGGCGAGCCGCACGACCTCGCGCTCGGGCATGGCCGCGAGGAGGACCTTGCCGGCCGCCGCCGAGTGCAGCGCGAAGGCGCGGCCGGTCCAGTCGGCCAGGCCGCCCAGCGTCGGCGGGTCGGCCTGGGCGACCGTCAGGCAGACGTCGCCGTCGAGAATCCCGAGCCCGGTCGCCTCCCGGGTGAGGTGGGCCAGCCGCTCGAGCTCCGGCAGCGCGATGCGCCGCAGGTCGAGCGCCTTCTCCGCCCGCTCCCCCAGGCGAACGACCGCCAGGCCCAGGCGGTACTTGCCCGAATCATCATCCTGTTCCACGAGCCCGCGCTTCTGGAGTGTCGCCAGAAGGCGGGATGCGGTCGACTTGTGCAGGCCAAGCCGGCGAGCGAGCTCCGTCACGCCGGCCTCTCCCTGGCTCTCCCCGAGCGCCAGGAGGAGCGCCGCCGCCCGGTCGACCGAGCGGACTGCGTTCCCGTCGAGCACCACGCGCTACTCCTCCAAGACTAGGTTCCGGCGCTTCCGGCGAGCACCGGCTCGGGACGCTGAGTCAATGGCCGACTTCGCCCGCCCGGCGGTGCGCCCGTTCCTCGAGCGCCGCGTCGAGCGCCTCGGCGAAGATCTCCACGATCCTCGCCTCGTCGTCGGCTGTGTGCGCCGCGGCGAGGAACCACGGCTCGCGCGAGTCCGGTTCGGGCATCGCCCCCCGACGGTGCATCCCGACCGCGACCGCGTCGTAGAGCTCGTGGTCCGTGCCCGCCCAACCCCGGTAGTCGGTCGGGACCTCGTCCGCGAACATCACCCCGAACATCGTCGGGTGACCCGTGAAAACGTGGGCCAGTCCTCGTCGCGTGATCGCGTCGGAGAGGCCCGCCTGGATCCGCCGCCCCTTCGCGGCGATCTCCCGGAGGACGCTGCCGTCCCGCAGCGTCTCGAGCGTAGCGACGGCCGCGGCGGCCGCCACGCGGTTGCCGGCGTATGTGCCGCCGTGGCTCACCTTCGCCGGCAGGATGCTCATCACCTCGCGCCGGCCGCCGAAGGCCGCCACCGGATAGCCGTTGCCCATCGCCTTGGCATAGGTGGCCAGGTCCGGCCGGACGCCGAAGAACTCGGCCGCGCCGCCCGGCGCGAAGCGGAAGCCCGTCTTCACCTCGTCGAAGATCAGCAGCGCCCCGAACTCCTCGGTGATGGCCCGCACGCCCGGCAGGAAGCCCTCGCGGGGCAGGATGCCCTGGGCGTTGCCCAGGACCGGCTCGATGATGACGCCGGCGATCTGGTCGCCCTCGCGCTCGAAGATGCGGCGCAGGGTCTCCAGGTCGTTGTAGGGGACGGGGATGACCGTCTCGGCGACGGCGGCCGGGATGCCGCGACCCCAGGCGAGCCGGACGGGGTTGGCGCGATCGCCCAGCTCCGTGACGTCGTTGGGCAGGACGGAGATCAGGGCGTAGTCGTGGACGCCGTGGTACTGGCCCTCGAACTTGACGATCCTGTCGCGGCCGGTGTAGCCGCGGGCGACGCGCATGGCGTGCATCGTCGCCTCGGTGCCGGAGACGGTCAGGCGAGCCATCTCCACCCAGCCGGTCAGCTCGCAGACCAGCTCCACCGCCCGCACCTCGTCCTCCGAGGTGAGCGAGAAGCTGACGCCGCGCCGCATCCGTTCGGCCACGTAGTCGTCCACGCGCGGGTCGGCGTGGCCGAGGATCACCGGGCCGTAGCCCATCCGCAGGTCGATGAACTCGTTGCCGTCCAGGTCCCAGACATGACCCCCCAGGCCGCGGTCCACGTAGATCGTGTCCGCGCCCCAGGCCCGGAAATTCGAATCCGTTCCCCCGGGGAGTCTTCGCAGGGCCCGCTCGTACATCGCGGCCTGGCGCTGGCGGGCCAGCGTCGGGGCCGGGCGGGTCGTGGACTCGGTGGCCATCATTCCTCCGTGAGCGGGTCCGGGAGCCGGCACAGAACAGCCGTGCGGCAGCGGGAACAACGTTCCGCGGCCGGAAGGGTTTCGTGGGGTGAGACGCTGCGGCGGAATGGTTGCACACTGGCCCGAGTTCGTCAATGCGATATTCGCGGCTGCACATGGGCCCCCCTGCGAATCACGTCGTCCGGCCGGCGATCGGGGGCGGAGCGCCAGCCGGAGGGCCGAATGGCCCTTGACAGGTCAGCCTGGGGGGGCCGCCGCCCCACGCCACCAATCGCCGCCCTGTCCGCCGCGCCGACCACGGGAGGAACCGCGACCTCGACCGATCCATCCGCCGCCGTCAGCTTCTGGCTCCGGCCGCCCCTGCCGGCCCCGCGCCCCCCACTGGCCGGCCGCGCGACTGCGGACGTCGCGATCGTCGGGGCCGGCTTCACGGGCCTCTGGACCGCTCTCCGGCTGCTCGAGACCGAGCCGGGCCTGCGTGTGCCGCGCTGGCTGGCCGGCCTCCTCCAGCCGACGGGGCGGCGCGATCGACACGACGAGCCGGTTCACGGCGACGGTCGGCACGACGATGGGCGGCCGGGTCACCTACGCCCTCGGCTACACCGGGCTGGGCGTGGGGGCCAGCCGCTGGGTGGCGGGGCTGGTCCGCGACCTGATCCTGCGGCCGGACGCCGACCTGCTGCGGCTCCGTTTCGTCCGTGAACCGCCGGTGCCGTTCCCCCCCGAGCCGTTACGTTCCGTGGCGGTCAACCAGGTCCGCCGCGAACTGGCCCGCGCCGACCGCAACGAGGGCCGGCGTGGCCTGCTGCTGCGCTCGCTCGACACGCTCGGCATCGGCTTCGACAGCTGAGGACCGGCGGGGTCCGGGCCGCCGGGGCCCGGATCCGCGTCGCCCCTACGGCGCGGGCGTGCCCTCGGCCAGCCAGCGCGGCAGCTCGCGCGCCAGCGTCGCGAGCGGCAGCGAGCCATGGCCGAGCACTGCATCGTGGAAGGCACGGAGATCGAACGGCCGGCCGCCGGCGGCGGCCGCCGCCTCGGCCGCCCGCCGGAGCTGCTCGATCTCCCGCTGGCCGACCTTGTAGGCGAGCGCCTGCCCCGGCTGGACGATGTAGCGATCGGTCTCGATGCCGGCGTCGGTCCCGGTGAGGCCCGCCTCGGCGATCAGCAGCTCGATCGATCGCTCCCGCGACCAGCGGAGCGCATGGATGCCCGTGTCCACGACGAGCCGGACCGCCCGCCAGGCCTGGGCATCGAGCATCGCCAGCCGCTCGACGGGCCCGTCGTAGAGGCCGAGCTCGTCGGCCAGCCGCTCCGAGTAGAGCCCCCAGCCCTCGGCGAAGGCCGCGCCGGTCATCCGCGAGCCGAGCCGGCGGAAGGCGGGCAGGGAAGGGTGCTCCATCTCCAGGCTGATCTGGAAGTGGTGCCCGGGGACGGCCTCGTGGTGGGCGATGGAGGCCAGCCGCGAGAGGCGCCGGCTCGGCAGGTCGTAGGTGTTGACGTAGAAGATGCCCGGCCGCGAACCGTCCGCCGCCGGGGGGAAGTAGAAGGCCGGCGGCGCGTCGCACTCCACGAACGGCTCCACGGGCCGGACGTCGCAGCTGGCCGCCGGCAGCCGGCCGAAGGCGCGGCCGGCGGCCGCGGTCGCCCGTTCCACGCGTTCGCGGCCGCGCGCGACGAGGGCCTCGCCGGAGGCCGGGACGTCCGCCGGATCGGCCAGGATCGCCGCCCGCGCGGCCGCCACGTCGTCACCGTGACCCAGCTCCCCGGCGATGGCCCGGCGCTGGGCGTCGAGGGCGGCCAGCTCCTCAAGGCCGACCCGGTGGAGCTCGTCCGCCGACAGCGGGAGGGAGGTCCAGGCCCGGATCTGCGTCCGGTAGAGGACGTCGCCGCCCGGTGCCGACCAGAGGCCGGGTTCGAGGCGGCTGGCCGCAAGGTAGTCGCCGCGCAGCGTCTCGAGGAACGCCGCGTCGGCGGGCCGGACGGCGTCGCGCACCAGGGCCACGATCCGATCGCGATCGGCCTCGTTCGCGAGGCGGGGCACAATTGCGACGGGCGAGGCCTCGGGCGGCACGGCCAGGTTGCGCTCCAGCTGGGCGATCGTCCGCTCGGTGACGATCCGCGGCGCGGTGAGGCCGGTCGCGAGGCCCTCCCGGACCAGGTCGGCGTTGGCGGCCATGAAGGCCGGGTAGGAGGCCAGCCGGGCCAGGAAGCGCTCCAGTCGCTCCGGGGTGTCGGTCCGCTGGAACTGGACCAGCTGCGGAAGCACGGTCTGCGGACCGTTGATCTGGTCGACGGCCTTGAGGCGGTCGATGCGCTGCTCGTCCTGTTCCAGGCCCAGCTCGCAGACGACCTGCAACATGTCCCGGGTGATCCGCTCCTCCACCGTCAGCCCCGCGGTCGAGATCGCCACGGCCTCGGCCAGGGTCGAGCGGAAGAGGGCGCGAGCGCGCGCCCGACCGGCCGCGCCCGGATCCTCCCAGCGGTCGTCGTAGCGCTCGTCGCCGTAGATCGTCGCGGTCGTCGGCGAGAGCTCCAGGAGTGCCTCCCAGAAGCGGTCGGCCAGGTCGTCGACGGTCGACGGAACGGTAAGCGCGGCGTCGGTCGACACCGGATCGGACAGGGTCACGGGCTCCTCCTGCGATGGGTCGCCGGCAGCCCGGCCAGCGTACCCGGTGACTCAGCCGCCGAACAGGGCAAGCTGGGTCTCGTCTCGCTCCTCGACGGGAGCATCAAGCCCCAGGTACGGCTCGAGGTCGGCCAGCCCGACCTCCTCGCGGGCCGCCAGGGTCCGCAGGTGGTCCGCCTTGAGGATGTGCCAGTTGCCCTCGTCGAGGGCCCGGCGCAGCAGGGCGGAGCGAGCCAGCTTGTGACGGACGAGCGCAGCGCGCTCCGGCAGGATGACCAGGAAACGAACCACCTGCTCGTCGGTCGGGAGGCGCGCATGGCGCAGCAGGAGCGGCTCGCCGAGCATGGCCGTCCACTCGACCTCGAAGTAGAAGGTTGCCCGGTGGCGGACGTACCAGGCGCAGTCGACCTGCTCCAGCAGGGCCGGATCGCCGCGCCCGACCAGGGGAAGGTGGACCTCGCGCTCGGCCGCGTCCAGCCAGTCCCCGAGGATCCGGCCGGCCACCCGGCGGCCCTGCTGGCGGCGCCCGATCCAGACCCGCAGGCCGAGCCGATGGCCGAGCTCGGCCAGCAGGGCGATCAGCTCGTCGTGCTCGGCGGAGCGCCGCTGAAGGATGTCGAGCGTCTGGACCGCCTCGGAGCTGCCGCCGGGCGCCCGGTAGCCGTCCAGGCAGGCGCGGAGGAGCACCTCGTCCGGCTGGTCCCGCTCCCGGAAGAGCGCCGCGATCCGGTCGAAGAAGGCTTCCTCCGAGAGCTGCCCGGCGGTGGAGAGGAGGCTGAAGGCGGCCCATTCGACGCGGTCGGCCAGCGGGATGGCCGCCTCCGCCCGGTCGCTCGGCGCGGCGAGCCACCACTGCCCGGGCTCGATCTCCTCCAGGCGGCGGTTGCCCGGCCGGCCGAGCTCGCCGCGGATCAGCTGGAGGAGCGCCTCCACGCCGCCGCCGCCCGACACGCCGCCGCCGCCATCCGCGGCCGCGGGGCCATCCGCGGCCTCGCCGGGCATGCCCACGCGCCGGTCCGCGGCGCTCGCCGGCCAGGCGGCGACGGCCAGCCTCCGCAGCTCCCCGGCCCGATCGAGCCCGACCAGCAGGTCCCCCAGCAGCTGGTCGAAGCCGGCCGGCTCGCCCCGCGCCTGGAGGACCGCGACCGCGGTCTCCGTCACGACCTCGGCGGCCGCCGTGGCGGAGAACCGGTGGGCCTCGATCGCCTCCGGCGGCCCGAAGAGGCCGCGGCCCGGCACCAGCTCGCCGGCGCCGCGGCCACCGCCTTCGGCGGGCCCGGGCGGCAGCGGGAGGCCGGCCCTGGTCCGTGGCCCGGGCGGGAGCGGCGCACCGGGGGGCGAGAGGCGGACCACGCCGCCCTCGTCGTGGGGCGTGGCCGCGAGCCGGGCCGAGACGAGGCGATAGCCCGCCCGGGCGCCCCCCAGGACCGCGGCCACCAGGCCTTCGGCGCCGCTTCCCGGCTCCAGCAGCAGGACCGCCCGTCCGTCCGGGGCGAGCGCCTTTGCGGCCGCCCCCAGCGACGCCCGCAGCGCCCGCACCTGGGCGTCCCAGCCCGGCCGGCCGGCGCCCTCGAAGAGTTGGCTCCAGGGGAGAAGGCTCGCTGCCTCCCGGCCGAGCGTCCAGGCGGTGCCGAAGTAGGCGGTCGCCAGGCGTTCCGCCGTCCAGGGCAGGGGCGGCTGGCCGAGGATCAGCCGGAGCTGCGGCCGGCCGGGCAGATCCCGCAGCGCTTCCCCTTCCGCGGCCAGGGCCCGGAACGCGGTGGGCGTGCCCACGCCCAGGACGATGTTGGCCATCCCCTCCCCAAGGCTGCGCAGGTCCTCGCCGGGGCGGGCCAGCCCGACACGCTGGGCGCCGGCCTCCATGCGCTGGACGAAGCCGCGGACCAGCCGGTAGCCGTCCTCGAAGGCCAGCCACGGGTTGCGCTCGCGCCACTGGCTGCTGCCCGGCTGCCGAACGCGACCGCCCACCACCCGCAGGCCGGCCATCCGGCCCGGGTAGCCGTTGAGCCGGCTGGCGGGCAGGAGGGCGTGGAGGAAGGCCAGCCGGAGGGCGGCCTCCACCTGCGGGGCGCGAAGGTCCCCCTCGATCCGCTCCAGGATCCCCTGCAGGCCGACCAGCTGACGTGGGCTGTGTAGGGCGAGCAGCTGGTCCACGAGGGGCTCATCCTCGCCGGGGGCCGGGAAGCGCTCGTGGGCCAGCTGCCAGGCCGGCCCGCGCGGTTCGACGGCCCCGGCCAGCTCCAGGTCGCCGGCCTCGGGCTCACCGTGGCGCTGCTCGCCGCGGCCGAGCTGCTCGCGGCAGAGCGGGCAGCGGTAGGAGCGGCGGATGGGGCGCGGCTCGCCGGCCTCGGCCGCCTCCCAGATCAGCTCGTCCAGGGAGACGCTCCGGCCGCAGCTCTCGCAGCGGCTCGCGAACAGCTCGTCCACCCAGCTCCGCAGGGCGGTCTGGCCGCGCGGCGAGCCGGCGATCGACTGGAACGCCGCGTCCAGGTGGCGCACGTCCGGCGGGCGCAGGACCACCTCGGCCAGCAGGCGGGTCAGCGGGTCGCTCTCGTAGCTCATCGCCCGCCGCTGCTCGCCGATCGCCGCCCGGGCGACCCAACCGCCGCGGCCGTGGAGGTCGAGGACCACGTCGCCGGCCCGGCTTCCCTCTCCGACCGCGTCGCCCAGGAGTTCCGGTGGCGCCGGCGGCGCCAGGCGATCGAAGAAGGGCAGCGACGGACCGGGGTCGGCCCGGATCGAGATCCCTCGCCCCGCCATGGGGGCATTGTGCCAGACCGTGCCTGTCGCAACGGACCGCGGCGGCCGGGGATCGCCGGAGTGCGGGTCGCTCGGGCGGATGGTCTCCCCGGCGGCCGGCCCCAAGGCGTCGGGCCGCCGGCGAGGAGACGGCGGGACTGCGAGGCCGGCGGCCTTCACGATCGAACCTGCGCCCCGCCTGATCGGCCGTTTCCGGGGGGAAGGACCGTCGGCAGTCAGACTCTTGGCAGGAGCAGGGCCGCTCCGCTGCTCCTCCACGCCGTCGGCCGCAGCGAGCGGGCGACCGCGATCGTCGCGACGCACGATCCGCTGATACTCGACGTCGCCGACCGCTTCGCCCAGCTCCACGACGGCCGGCTGGTCGGGGCGGGAGAGGTCGGAGCGAGCCCGCCTCGCGGCCCGGTGCGGACCGGGGTGTGACAGACTGACCCGGACCGCGACGACGGATCGGAGGTGAGCGCCAGGTGACGGAGGACGGTCGGCCGGGAGCAGGGGCGGCCGGGGGCGTGCCGGTGGCCGGAGCGGTCGCAGGGGAGGCGGTGGCGGGGGAGGCGGTCGGCGGCGAGGGTGGGCCCGCTGCGGCCGGGAGGCAGGCTGCCTCGCGGACCTGGGCCCACCTCCGCGATGCCGTCGCCGAGGCCGTCGTCGGCGCCGAGCAGCCCCTTCGCCTCCTGGCCGTCGCGCTGCTGGCCGACGGCCACGCCCTCATCGAGGACGTGCCCGGCGTCGGCAAGACCCTGCTGGCCCGCGCCTTTGCCCGGGCCCTGGGGCTGGGCTTCGGACGGATCCAGGGCACGCCGGACCTGCTGCCCTCCGACATCACCGGCTCGAGCGTCCTGGAGGACGGTCGCCTCCGCTTCGTCCCGGGGCCGGTCTTCACCAACCTGCTGCTGGTCGACGAGATCAACCGGGCCACGCCGCGGGCCCAGTCCGCGCTGCTGGAGGCGATGCAGGAGCGGCAGGTCTCGATCGAGGGCGCGACGCGGCCGCTGCCCGACCCCTTCCTGGTCCTGGCGACGCAGAACCCCGTGGAGCTGGCCGGCACGTTCGCCCTGCCGGAGGCCCAGCTCGACCGGTTCCTCGTCCGGGTCCGGCTCGGCTATCCGGGGCCCGGCGACGAGGGCCGGATCGCCCGCCGCTACCAGCGCGAGGCCGAGCCCCTGGCGCGCGTCGGCCAGGTGCTGGATGCCGCCGGCGTCCGCGCCCTCCGCGAGGCCACCCGCCAGCTGACCGTGGCCCCGGAGGTCGAGGCCTACGCCGTCGCGCTGGTCCGGGCGACCCGGGAGCGGCCCGAGGTCGAGCTCGGCGCCAGCCCGCGGGCGAGCGTGGCCCTCTACCGGGCGGCCCAGGCCGGCGCGCTCCTCGACGGCCGGGACTTCGTGCTCCCGGACGACGTCAAGGCGGTCGCCGTGGCGGTCCTGGCCCATCGCCTGGTGATCGACGTCGATCGGGCGCTCCGGGGGACGACCAGCGAGCAGGTGGTCGACGGGATCCTCGCCGCCGTCCCCGTGCCGCCGATCCTGGCCGGGCCGGGCGCCGCGGGGACCTGACCGGGCGGCCCGGTGAGCGGCCTGGCCTGGGCCGGACTCGGCCTCGTCCTCGTCGGCGCGTGGGCCGGCACGCCCGGCCTCCTCCTGGTGGGCAGCCTGGGTCTCCTGGTCGAGGGCAGCCGGGCGGTCTGGGCGCGCTTCGGGCTGGGCGGCCTGGAGTACGAGCGCCACCTCGCGACGGACCGCGCGGTCTGCGGGGATGTCATCGCCCTCGACCTGACCGTCCGCAACCGCAAGGCGCTGCCGCTCGCCTGGCTGCGGGCCGTGGACCTCGTCAGCGACGGGGTCACCGTCCGCGAGCGCGACACCGTCCCCACCGAGCGGGCCGGACAGCTCGCCCTGGCCAACGCCTGGAGCCTGGCCGGCTTCGAACGCGTGGTCCGCCACTACCACGTCCTGGCGAACCGGCGCGGCGTCTACGCGCTGGGACCGGTCCGCCTGACCGTCTCGGACGTCTTCGCCCGGTCGGCCGCCAGCCGGGAGCTGCCCGGCCGGGCGCGCTACCTGGTTCGGCCGCGGATGGTGTCGCTCCGCATGGCCGACGCTCCGCGCGCCTGGCTCGGCCCGCAGCCGGCCCGGCGGGGCCTCCTGGAGCAGAGCCAGCTCTTCGCCGGGATCCGACCCTACCAGCCGGGCGACCCGCTGCGCAGCGTCCACTGGCCGTCGACCGCCCGCACCGGCCGGCCGCAGGTCAAGCGCTACGATCCGGCCCTGCAGCACGAGGTCCTGATCGCGCTCGACATCGCCACGCCGGCCTCCGACCTCGCCGTCGGCTCGTTCGACGACGACCTGGTGGAGGGTCTCTGCGTGGCCGCGGCGTCGCTCGCCCGCCATCTGCTGGCCGACGAGGTCGCCTGCGGCCTGGCGGTCGCCGCCTTCACCGGTGTTGTCCGGCGTTTCGCCTACCTCCCTCCCGGCAGCGGCCCACGGCAGCTCGGCCGGCTGGGGGACCTGCTGGCGCGGCTCAGCTCGGTGCCCTCGGCGCCGTTCGAGGAACTGCTGTCGGGCCTGCCCACCGTCCTGCGGCCGGGCGCCACGGTCCTGGTCCTCTCCTCGCGCGACCCGACGCGCCGGCTGGCGACGGAGCGCCGCCTGGGGCGGCTTGGCTTCGCCGTCCAGCATGTCGCCTTCGGGCCGCGGGCGGCGGAGGCGGCCCGCCGTGCCCGCTCGGCCGGCGTGGCGGCCTTCGTGGCACGCCTGGAGCCGGACTGGCAGACGGGCGAGGCGCTCGAGGTGGCGGGGTGAGCCGGCTCGGGCCGGGACCTGCCGGCCGGGACCTGCTCCTGGACCTGCTGCCGGCCGGCCTGGAGGCGCTCGTCGAGGGGGCCTGGGTCGCCGTCCTCTACGCGGCAATCGAGGTGGGTCCGGGTCACCGCGAGCTGGAGCTGGCGCTGCCGGCCTTCTTCCTGGCCGCGGCGGCGGGACTGGCGGCCGGGCGCCGGCTGCATCGCGGGCGGGCTGCCGTGCCGGTCGGCGGCTGGGCCGCCCCGTCCGTGCGGCGGGTGATCGTCGGGGTCGCCCTGGTCGTGGCCGCCGCGGTCGTCGGCTGGCTGGCCGCGCCGGAGGTACGGACCGCCCTCGGCGGGCCCGTCCCGACCTCGGCCATCGACCACCATCCGGGTGGCTGGCTCCTGGGCCTGGCCGCCCTCCGCGGCCTGGCGCATGCCGATCCCGAGCCGGAGCGCGGAGCCTCCGGCGCACTGCGGATCGGCCTGCCGGTCCTGGTCGCGGTCTGGCTGCTGGTCTCGCCCCTGCCGGCGCCCGACCGCCTCCTCTTCCAGTCGAGCGCCTTTCCGGACACCGTCGTCTTCATGATCGCCGGGCTCCTCGCGGCCGGGCTGGCCGGCATGCGAGGCCTGGGCCACCAGGCCGGCTTCGACTGGCGGCGCAACCGGCAGTGGCTCGGCCTGCTGATCGCCGTCGTCGCCCTGATGGGACTCCTCGCGGTCCCCTGGGTCGCGCTGGCCGGCCGGCCGATGGTCGATCTCCTCGTCGAGCTGGTCCGGCCCGCGCTGGGGCTGGTCGCGCTGATCCTGCTGATCCGGGCGATCCCCCAGACGGTCCGGCTGATGGCGCCCTTCCTGGCGGTCGGCATCCCGCTGGTGATCCTCATCCGCCTCCTGAACATCAAGCCTGCCGACCTCACGAAGGCCCTCTCCCAGCTCCAGCCGAAGACCCCCGCCAAAAGCGGCCCGAGCGCGGAGGGGCCGGTCGTGGAGATCGGCACGGTCCTCATCGTGGTCGGGCTGATCGCGCTCAGCGCGCTGGTGACCTGGCTCTGGCTCCGCCGTCGGCGCAGGCCCCGCCCGGGTGACGTCTTCGAGGAGCGCGCGATCGTCGTCGAGTCGACGCGGCTGCGCCTCCCGCGCCTGCCGACCTTCGGCTGGGTTCGCGGCCGGCCGGCCGAGCCGCGGGACGCGGTCGCGGCCTACCGCGCGTCGCTGGCCGAGCTCGCCCGCTACCCCGACCTGGAACGGGCGGCCGCAGAGTCGCCGGCGGAGCACGCCAGGCGGATCCGGGGGCGCGGTGCCGGCCCGGCGCTGGGCCGGCTGGCGCTCGACTACGAGCTGGTCCGCTTCGGCGGCCGCAGGCTGGGCGACCGGGAAGAGGCCCGCGCCCTCGCGCGCTGGCATCGCCTGCGGGACGCGCTCCGGGCGAGGCCCGCCGGCGGGCGGCGGAGCGCGCGGAGGCGGGGCCCGAGCCGGTGCCGGTCGCGCCGGTCAGCGAAGAGGGCCCGGCCCGGCCCGGCCGCCTGACCTAGGACTCCTCGAGCTCTTCGGGCTCCTCCTCGAAGGCCTCGTCGCCGGTCACCTCGACCGGCAGCACGCGGTCGAGGTCCTCGATCTCCTCGTCCTCCTCGTCCTCCTCCAGGTCCTCCTCCAGGTCCATCTCCTCCCGGATGAGCGTGCCCTTCGTGTACGGCCGGAGGTCGGACGAGCGGGCCGCGGTCGGGAAGCTGACCTTGCCGTAGTTGCGCGGGTCCTGGAACGTCTCGCGAATCACGATCCGGACGTCCCTGTCGCCCAGTGAAGTGACGCCGGCGGCGTACTTGTTGCCGTCCGTGATCAGCTTGAGAAGGCGGGCCGCGACCCGCGGCTCGACGATCCCGATCTGAAGGCCGTTGGAGACGGCCAGCAGGCGGTTCCCCTCGGGGACCAGCTCCACGGCGTCGCCGGGGTTGACCTGGGCCAGCTTGCGCGGATGGGCCAGCTCGAACAACATCGCGAAGCCGGTCTTGCCGGTCTCCTCCACGAAGATGTTGACCGGCGCCTTGGCGCCCTCCATGGCCGGCACGGTCCGCTCGCCGGCCTCGGCCAGGAGCACCCGGAGGCGCTCGATGTTGCGCTCGGCGATCCGGTTGGTGGGGTCGAGCCCGAGAGCGACCTGGTAGTGCTCGCGGGCCAGCCCGAGCTCTCCGAGCTCCCAGTGGGCCTTGGCCAGCCGGTTCTCGGCCTCGCTGTCCGGGCCGAGCTCCAGGATCTTGCGGTTGAGGTCGGCCGCGTCCGCCCAGTGGCCTCCGGCCGCCTGGCTGATCGCCTGCTCGGTCAGCTGGCGCTTGATGCGGACCGTGTTGCCGCCGGCCGTCTTGTCGAGTTCGGCGAAGGTCAAGATGGACTTCCTTTCGGCGTGGGCTGGCTGCGGGCCGATGGGACGGCCCGGCGGATGGTGTCTTCCGGGGTGCGGTCTGACCCGGGACGGGGGCGGGACGAACCTCCTCTCCGACGGGCAACGCTTTCTAGCACCGGTGGCAGGACCTGTCAACGCGAGCTCGGCCGCATCGCGTCAGGAAGGGTCGGCAGCTCGTCGCCGTTCCTGCGGACGACTTTTCCTGGCACTGCGTGGGCGGGCGCAATCCGGTGCCCTTGCCTCGACTGCGCGCGCGGGCGGCGGCGGGCCGCCCTGTTCCCGACAAGCCGGAAGGGTGGAGCGAGACCACCCGTCAGCCGGTCGGGAGTCACCGCCGGTTGGGGGATTCCGACCCTCACTCGACGGTGGCGGCCAGGCGGTCCGCGATCGCCTCCATGGCGGCGATCGGGTCCTCCGGCAGGGCGCCGGGCCGGCCCCCGACCAGCCGCAGGATCAGCCCGCGCCGCAACTCAAGGAGATCGCCGCGGAGCCGGACGCCGGCCGGCGTGAGCGCCACGAGCGTGCGGCGACGATCGCGCTCGTCCGGCCCGATGGCCACCAGGCCGCGGCGGACGAGGCGCCGCACGAGGCGGCTGGCGGACGGCAGCGCGAGGCCGAGGCGCGCGGCGATCTCCCCCACCGACCGGCCCTCGGGGCCCTCCCCGGCGACGACCACGGCGCGCCACTGGACGACCGTCAGGTCGGCGCCCGCTCCAGCCTCGGCAAGGGCCCGCGCGGTCAACCCCACGGCGGCCCCGACCAGGCGATCGACGGCTGCCAGGAGCCGCGGGTCGAGCGGAGCGACCGCGGCGGCAGAAGCGCCGGCAGATCCCGCACCGGCGGGCCGGCGGCGGCCAGTCACGGCCGGACCAGCAGGTTCCAGGCGACGACCACGCCGGCCAGCAGGATCAGCAGGGCGGTCTCCCAGATCCAGCGGGCGCTCCGCCGCAGCTGGCCGGGGGTACCTCGCCAGGCGTCCCACAGGTAGACCAGGACGGCCAGGAGCGCGGGGCCGAGCAGACGCGGGACGGCCGCGGCGCGCAGCGCGCCGGCGCCGACCCCCACCACCAGGCCGTAGGTGGCGGCCGCGAGAAGCGTGTCGCGCAGGACCGGTCGCCGGAAGGCGGCCAGCCGGTAGCCGATGGCGGCTGCCAGCAGGGCGTCGAGTCCGGCGAGGAGGGCGAGGGCGCCACCGCCGGCCGGGGTCGGCAGCAGGCCGGAGCCGACCGGAGCCGGCTCGGCCAGGCCGCCGGGCACCAGGGCCGCCGCCCCGGCGAACGCGACGAAAGCCACGGTCAGGCTCAGGCCGACCAGCAGGAGCCGATCGTCCGAGTCGGCCCCCGGGCCGGCGAGCAGTCGCCGCTCGAGCTCCAGGGCAGCCAGGATGAGCAGTCCCGCGGCGGCCAGCCCAGGCACGAGCCAGAGGTCCACCGGCACGAGCCGGATCGCGCCCAGCCCGGCCAGCGCGGCCACTGTCGGGAGGATGAGCGACTCGATCGGTACCCCGCGCGGCTCCGACTCGCCCAGGACCGCCAGCGTGGCCAGGCCGACCGCCGCCGCGAGCAGGGCGGCCACGAGCCAGAGCAGCGGGCCGTCGACGAGGCGCGACGCGGCCACGAGGGTCAGTGCGACGAGGGTGAGCGCGCGGCGATCGTGGACCGGGTCCATCCCCGGCATCCTACGCGAGCGGGACCGCCCCCGATGGTCCGCCACGCGCCGGCGGCCGGTGAACCAGGCGGCGGGCGAGGGCGAGATCAGCCGGCGGGCGAGGGCGAGATCAGCCGGCGGCGGCGAGCCGGCCGGGCTTGGCCGCGACCCAGGCCAGCAGCTCCGCCCGCGACCAGGTGTTGACGACGCTCGGTGCCTCCACCCAGCCCCGGCGGGCAACGGCGACCCCCCATCGAACGTCGTCGAGCTCCCCAGTCCGGTGGGCGTCGGAGTCGATCGCCAGCCGGCAGCCCAGCTCGACGGCGCGCCGGGCGCGAAGGTCGGCGAGGTCGAGCCGGTGGGGCGAGCCGTTGACCTCCAGGCAGGTCCCCGTCCGAGCGGCCTCCGCATAGACCGCCTCCCAGTCGAGGTCGAGATCGTCACGGCCCTGGATCATCCGTCCGGCCGGGTGGGCCAGGATGTCGACGTGCGGGCTGCGCAGGGCCGCGAAGACGCGCGCCATCAGCTGCTCGCGCGGCTGGCGGCGCGCGACGTGAACCGAGGCCACGACGACGTCGAAGGCGGCCAGCACCTCGTCGGGGAAGTCGAGGGCGGCGTCCGCCCGGATCTCCAGCTCGCAGCCGTGGAGCAGGCGGAAGCCCTCCGGCGGGCTCGCCTCGGGCGCGGTCCCCGTCGCCTCCTCGCCTGCGAAGCGCGCGTTGAGCGCGTCGACCAGGGCTCGCTGCTCGGCCACCCGCTCGACCGTCAGGCCGCGCGCGATCGCCAGCGAGAACGAGTGGTCGGTCAGGACCTGGTAGGCGTAGCCGCGCCGGCGCGCGGCCTCGGCCATCTGCTCGATCGTGTGCACCCCGTCCGACCAGTCCGAGTGCGTGTGGCAGTCGCCGCGCAGCTCCTCGAGGCGGACGAGAGCCGGCAGGCGTCCGGCCAGCGCGGCCTCGATCTCCCCGCGGTCCTCCCGCAGCTCGGGCGGGATCAGGGACAGGCCCAGGAAGCCGTAGGCGGCCTCCTCGGTCGGGAAGGTCCGCAGCTCCGCCCCGGGTTCGCCGAGCGGCTCGCCGTCCGGGCCGAGCCGGAGGTAGCCCTTCTCCGACAGACTCCAGCCACGGTCCCGGGCCATGCCCCGGAGGCGGACGTTGTGCTCCCGGGAGCCGGTGAAGTGGATGCGGTAGGTGCCGGCCTCGCCCGGCGGCACGATCATCAGGTCCACCTGGGGCCCCCGCAGCAGCCGGACCGAGGCCTTGTGGACACCCGCGCCGATGACCGACTCGACGGAGGGAAGCCCCGTGAGGCGGCTCACGATCGCGGCCGGGTCGTCCGTCTCGGCCAGCAGGTCGAGGTCGCCGATCGTCTCGCGTCGCCGGCGAAACGAACCGGCCGGCAGGATCGAGCGGAGACCGGGGGTCCCGGCCAGCTCGGCCTGGAGCGTCCCGACGATCGCCTCGGCCTCGCTCAGCAGCAGCCGCTGGCCGCGGCGCGCCAGGGCCTCGATGCCGGCCAGAATCGACGCCTCCGTCTTCTCGGTCATCCCGCGCAGGGAGCGGAGATGGCCGGCCTCGGCGGCACGGCGGAGGTCCTCCAGGCTTTCGATGCCGATCGTCTCGTGGAGCAGCTTGACGGTCCGCGGCCCCACCCCGGGGATCTCCAGGAGGGCCACCAGGCTCGGCGGCACCTCGGCGCGGAGGCGGTCGTAGAAGGCGAGGTGGCCGGTCGCCACGAGCTCCTCGATCTTCTTCTCGATCGCCGACCCGACACCGGGGATGCGGGGCCGGCGCCCCTCCTGGTAGGCGCGGCCGATCTCCTCCGGCCAGTGGGCGATGGCATCCGCGGCCCGGTGGTAGGCCATGTTCTTGAAGACGAGCTCGCCCTTCACTTCGAGCATCTCCCCGATCTCGTGGAAGATGCGGGCGAGCTCGCCGTTCGTGGGCGGCGGCGGGTTCGCGGGCGGCGAGGCGCGGCGATCGGTCATCGCCGGGCATGGTACGGCCGCGGCCGGGAGGCGCGGCCGGCAGGCGCGCTTCCGGGTCTCCCGTCGACGCTGGTCCCCGGTGGGTCGCTCGTGGGGCGACCGTTCAGGCTGCCGCCACCCGGTCGCGCCCCTCGCGCTTGGCGCGGTAGAGGGCCCGGTCGGCGCGCTCGACCAGCTCGCCGATCGCGACGGCCGGGCGATCGGCGACCGCCACGCCGACCGACACGGTCACGGTTCCCACCCCCAGCGGCTCGAGGTCCAGGGCGCGCACCGCCAGGCGGACCCGCTGCCCCACCTCGGCGGCCAGTGGCCCGGTCGGGTTCCGCAGCAGCACCACGAACTCCTCGCCGCCGTAGCGCGCCGGCAGGTCGTCCTCTCGGACGGAGCCGCCGATCGCTCCGGCCACCGCCCGCAGCACCGCGTCCCCGGTGGCGTGGCCGTGGAGGTCGTTGAGCCGCTTGAAGTGGTCGATGTCGATCATCAGCACGCCCAGCGCATCGCCGGCCCGCCGGCGGCGAGCCAGGAGGCCGCAGAACTCCTCGAAGTAGCCGCGGTTCGGCAGCCCGGTCAGCGCGTCGGTCGTCGCCCGGGCCTCGACCTCCCGGCGCGAGGAGGCGCGGCCGAGCGCTCCCGACGCCTCGTCCGCCGCGGCGTCCAGGAGGCGGCGGGCGGCCGGGGCCCAGGCGGCGTCCCGGCGGCGGGCCAGCACGATCGCCCCGACCACGCCGCCCTCGTTGCGCAGCGGCGCCGCCAGGGTGTGGCGCAGGCCGTAGACGCTCCGCAGCCGCGCCGCGAGCCGGTCGGCGATCGCGGTGTCGAGGGCGGGGCGGGCAGCGGGCGGCGAGGTG
>JAJYJO010000056.1 GCA_021789435.1 Chloroflexota bacterium
CTCCGTCAGAGAGACCCTGCTCGCCCGCTCGACCACCCCGCCAGCCCGGCAACCGCCCACGGAGCACGGGGTTCGGCGTCCCCGATCCCCGGCTGGCCGCGTTTCGGTGGATCCGGGATAAGACTGGCGGTGCCGTGGCCAGAACCGTGCCATGGCCAGCCGGAGCGGCAACAGTCAGGCACGCGTCGCAGGCCCGAGTTGGGCATCCCGGCCCGCCCGCGCCGCCTATGCGGCGAGTCGCATAACCCGGCCGAGCCAGCGCGCCCGCAGGCCGGACGGGCGCCAACTCCGCCGAGACCTGGGCCGGTTGCCAGGATCTCGCGGCCGCCCGTCCCGAGCGCCAGACGGCAGGCGGTGGGCGGCGGCGGTCTGCCGGTTGCTGCCGCCAATCGGGCGATCGGGCCGGGAGGCTGACCGGGGACCGACGCCGTCGTCGGCCGGCGCGTCCTTCAGACGGCGCGGAGCGCCCGGGGCCACGTCCAGTCGACGGGGACGGCCACGCCGCCGACGGCCCTGCGTCGACCCGCCTCGGACGGCGCCAGGACGAGGATCCGGTCTCGTTTGGTCGCCTTCCCCGCCTCATCGCCCCACAGCTTGGTCATCTTGCGAACCGGCGCCACGTCGTCGACGGCGATCCCGGCCAGCCGGTACCCCTCGGGCGCCGCGGCCGCCTCCCAAACCGCCTCCGCCAGGCCGATCCCACCGTCGATGCGGCGACCGCGGTCGAACTCCACATCGCCGATCACGAGGACCACGACCGCGTCATCGGCGAGGGCCGGTCGGAGGCCGCCCAGGACGTCGCGCATGAAGACCAGGTAGGCATCGCGGTGGTGCGCGTCGTCGAGCAGGCCGTCCACGGCGGCCGCGTCGTAGCCCAGGAACCAGAGACGGAGCCAGTTGTAGTAGCCGTACTTCACGACCCGCAGGTACGGCGGCGAGCTGACAACCAGCCGGGCGCGCTCCGGCAGGGCCCGCTCACGGAGCGTGGCCACGCTGCGCAGGCCCGCGTCGCGCGCGTCGCCCAGGAGGGCGATGCCGCGGACCGGGGGCGGCGGCTCACGATAGAGCCGGCGCAACTTGGCGTCGAGGCCGTCGAAGACGCTCCGCTCCGGGGAGTGGAAGGCAGTGCGCTCGGAGTAGTCGCGAACGTAGCGCGGGGCCATGCTGAAGGCGTTGGGCATCACCTCCGAGAGGTAGCTGGCGCTCCTGCCGTGGAGGATGCCGGTCAGGGCGCCGGCCAGGAAGCGATCGGTCCGGTCCGATTCCCGGAGGGCCGCGCGGACGTAGAGCAGCTGGGCGAGCGTTCGGGGGTGGAAGCTGATCGCGACCTCGGCCGGGACCGGCGCGGGCTCGCGGGCCGCGGGATCGGGGGCGCCGAGGGGGCCGCTGCCGGCGGCCGGCACCCGCACGGCCGGGTCGCCCGGCGCGGCGACCAGGCGCTCGGCAAGCGGCAGCCAGCCCTCGGCCTGGGCGGCCCAGCCGAGCCGCAGGCCGGTCGCCCGCGTCTTCGCCTCGGCTCGGGTCGGCGGATCGACCTTGGCGGCGGTCAGCAGGTGCGCGAACGGGTTGAGGTCGTTGCCGACCCCGACCCGGCCCTCCGCGCAGGCCTGGAGAGGTGTCGTCCCGCGGCCGGAGAAGGGATCCAGGACGACGTCACCGGGCCGGCTGTAGCGGGCGACGAAGGCGTGGGCGAGCGAGGCCGGGAAGCTGGCCAGGTACGAGCACATGGGGTGGAAGCTGTGGCCCCACAACCGCTGCTGAAGCTGCCACTCACCGTCGAACGGGAGTCGGGGCAGCGCCGCCAGGCTGGGCAGCTCGAGGGCGAGCTGGCCCTCGGTCCGGATCTCTCCGGCGACGGGAGCCCGGCGGGCAGGGGCGACGGACACGAGGAACTGGACCTCCGCGGAACGGGACCGAAACGCTCAGGCGCGGCGGGAGCCGGAGCATAGCACGCACGGAACGGCCCGAAGGGGCCGAAACGGACACGTGAACCAGCGGCGGGCTCAACGGCGAGATTGGCGCTGCCGTCGCCGGTCCTCGACCGGGGGCTCGGGGCGCGCACGAGCATCGAGCGTGCACCTTCGTCTCGCGGCGCGCAAGAGCCGTTGGGGACTGGCCGGCCGCGCGCGGGAGGCGTAGGCTAGGCGCGAGTCCGGGGTAGATCACGGAACCGTCGGACGTCCGTCGGGCGGCCCCGTCCTCACCGTCCGGGTCAATGCCGGCGAAGAGGCTCCCCCGGACCCGCGCCCGACCCGCCGCGTCCTGATCTCCGATCGATCGCGGCGGGTCGCGTCATCGCCGGCGTGGCACACTGCCACCCGCGGTCCCCGTAGCTCAGCGGACAGAGCAACCGCCTTCTAAGCGGAAGGTCGCAGGTTCGAATCCTGCCGGGGACGCCAGAATCGCGTTCCCGGCCGACTGTCGCAGCCTACGTTGGGCCGTTGCTGATGAGTTCGGCGGCCTCGGGGGGAAGCTCGCCGACCCAGAGGCTCGCGTTGATCCCGGCCCAGCCCCCCGGCTTCGTCACGCGGGCCAGCTCGCGCACCGCCCGATCCTTGTCGTCGACGAAGCCGAGGACCGATTCGCAGATCACGACGTCGAATCGGTCCGCCTCGAACGGCAGGTCCCGGGCATCGGCAACGTGAAGCTCGATCCGGTCCTCCAGCCGGGCCTCCCGGGCGCGGCGCCGGGACCACTCGACCATCTTCTCGGAGCGGTCGACCGCGCAGACGCGGGCGGCGGTGCTCCGAGCGATGAGGACGGGACCGACGCCGATCCCGCAGCCCACCTCGAGGACCTCGCGCGCTGCCGCGACGTGGCAAAGAGCCAGGAGCTCCTTCGCCGCCGGCAGCCCGCCCATATGCTTCGTGATGCCGACGGAGGCTTGGAAGTCGAGGTAGTCGCCGAGCATGATCGAGGCTCCTTTGCATCACGCCGACACTCGTCCCGCGGAGGGCCGCGGCCGGCCGGCGATCCGCGTCGCATCGGGCGGCAGGGCCGCCCGGGCGCGCACCTCCCGGAAGCGCAGCATGGCGCGCGGGCCCGCTCCGGGCGAGTGCCGTCCGGTTCGATCCCGGCCGCCTGCCTGGACCCGGCCCGGGGTCCGGCTCGAACCGGCCGCGGGTCGGCGGCGCCGGGCCGAGTGGACTGCGCGGTTCGATGGCGTCGTGCCCTTGCGGGCGGCGAGCCCGATGGTGAACGTCCCGGTTGTGAAGGCTCGACCTGTCCCGGTGCGCCCGGCAGGTCCCACCCGTCCGGTTCGCCTGGGCGGCGCCGGCGCGGGATGCGCGTCGCGCCCGGCACGAAGGCCCGGGGCGGCCGGGGTCCGGACCCGGCCGTGACCGCCGCAGGCTGGCGGCGCTCCATCCCGGTGGTCCGCTGGCCGGCCCTGGCCGGGCCGGGGCTCGCCGTCGCCGCGGGGGCGCTCTACCTGGCAACGGGACAGGACCACGGGGCGGCCGCCCCGCTCAGTGACGACCCCTTCGTTCCGCTGGCGCGGGCATTCCTGGCGGGTCGGCTCGACCTGATCCAGTCGATGCCCTGGCTCGAGCTCGTCCCGCGGGCCGGCGGCGGATGGTACGTCCCGTTCCCGCCCCTGCCGGCACTGCTCCTGGTGCCGATCGTCTGGGCGTTCCCGACCTTCTGGCTGGACACCGGCCCCCCGTGCGCTGTGGCGGGGGCGGTGGCCGTCTGGCTCGTCTGGCGTGTCATGGGCCAGGTCGGGCTGGCGTTCCGACCGCGGCTGGCGCTGGCGGCGGGCTTCGCCTTCGGCTCGGAATTCGTCTGGGTCGCCGCGACCGGCGGTCCGCACCTGTGGGTCCAGACGCTCTCCGCGACGCTCTTGCTGGGCGCTCTGACCCTCGCCCTCGACGGCCGGTGGCCGGTCCTCGCGGGCTTCCTCTTCGCCGGCGCGTCGCTCGGGTGCCGCCTCCCCGTCGCGTTCGCCCTCCCGCTGTTCGTGGGGCTGTACGGCCGCCGGGGCTGGCCGCTGCGCCTTCCGCGCGGCGGGGAGGCCAGGGCGCTGGCAGCCTTCGCCATGGGCATGCTGCCGGTCGCGATCGGCGTCGGCTGGTACAACTTGGCCCGCTTCGGCTCGCCCCTTGAGTTCGGCTACGGGCTCATCGTCGGCGCCGACGGCGCCTCGGTCTTGTCTGAGCCGTGGTTCACCCACGGCATCGACTCGCCGCTCTACCTGCCGAGGGGCCTCTTCGCTCTGTTCCTCCAGCCATTCGCGTTCGCCACTCGCTTCCCGTGGCTGCAGCCGACCTGGATGGGCGAGGCCGTGACGTTCACGATGCCGGTCGTCTTCGCGCTCTGGTGGGCCCGGTCGCGCGAGCGGCTCGTCGTTCTCGCCTGGCTGGCGCTGGTCGGGGTCATGCTGCCGGACCTGATGCACGGGACGCCCGGCTTCGCCCAGTACGGCTATCGGTTCGTCGTGGACGCGCTGCCGATCGTCTGGATCCTGCTGGCCTGGGTGGTGCGTGAACGAGGCCTGACGCGGGGCATCGCCGTGGCGCTGGCGCTCGGCGTCGCGGCCCAGCTCTACGGCCTCTGGACGATCTGGGGCCTCGGTTTCGTCTCGTAGCCTCCGCGGCCGTCCGGGCGGGAACTAGTGATCCGAGATCCAGGCGGCGACGTCCGCCACGAGCTGGGGCGCCACGTGGGCCGGGACTGTGTACTCCGCCGGCGTGCTCGGCCCGGTGCCCGCGAAGAGCAGGTGGTCGAGCGACGGATACGTCCGGAACGTGACGTCCGTGCGACCCGCCAGGGCGCGCTGCCAGGGCGTCAGCTCGCTCGGCGGTACCTGGTAGTCGCGGCCGCCCTGCGAGAAGAAGATCGGCAGGTGCAGGGCCGCCACGACGGTGAGCGGATGGTAGGTTCGGAGGTCGAGCCAGTAGGCGGCCGGAATGCCGAGCGGCAGGGCCGACGGCGGCGTCGAGGGGGACAGGTCGGGCGACTCGGCGAGGGCTACCTGGGTCCGCAGCGTCTGGAGCTGGCCGCTCGCATCCGGGCCCGCGCTCCCCGGGAGCGAGGCGAGGTACTCCGCCTGATCCAGGATGAGCTCGGGCAGCGGTGTGCTGCTCGCCTCGAGCATCACCAGGCCGCGCAGCTCTCCGGGCACCTCGGCGGCGATCCGCGGCGCGAGGTACGCCCCCAGGCTGTGCCCGACAAGGAAGACTCGGGCCGGGTCGACCTTCTGCGTCGCCCGCAGCAGGGCGATCGCGGCGACCGCGTCATCCATCGTCTCCTGGCGGACCGTCAAGGTGGCCAGCTCGGCGGCCATCGCCTTCGCGTAGACGAGCGTCCGCTTGTCGTAGCGGAGGACGGCGATCCCGGCCGTGGCGAGACCCCAGGCGAGGTCGCGGAGCGGCTTGTTGGGCCCGATCGTCTCGTCCCGGTCCTGCGGACCCGAGCCCGCGACGAGGATCACGGCGGGGAACGGGCCCGGCCCGTTCGGCATCGAGAGCGTGCCCGGCAGCACCCAGGGCGGCTTGCCCACGCTCACGGAACGCTCCGTGAACGAGGCGGGGTTGACGTAGGCCGCGGGCGAGGCCGGAGCGGCGGAGGGCGCGGGAGCCACCGCGGCGACGTGCAGCCCGGCGACCCGCCCGGCCGCCTCGACGGTCACGTTGAGGGTCACGATCTCGTTCGCGAACGCGGTCGCCACGGCGGCGATCGTGTAGGGCGCCTGGACCGCCGTCGTGACACTGCCGACGCTCCGGAAGGCGCCGTACTGGGCCACGAACCCCCGCCACAGCTGGCCGAGCTTCGCTGCGGGCGCGGCCGACACCAAGGCCTGGTCCTCCATGGACTGGGCGGCGGCGGTGTCGCCTCGAGCGAGGGCGTCGATGAAGGTTCGGGCGATGGCAGCCGGATCACCGCCGGTCTGGCCCGCTGTGGCCGCCGGCGAATTGGTCGCCGGGCCGGATCCGCAGCCGCCGACGACGGCCGCCACCACCAGGGCGAGGAGCAGGCGACGGACCACGGCGGGACTCCCGGGCCCTGTCACCGCCACGGTCCCCGCCGCCAAGGTTCGGCTGATCGCCCGGTTCCCGTCACGGGAGCAGGATCGTGGCTCCGGATGTGGCCCGCCGCTCGAGCATCGCATGCGCGGCCGCCGCCTCGGCCAGTGGCACACGCTGGCCGATCAAGGGACGGATCGCGCCCGAGGCGATCAGCTCGAACAGCTCGCGGGCGCCGGCCTCGAGGTCGGCCCGCTCCTCGATGTAGTGGTTGAGGAGCGGCCGGGTCAGGAAGACCGAGCCCCTGGCCATTAGGGTAAGCGGGGTCACGGCCGGCGCCGGACCCGACGCGTTGCCGAAGGAGACAAGCAGCCCGAAGCGGGCGAGCGAGTCGAGCGAGGCCTCAAAGGTGTCTCGGCCGACCGAGTCGTAGACCACGGGCACGCCTCGGCCATCGGTCATCGCCCGCACTCGAGCCGGGACTTCCTCGTGGCCGGAGAGGATCACCTCGTCGGCGCCGAAGGCGCGGGCGATCTCGGCCTTGGCCGAGCTGCCGACGACGCCGATGACGCGGGCGCCGAGATGGTGCGCCCACTGGGTCAGGATCGTCCCGACGCCGCCGGCTGCCGCGTGGACCAGGATCGTCTCGCCCGGCCGGAGCGGCCGGAGGCGACGGATCAGGTACCAGGCGGTCAGTCCCTTGAGCAGCGCCGCGGCGGCTGCCTCGTCGCCGACGTCGGCGGGCAATCGCACGAGTCGCGCGGCGGGATACGTCCGGGCGGTCGCGTACCCACCGAGCGTGCCGAGGCAGTACGCCACCCGGTCGCCGGCCGCGAGCTCGCTCACGCCGGGACCGACGGCCTCCACGGTTCCGGCGGCCTCCACGCCGAGCCCCGACGGCAGGGTGGTCGAGTAGAGCCCGGACCGATAGTAGGTGTCGATCAGGTTGACCCCGATCGCGGTCTGGCGAAGGCGGACCTCGCCCTCGCCAGGCCCCGGAACGTCGACCGTCTCGTAGCGCAGGACCTCCGGGCCCCCGAGCTGGTCGAAGCGGATCGCGTGGTCTGTCATCGGGACCTCCGGACCTTCATGCCCCGGCTGCCTCGACGAGGCCCGACACCGTGGCCGCAAGATCGGCCGTCGACGCGCGCGGCGTGCCGCGAATCGAGACCAGGAGCGTGAGACGGGGCTGGGTCGCCTTGACCTCGAGCAGGACGATCTTCCCGGCCTTCGATGCCAGGGGCAACAGCCGCTCCATCAGGCTCAGCCCGTCCTCGTCGAACGCCGCGACTCGCAGGCCGCCCGAGGCGGCCTCGCTGACCGGGGTCCCCGCGGCGGCGGCCGCCTGCCATGCTTCCCGCCCGAGCCGGTGGCGCGGGTCGAAGACGACCCCGGCGCCGTGCGGCGGGGCGGTGAGGTCCGCCTTCAGATCGAGCAGGTCGCCCCGACCCTGGAGCGCCCAGGTGCCCCAGATGATCAACGCCTCGCGCGGCGCCAGGAGCACGGTGGCGGCCAGACGGTTCACCCCAGGCAACGGCTCCGGCAGCTCCAGCCGGAAGGCATTGCGGGAGAGCCACGTCAGCCTGGCGCCGGCCGCGGCCCCAAGAGCCTCGCGCAGCGACAGGATCAGCGCCTCGCCGCGGCGGCGGTTGAGCAGGCCACCGGCGAAGTAGCTCCCGACCAGGAGGACCGCCAGGATGCTGACGAGAAGGGTGGGGAGGTCCACGATCAACCCTGCCGGCCTCGCCCGGGTCGGGCGAACGCAGGCAGCAGCAACCCGCCAGGAGCGAGTGCTGCGGGCCTGCTGTTCCGTCCGGCGGGTCGCGGTCGGGCCTTGCGGTCGCCCCCGACGAGGCGGTCATGAGGCATCGGTCCCTCGTCTATTGCCCTCGTGCATACGATTATGCAGTAGGTTGCTAATCGGGACCATTCGGTCCGGCACGAGCCGGCCCCCGGCGAGGAGGTGGAGCAGGCAGTCTTGGGATCCGGCTGAAATCTCCCGCCTTGGGCACGTCTGACGTTCCCGGTGCGGCTGGTGTCCGTAGTGTCGTATTTCACGGCCACGAGGCTGGCCTCGAATTCGCCGGCCGTGCCGGCGTCGTGAAACCCGCAGGAAGTGACCGTGGGTCGAGCGAAGGAGGCACCGTTGGACACACCTGCGCTGTTCGTGATCCTGGCGCTGATCGCGTACGGTATCGCGTACTTGTGGTATTCGCGGTGGTATGACCGCGCGGTCTGGACCCCGGACCCGGCAAGGACGACGCCGGCCCACATGCTGATGGACGGCGTCGAGTACTTCCCCGTGAGCCGCTACGTCCTGTGGGGCTACCAGTTCAAATCCGTTGCCGCCCTGGGGCCGATCCTCGGGCCGTTCATTGCCGTCCAATACGGCTGGCTGCCGGCCCTGCTCTGGATCATCGTCGGCAACTTCTTCATCGGCTGGCTGCAGGATTACAGCGCGATCATGGTCAGCGTCCGCAACGAGGGCCGATCGTTCGGACCGATCACCTACGAGTTCATGGGATCGTCCGGCCGCACGACCCTGCTGTGGTTCGTGATCCTGTACCTGCTGATCATCTCGGCCACCTTCATCTTCTTCATCGCAACGTTCTTCAACATCTTCCCCGGCGTCTTCTGGGCGACGATCGGTGTGCTCGTGACCGGGGTGATCGTGGGCCGGCTGCTCTACCGGCTGCGCTGGAACGTCGGCCTGGTGACGGTCCTGGCCCTGATCGGGGTCGGCCTCTCGATCGTGATCGCGACCAACGTCGGCGTGCTCCATGTGGCCAAGGGCTTCCTCGGCGACAACACGATCCTCTTCTGGGCGATCGTGACGGCGGTGATCCTGTACATGGGGTCGGTGCTCCCCCTGCCCACCTTCATCCAGCCGATCAACTACGTGGCGTTCTTTCCGGCGATCGTGGCGATCATCGTGATCCTTATCAGCTCGCTGATCACCCCGTTCACCGGCGTCGCCCTGCAGCAGTCGGCCTTCAAGACCGCCTACCCGAGTCTCAACGTCGGCCCCATCTGGCCCATCCTGTTCGTGGCCATCGCCTGCGGGGCCATCAGCGGCTGGCATTCCCTGGTCGGGAGCAGCTCCACATCCAAGCAGCTCGACGTGGAGACCGACGCCCGGCCGGTGGGTGGCGGCGCGATGCTCACGGAGGGCCTGCTTGCCCTCGCATCGCTGGCTGCCTACATGGTCCTGAGCTCCAAGGACACGGGCCTCGGATCAGTCGGGGCATGGGTCCTCGGCGCGGGCGTTCTCTCGAAGCCGTGGCTCGGGTTCCTCGGCGACGCGCTGCTCGGCACCTTCTTCGGACTGGTGCTCGTGATCTACGCGCTCACCGTGCAGGCCCTGGTAACCCGCTTCTGGCGGCTCGTCTCGGCCGAGCTGGCGGGCGACGGCCGGTTCCAGATCCTGGGAGAGAAGCATGTCGCGACCGTGATCGGCCTGGTCGTCCCGGTCGCCTTTGCCATCAACGGCAGCTGGTGGAACCTGTGGCTCTACTTCGGAGCCTCGAATCAGCTTCTGGCCGGGCTGGCCCTGATGATCGTGAGCATCCACCTGGTGCGCACCAAGCGCGACACGCGACCGAGCATCATCCCCGCCACGTTCATGATCATCACGACCCTCTCCGCCCTGGTCTGGGAGATCTGGGTCTTCGTCAACGCGGTGATCAGCGGGACGCCGCTCGTCTCGGCCGGCACGACGTTTGCCCAGCCGGGCTTCAAGAACGTGGCCCTCGCGTTCAACGGGATCTTCGTGATCTTCGGGGTGTTGCTGCTCTACTTCGGCCTGCGCATGACCGTGGCCAGCTACGGCGCCTACTTCCGCTTCCGCAGCGGCGAGGCACCGCCGGCGCCCGAAGCCCAGCCTCATCCAGTGTCCGGCGGTGCCGGCGGGCGGTGAGATACTTCGGCTGATGTGCGGGCCAGGCCGGCCGGTCTGAGCCCCGGGTCCAATCGACCATTCGGCCGGCCGGTCCACCTGGGCCGGCCGGCCCCCTCAGGAGGATGTCGTGCCGGACGAGAAGAAGGTCGGCTTCGGCGGCATGCTGAAGGGCGTCATGTACGGCATGGCGTCCCACGGCAACGTGACGGCGGCCCTGCGCACGCGGATGTACATGGAGCATCTCTTCATGTTCATCACCCTCGGTGACATGCTCGGCATCCCCGTCCTGCCACCCTACTACTCGCTGCGCCTGCTGCCCTATGCGGTCCCCAACGTCAAGTCCTGGAAGCAGCGCGTCTTCCGAGAGCGCGACTTCACCGACGCCCTCTACTGAGGGCTGCCCTCGCGGCTCGACGCCGTGGAGCCGCGCCTGGAGCCGCATCCCAGCAGCCCCTGAAAGGAAGGGATCGTGCTTGGACTGAAGCGCTACCTCGCGTCCCGCGGCGGCACGACCGAGATCGTGATCTTCGCCGGCAAGGGCGGCCTCGGCAAGACCACATCGTCGGCGGCCCTCGCCTGGCACATGAGCCAGGTCGAGGGGAAGCGCACGCTCTGCTTCTCGACCGACCCCCAGGCCTCGCTCTCGGACATCTTCGAGGCCGACATCTTCGGCCGCGGCGTCGTGGAGCTGCTCCCGAACCTCTTCGTCGTCGAGATCGACGCCGACCGCCGCGTCCGCGACTACCAGAACCAGGTCCGCGAGAAGATCAAGTCGATGTACGGCCTGGATGCCGTGCCCGAAGAGATCGACGAGTACATCGAATCGACGTCGGCCGAGCCGGCCATGTACGAGTCGGCGACCTACGACGCGATGGCCGAGCTCGTGGCCGCCCGTGAGTACGACCTCTTCATCTTCGACATGCCGCCCTTCGGGCACGGCGTGCGCATGGTCGCCATGGCCGACATCCTCACCAAGTGGGTCGAGAAGATCACCGATGCCCGGGAGAAGGTCGCCGAGTACGAGGCCGTGGCTGCCACGCTCCGGGGAGGGGGCAAGGATGCGACTGAGGACGCGGTCCTGCGCGAGCTGCTCGACATCAAGCGCCAGGTCACGATGTTCACGGACCTGATCACCGACCGCCGCCGGACGGCCTTCTTCATGGTGCTGATCCCCGAGCAGATGGCGATCGTGGACACCGAACGCGCTCTGCACATGTTCTCGGACCTCAAGGTCGAGCTGAGCGGGCTGGTCGTGAACCAGGTCTACCCGGCGGACCTGCTGGGGGACCCCGAGCTGCCCGAGTTTCTCCGCAACCGGATCACGATGCAGCAGGGCAACCTGGCCGAGATCAGCCGCAAGTTCGGCCCGCGAGTCGTGGGGGCGATGCCCATGTTCCCTCGTGAGCCCAAGGGGCTCGAGATGATCGAGCAGGTATCGCGGGTGCTCATGGATCCGCCCGAGCCGGTTCAGCGTATCTTCGAGCAGCCTGCGGAGGCGGCGCGATGAGTGACGACCTGGCCAGCTTCTTCAGCGACCATCGCGACCTGCGCTTCGTCTTCACCGGCGGCAAGGGCGGGGTCGGCAAGACCGTCGCGGCGGCCGCGATCGCCATGCTGACCGCCCGTGAGGGTCGACGGACCCTCGTCGCCTCGCTCAACCCCGTCCATTCGCTGGCCAGCCTGTTCGGCCAGCGCAAGCTCGCCACGGGCCGGATCGAGCCTGTGGAGGGCGTGCCGAACCTCGACGCGATCGAGGTCGAGGCGGACGAGATCGTGGCTCGCTACCGGACCAACATCGGCGGTCGGGTGCGCGAGTTCCTCAAGTGGGCGGACATCCCGGTCGACGCCAAGCCTTTCGTGGACATCGCCGTGACGAACCCCGCCTTCGAGGAGTCGGCGATGTTCGACAAGATGATGGACATCATGCTGACGGAGGGCCGCGACTACGACCGGATCGTCTTCGACACCGCCGCCGTGGCCAATGCCGTTCGGCTGATCGGCTTGTCCAAGATCTACGGCCTCTGGCTGCACCGGATGATCGACTCCCGCAAGGAGGCGCTGGGCATGCGCGTCCAGCTCGCCTTCCGCAAGGAGAAAGTCATGGAGGAGGTCGCCAGGGACCCCCTGATGGCCGACCTGCTCGACATGAACGAACGTTTCGACAAGGTCAAGGCGCTCCTGACCGACCCGCAGCGGACGGCCTTTTTCTTCGTCACGCTGCCCCTCAGCCTGCCGATCAGCGTCGTCAAGCGCTTCATCTCGATGGTCCAGGCCTACGACATCCCGATGGGCGGTGTCATCGTCAACCAGGTGCTCCAGCCGGATCTGCTGCGGGCGGCGGAGGGCGCGAGCTCGTCGGGCCACGTCGGGGGCTCGGCCCAGGCGGCCGACTACGTCCGCAACCGCTACGAGGAGCAGCTTCGCTACCTCGATCAGATCCGTTCAGACCTGGGTCCGCACGTCCGGGCCTTCATCCCCCAGTACCCGGACGAGGTCAACACCGTGGCCTCCGTGGAGCGCGTTGCCACGGACCTGCTCCGTTTCGTGCCCGATTCCTGGTCCGCCCTGGCCGGGGCGGGGTGAGCGCGGTTGGCTCGGCGATGACCGCCCAGCTGGTGCTCGCGGCCACCAACATGGTCATGGGGCCGGCGAACTTCGGCAGTCTCGAGCTGCCGGATCCCTGGAGGCTTCTCAGCGGGGTCTCCCCGCCGGAGGTCGACCGCAGCCGCAGCTGGGGCGGTGTCGACTGGGTCGTCCACGGTCGCGCCGACTGGGTGCTGCGCCGGGAGGAGCCGCGCTTGCACGTCGAGCTGCTCGTCCGGGTCAGCCCGCGGCCGGGCACCGGGCGGCCCCCGGCTCCGCCTCCGCGCGTGCCGGCCGAGGCCCGGGCCGTCGAGGTCTGCGGCCACGAGGCCCGCGTCTGGCGAGGTGGGGGCCGGCGCGGGCTGCTGCCGCGCCGCGAGGTCAGCTGGCTGCGCGGATGGGTCCCGTGCACCCACACCGGCCGCGAGATTGACGTCGAGATCATCGGCGCCTGCACCGCCGCCGATATCGAGGAGCTGGCGGTCCTGGTCGAACGCCTGCGCTGCCACTGAGCGAGGAAAAGGATTTGATGGCCGTGTCTCGAATGCGCCCGCTCCGCCTCGAGCTCGTCGGGCTCTTTCCCGAGCTCTTCAGCATGTGCGTCAGCTGCTGCACCACGGATGAGCTCGGCCGTTGCGGCGTCTCGCTCGACGCGGACCAGCTGGGCGACTACCCGCCCGACCTGCTCGAGGCCCACGCCCAGGCCGCCGAGCTCTTCACCGAGCTCCTTGGGCAGTTCCAGGGCCAGGTAGCCGTGCTCGTCACCGGACTCATGTCGCCTCGCGGCGTCTGGCTGGCCGTCCGCCACCGGCTGCCGACCGGCGTGACGCTCTTCCTCGACGGGCGGCGCCTTTCCGTCGGACTGGCCGACAAGGTCGCGATCCGGGAGATGGTCTCTCGCGAGTTGGCCCGCCGGGGAGCAAGCGGTGCGGCAGCCTGAAGGACCTCCGCCATCGGCATCGCCCGGAAGCAGCGGCGGATCGCCGCCGAGCCGGACCCTGCGTGAGCGCGTCCGGCGGGGTTGGGCGGTGCTTCGGGAGATCGCCTGGGGTCTCGCCCTGTTCGAGTCGTACCACGAGGCGAAGGCCGAGGCCCAGCGCCACCAGGACGCCTTCGACCTGCTGATCCTGGGCGAGATGCTCGGTATCCCGCTCATGAATACGACCGTGGGGCTGCGGTTGCTGCCGTACGCGGTCGGAGGGCTCGAGCACTTCAAGACGCGCTTCCTGCGGGAGCCGGAGGTCCTGGATGAGGCGCCACACATTCACTGACGACGCTGGGGACCTTCGTCTGGCAGCCGCGGAGCGGGATCCGCGGGCAGGAGGGCACGCCATGAACCGACCGATCCTCGTGCGGGGCGACCAGCTGCGGGAGACGCCGGCCACGACGCCGGGCGTCTCCCGACGGGAGGCATTCGCGGACGGCCACGTCTGGGTCGGTCGTATCACGAACGCTCCGAGCCAGGCCTCCCGCTGGCACGTCCACCCGGGCCACGACACCTATGCCTACTGTTCGAGCGGCCGATTCTTCGTCGAGTTCGGCCCGGGCGGCGCGGAACGGATCGAGTTGGAGCCGGGCGACTTCGGCCTCATCCCGCGAGGGCTCGTGCACCGCGAGGGGAACGCCGGCGACGAACCGAACGACGGCGTCCTCGTCCGGGTCGGGGAGGGGCCGGTGACCGTCAACCTGGACGGCCCGGCGGGGTAACGCTGCCGCCACCGCCGGGCTGCGGCGCAGCGGGCAGGCGCCGCTCGTCTCACCGGGCGATCGAGGAGGCGCCCAAGCCTCCCGAGGCCGGGAGTCGATCGATGACCCGTCACGTCCGTCCTCTGCCCGCCCTGGCGGTTGCGGCGGCGTTGCTCCTCGCCGCCTGCGCGTCCGCGGCCCCCACGCCCTCACCGGGCTTCACGGCGCCGCCCGCCACGCCCGGCTCGGCGTCGGCTACGCCCGCCGCGGCGACGGCCACCGCGACCACGCCACCCTCCACCTCGAGTCCGACCCCGGTAGCCCCGGCCGGCTTCAGCTGCAGCTACCCGTTCGTCCGCGCCGCCACCTCGAATGCGGTGGTCCAGGTCCGGAACATCCGCCTCGGCGCGCACCCGATCTACGATCGGATCGTCTTCGACCTTGACGGGACCGGGCTGCCCGTGGTTCATCTCGACCGCGGGACGCCGCCGTTCACGGCCGACCCGAGCGGTCTGCCGCTCGAGGTCGCGGGCACCTCCTTCATCGTCATCCGCCTCGACGGCGCGGCCGGCGGGGGCTATGCGACCGACGGCACGCCGACCTACACGGGACCGCGTGCCTTCAGCCCGTCCTATCCGCGCCTGGTCTCGCTGGTGGAGCAGGGTGACTTCGAGGCCCAGTTCTCGTGGATCGCCGGTTTCCGGGGACCGGTCTGCTACCGGGTCCTGACCATGGCCGATCCGACACGCCTGATCGTCGACTTCGCCGCCGCCGGTTGAGCGCGGCGGGCTCACCACCGGCGGGGCTCAGCCGGGGGGCGACCCGATCTCGGCCCCGCCGGGCAGCGCCGCCGCACGGACGCGCGCATGATTGGCGTCCGGAGGCGAAGTCGATGGCCCACCCGCGATTGACCGTGGCGCTCGTCGGCCGACCCGAGCGCACCTACGTCCTGAGCGACGAGCAGGCCCGGGCGGTCGAGGCGCTGTTCGCCGCGCTCGGTGCCCTCGATCGCCGGGCGGCCAGCGGCCGGCCGATCGCCGAAGTCCTGCGGACGTTCGCCCCGGAGGTCGCGACCGACTTCGAGCGGCCGGATGCCGCGGGGGAGGTCCGCCTTGAGTACCAGCACCTGGGCGGGCTGGTCGCGCGCCGCAAGCGGTTCCGGTTCGTCGCCCGCGCGGCCCGCTGAACGCCCGTCCGGCGGGCGGCCCGCTGAACGCCCGGCCGGCGGGCGGCCTGCTGAGTGCCCCGGCCCGCCGGCCGGTGCGGCGACGGCACAAGGGTCAGAGCGGGCGCAGCGCCCGCCAGCGCTCGACCGCCCAGCTCCAGTCCTCGGGATCTTCGAACTCGATCCGGATGGCGGCCCCGCGACCCAGGACCGCCGAGTAGCCCTCCAGCACGCCCACCGACACGCCCGAGCTGGCGTCGACGCTCAGCCGGGCGCGGCCGACCAGGTCGCCTTGGCGATGGGTGAGGGCGCCGTCGCCGAGGCTGCCGGCGACGCGGGCGAGGAACGTCTCCGGGGGCATGGGGCCGCGTTCCGTGCCGGTCGGGACCGCGGCCAGCGTCACGTTGCGGCCGGCCTCGCCGCCCGACCACTCGTCGTCGTGCCGGCCGCCGGTGAACGCGCCCGGTACCTCCAGCGCCCACCCTTCGTGCAGGACCGTAACCGGCCGACGCCGGTAGCCGACCCGTGGGGTGGCCTCCCCGACACCGGCGGCGCGCGCGCCGACGAAGCGCGTCCGCGGGTCGTGCATGCCGCGGAGCTCGAGCAGCTCCTGCCACTCGGGCCAGGGGAATGGCAGGGTGGGATCGAGCGGGAAGGCATGAAGGAGCAGCGCCAGCGCCTCGTCGACGACCGCGCGCTCCTGGTCGTTCGCGGGCGCCCGCCAGCGCACCTCCGTCCACATCAGGCAGAGGGCGCGGTTGAGGGAGTAGCGCGCGTCCATCGCGTCGGCCCACCAGGGCCAGGCTTCGACAGCGATCCGGGCGTCGGTTGCGGCGGCCTCCAGCCAGGCGTCGTCGCGGGGGCCCAGGGCGGTCGCGAGTGCCCCCTCGAACGTGAAGCGGACGTCCGGCGGCGTCCCGAAATGGATGCCGGCCTGGCCATGCCGGCGCGCTTCCTGGGCCTGGCGGAGGAGGCTGCCGAGCCAGGCCAGGTGAGCCCGCGTGGCGACCTGGCGGGTGCGGGCGCCGAACTGGCCGGCCTCTGCCGGCAGGCCCGGTGCGCTCTCATCCTGGCCCGGCTCCTGCCAGACAATCGAGAGCTCGTGGCCGAGGCGCTCCGCCGCGCGTGACACGAAACCGTGGTATCCGGGGCCGACCGACGCGGTGACGGCGTGGGCCGTGACCCGTCCCGCGTCGTCCGCGGAGAACGTGAGCGGGGGCGCGGCCGGGTGGAGGTCGACGAGGAGCTCCGCGTCGCCACCGGGGTTCATCCCGCAGCGCGTGCCGCGGACCGTCTCCCCGAGATCGGTCCGGACCCAGCGCTCGATGTCGCCCACCAGTCGGTCGGCGGTCGGCAGGCGCGGGATGATGCCGCGTTTCCCGGCCTGGCCAACGAGTCGGAGAGAGATGTCCACCCGGCTTGCCTCGTGCCCCCTCGGGATCTCCACGATACCGAGAGCCCCGCCGGAGGGGCAGGGGAGCACGGGTGGCATTCGTACCCCCGGGCCCCGCCAACGGTCCCGTCGCCGGGGCTCTGGCCCCAGACCCGCGGTCCCGCGGATCCGGGTCGCCGTCCTGCCGGAGACGCCGGGGAATGGAGGGCCCCGGAGGACCGCGCGAGGAGCGCGCGACTTCGGAAGTCCCGTGCCGATCGTGCTACACTCCCAACGCCCGATCTGGGCAGACTGGCCGCGGCACACGATCTCTCCCTCTCCACGAAACCGGCGAGATGGGCTCGCTGGCACCGTGGCAGAAGGAGTTCATTTTTTATGTACGCATACGCCGACAAGACGCTGACGTGCGCCGACTGCGGCCAGGAATTCGCGTTCACCGGGACCGAACAGCAGTTCTACGCTGACCGTCAGTTCAGCGAGCCGCGTCGCTGTCCGTCGTGCCGCGCGGCGCGCAAGGCGGCCCGCGGTGACTCCGGGGGCGGCTTCGGCGGCGGCCGCTCGTCGAGTGGCCCGCGCGAGATGTTCAGCGCCACCTGCTCGAGCTGCGGCCGGACGGCCGAGGTGCCCTTCCGGCCCACCGGCAGCAAGCCCGTCTACTGCAGCGACTGCTTCAGCGCCCGCCGCTAGGAGCCTGCGTCGGTAATCGCCACCCGAGCGGCTGTCCGGGTGCGAGAATCTCGTATGCGCCAGAAGACGTTCCGCCCGTACGACCAGCACAGCCTCCTGCTCATGCCGCCTTCCCTGCATGAC
>JAJYJO010000145.1 GCA_021789435.1 Chloroflexota bacterium
CTTCCTGGCACGCGCGCACGCCGACCGCGTGGTGGTTGAGCGAGGGAGCGCGGCCGGGGTGACCGGCCGGGTCGGGCTGCCCGATGGATCCGTCAGGCCGTTCACCGTGCGCGCCCGGCAGGTCGTAGTCGCCGCCGGGGCCCTGCGCACTCCCGCGGTGCTGACCGGGAGCGGGGTGGTCCATCCCGCGGTCGGGTCGAACCTGCGGCTGCACCCCGTCGCCGTGGTTGCCGGACGGATGCCCTGGCCGGTCGAGATGTGGCACGGGACGCTGCAGGCGGCCAGCTGCGGCCAGTTCCTCCGGCCGGGACCGGTGGACCGCCAGCACCACGGCCCCGCGCACGGCGGCTTCATCGTCGAATCCGCCCCCGGGCATCCCGGGTTGATCGCGATGGCGTTCCCCTGGTCAGGCGCCGCCGACCACGCCGTGCGGATGACGCGCGCGCGCTCCTACGCGCCGCTCATCGGGATCGTGCGTGACCAGGGATCGGGGAGGGTGCGGCTGACGCGCTCGGGGATCGTTCGTGTCGAGTACCGCCTGGCGCCGCAGGATGGGCAGACCGCGCGCCGTGCGCTGGTGGAGATGGCCCGGCTGGCCCGCGCGGCGGGCGCGCTCGAGGTGCTGGCGCTGGGCACGCCGGCGAAGTCACTGTCGCTGGCGGCAGCCGCGACCGGCGCGACGGGTGCCGACGGCGGCGGGACGGCCGTGACGTCGCGTGCCTGGAACGCCTATCTCCGCGCGCTCGCGTCCTTCGACTTTTCGCCGAACCGGGGGTTTCTGTTCTCGGCCCACCAGATGGGCACCGCGCGTGCGGGGTCGAACCCGCGGGGCAGCGCCTGCGACCCGTGGGGCCGCGTCCGCGCGGACACGGGGGGCGGCGTGATCCGGGGCCTGTACGTCGCCGACGCCTCGCTGTTCCCGACCGCCTCGGGCGTCAACCCCATGCTCACCGTGATGGCGCTCGCGAGGCGCGTGGCGCGAACGGTCCTTGCCGAGGGGTGAGGAAAGGCTCGCGTCTACCTCGCGTCGCGGCCGGACGGGGCCGCACGCCGCGCGGCGAGGGCGAGGATGATCTCGGCCGCGTCCTCGAAGCCCATCCGGCCGGTGTCGATCGACAGGTCGTAGTTGAGCGGGTCGCGCCACTCGCGGCCGTGGACCTCGTGGACGTACGCGCGGCGCCTGGCGTCGTCGGCAAGGAGGCGGCGACGGGCCGTGGCCTCGTCGGTGCCCCACAGCGCGACGAGCCGGCGCACGCGCACCTCGACCGGGGCGCAGAGGAACACGTGGACGGCATCCGGCAGGTCCGCCAGCACGAAGCAGGCCCCGCGGCCCACGATCACCGCGTTGCCGGAGCGGGCGGCTTCCCGGATGACCTGGGCGGTGAGGGTCACCACCGCGTCGTGCGGGTCGCCCGGGACACCCTCGCCCAACGCGGTCTCGGTGCCGATGGGGCCCTCTGCCAGGGCCATGCCGCGCAGCAACCGGCCGACCAGCGAGCGCGGCTGTTCGTCCTCGCCCTCGACCTCCTCGCGCGGCAGCTGCAGCCGCCGGGCGACCTCGTCGATCAGGGAGCCGTCCACCAGGTCGGCCCCCAGGCGGTCGGCGAGGAGCCGGCCGACATCCGCGCCGCCAGCACCCGTCTCGCGGGCGATCGTCACGATGGGCATCGGCGGCACCTCCTGGTTACGCGCGCGGCACCGGCGGGCCCGCTCAACCGGCGGTGACTTCGCCAGCACGAGGACCTGATTCTGGTGCTATTCAGGCGCGACGAAAGTCGGCCCCCACTTCTCGGTGCAGGGGTTCCTCGGCGCAGGGTATAGTCTAAGTTGACCCTCTTACACCACCGCGCGTATGATTGACGCGTGGATCTCTATTGGGTCACCCCGACGGTAGCGGTGGCGACGCGTCCCCGCGGCGGTGACTGGCTGGCCGATGAAATGGCAGATCTCCGCCGCCAGGACGTTGAAGTGCTCGTGTCGTGCCTGACGCGGGAGGAGGAGCGCGAGCTTGACCTTGCCCTCGAGCGAGCCGAGGCGACCGCGAATGGTCTCGAGTACGTCTCTCTGCCAATCCCCGATCGCGGCGTGCCCGACAGCACGGCGGCGTTCGAGAAGGTCGTCAGCGAGCTCGTCCGGGCCGAGCGGAAGGGCCGGCACCTGGCCGTTCACTGCCGTCAGGGCCTGGGGCGTTCGCCTCTCGTGGCGGCCGCCGTCCTCGTCCGCGACGGCATGTCGCCCGACAACGCATGGAAACTCGTCGGGGAGCGCCGCGGCGCGGCCGTGCCCGAGACCGACGACCAGCGAGACTGGCTGCGACGGACGGCGGCTTCGGCTCAACTCTTGTAGGGCACGCGGGGCAGGCCGTCCACCGGGTAGCCCCGCTCGATGAGGATGAAGACCCGGGTGTTGCCGCTCATGACGTCCCATCGTCGCGGACGATCAGCGGGTCCGGCCCATCGGGCCTGAGCGACGTGACGATCTCCTCGGTCGAGCGTTTGCGCAGGTAGCTGAGCGAGCTCGGCCGGAGAGTCGCCGGATCGTGGAGCAGCCGAAGCGGTTGGGGCTCTGCCATCTGGTCTTCCTGTCCCTCCATCCTTCGAGCATCGGCCGCCGTCCGCGCCTGGTCAAGCACAGGGGTCCGGTTGTACCCAGAGAAGTCCTCGTGCTGGCGAAGTCAACCGGCGGTGATCAGACCCTCCCGCCCCAGCCGCAGCAACTGGGCGCGCGTCGCCTCGAGGTCGTCGGCGGCGATCCCGAAGAGCCGCCTGACCAGGGTCTGGGCCATCGGTGTGCACCCGGTGACCGCATCGAGCAGCCGGTCCGCGGGGATCTCGATCAGCTCGGTCGGCCCGGACGACCGAGCGGTGGTGAGCGCGGCCGGATCCTCCCGCAGGATCGACCAGCCGAGCATGTCGCCGGGTCCCAGGGTCATGACCAGCACGGATCGGCCCTCGTGCTCCACGTAGAGGGCGATCCGGCCGGACACGACCAGGGCGACGTCGGTCGACCGCTCGCCACGCACCGCCAGGACCTCGCGGTCGGCCAGGCGCCGGTACCGGGCGGCCGACGCGAGCCCCGACAGGTCGGGCTCGGGCTGGCCGGCGAAGAGGTGGAACCCCTGCAGGTCGGCGGCAGAGACCGGTGCGTCTGCCATCATCGTCTCCTCGTGCTGGCGGGCAGGACCCGCCGATGCCCTCGTGCGCGGATCGCCTCAGAACAGGCCGACGATCTCGCCGTTCTCATCGATGTCGATCTTCTCCCCGGCCGGATGGGACGGCAGCCCCGGCATGGTCCGCATCTCGCCCAGGAGCGGGGTCACGAACCCCGCCCCGGCTGAGAGGCGGACCTCCCGGATCGGGACCCGGAACCCGGATGGGCGGCCCTTCCGGGCCGGGTCGTGGCTCAGCGACAGGTGCGTCTTGGCCATGCAGACCGGGAGGCGGCCGAAGCCGAGCTCCTCGTACGTGTCGAGCGCCTTCGTCGCCGCAGGCAGCTCGTCCACGCCCGAC
>JAJYJO010000057.1 GCA_021789435.1 Chloroflexota bacterium
CTGGTCACCCGGATGGACCGCGAGCGCTACGACGTGACGATCGTCGCGCTCTCCGCCGGCAGCAGCGTCCGCCGCCTGGAGCGGGCCGGCTTCCCGGTCCACGTCATCGAGGAGCCCGACGACAGCATGGCCGCGGCGACCCTGACCGAGCTGCTCTGCGAGCTCCGGCCGGACGTGGTCCACAACCACATGTACCGGGCGGAGGTGCTCGGCACGCGGGCCGCCCTCAGCTTGGCCGAGTACCGCAAGCGGCGGCCGTGGGTCATCTCCACGGTCCACTCCAGCCGGATCCGCTCGCTGGAGGACCGCGAACGGCTGCGGGCCCTGACGCCGTCGATGGACCGCCTGATCGCGGTCTCGCGGGCGATCGAGCGCAAGATCGCCGACGAGGGTCGACGCGGGGCGCCGATCTCGCTCATCCACAACGGGGTGGACCTCCAGCGCTACGACCACCAGGAACCGTGCTGCACGCTGCGCGACGAGTACGGCCTGCCGCCCGGCGCGCAGGTCGTCGGCGTGGTCGCCCGGCTCGAGCCGGAGAAGGGCCACCCGACGCTGCTCGAGGCTTGGCCGGCGGTGGTCGCGGCGGTGCCGGAGGCGCGCCTGCTGGTGGTGGGCGAGGGGAGCCGGCGCGAGGCGCTGGCCGAGCTGGCCGAGCGGCTCGGGATCGCCGGGACGGTCGTCTTCACCGGCCGGCGCGACGACGTCCCGGCGGTCACGGCGGCCCTGGACGTGGCCGTCCTCCCCTCCTACCGCGAGGCCCAGGGCCTGACGATCCTGGAGGCGATGGCCCTGGGGCGGCCGGTGGTCGCCTCCAACGTTGGCGGCATCCCGGAGATGGTCGACGACGGGGTCTCCGGCCTGCTCGTGCCGCACCACGACGCGCCCGCCCTGGCGGCGGCCCTGGTCCGCCTCCTGACCGACCACCCTTACGCCGACACCCTGGCCCGGGCCGGCCACGACCTGGTCCACCAGCGCTTCTGCATCGAGCTGATGGTCCGGGCGATCGAGGGCCTCTACGACGAGGGGGTCCTGGCCGTCCGCGGCGCGGAGCTGGCCGCCGGCTGACGGCGGGGCTTCCGCCCCGACATACCATCCGGCCATGGCGACACCGGCAGCGCAAGGGCTGGAGTCCCGACTCCACGTCCGGGCCCGCTTGGGATGGGCGTTTGTCCTCGTCGCCCTGGTGCTGCTCGCCCTTCTGGTGTGGACCCGGGCCCAGATGGGCAGCCAACCGGCGGACGCGATCACCTACCTTGCCGCGGGCGAGCGGCTCAATGCCGGGCACGCGCTCTACGCGTTGCAGGCGGGCGACCGGCCGATCATCAACTGGGCCCCCTACTGGACGGTGCCGCTGCTGTCGCCGCCACCGATCGCGGTTCTCTGGCGGCCGCTGGCGGCGCTGCCGGGCGAGCTTGGTGTCCCGGCCTGGCTGCTCTTCACGGGTGCCTGCGTGGCGATCCCGCTGGGCCTGGCCGGGCGGCGGCGGCCGCTCGTGGTCGGCATCGCCCTGCTGGTCTTCGACCTCCCCCTCTCTTTCCAGCTGATGGTGGGCAATGTCGACGGGGCCCTGCTGGGGGCGGCGTTCCTGGCCTGGTTCCTCTTCCTTGGCAGGCGTCCCGGGCCGCTCGGCGCCCTGGCCGCCGTCATGGTGGCGATCAAGCTCACGCCGCTCGTCCTCGCCATCTGGGCCCTGGCCGCCCTGCGGCCGGTGGACCGACCACGGTACCTGGCCTGGTTCGTTGGCACCGGCGTCGCGGTCCTCGGCGTGAGCCTGCTCGGGGCCGGGCTGGCCGCCCATCTCGACTACCTGGGGATCGCCGCTCGGACGGCGACCAGCGGCGCCAGCCCGTTCAGCGTCGGCGGGCTCGCCCAGGCGGCCGGTCTGTCGCGCTCCATCGCGGCCTACCTCCCGGATCTCGTCTTCCTGCCCGGCCTCGTTGGTGCCGTCGTACTGCGGCATCGGCCGGCCCTCTCGTTCGCCGTCGCGATCCTGGCGATGACGCTCGGCACTCCGGCGCTCTACCCGAACACCCTGGTCATCCCGCTGGCGGTCCTGGCGCCGCTGGTCTGGCCGGACGCTTCGAGCCAGCCGATGGTGGTCGAAGTGGGTGACCGGATGTCATCCCGGGGGACATCGCCGGCATGAGGCCAACAGGCACCGTCCCGATACTCAACAACGCCAGGGCTTCGAAGTAGACCGCCGGTGTGCACAGGGCCGCGGGCACCGTCATCAGCGGCAACGCCCAGGCTGGGCGAACGGACGCCGCAGCACTGCAAACGGCCAACAGGACCGCCAGGGTCGGGATCGTCGGGAGCCCGAGCAAGGACGGCAGGCTCAGTGGCGTGGCGGCGGTCGGCGCCGATCGAACAACGTCTACGTAGGCGAGCCAGTTGAACGCACCCGCGCCAACCCAGCTGGCCACTGCAATCAGAGATCCTGTCACCGCGAAACCCTTCATGCCTCGGCGATCGCGCTGGACGATCAGGACCCAGACCAACGCCAGGGGCGCCACCTTCACGGCCGCGGCGACCGCGATCGCAGTACCGAACCACTCGGACCGCCCGCGTCGCCGAGCGGCCAGCCCGCCGACGAGCGCGGCCAGCAGGAGGCCGACGGCATTGCCCGAGAGCGCGCTCAAGACCAGGGCCGGGCTCAGGACGCAGATGACGGCAAGTCCCGCCACGCGTGCTCGCAGGATCATGTATGCGATGGCGACGACAGTTGCGGCGAAGTTCGCGAGCCACCATAGGAGCATCGAGACGTCGCCGAGTACCGCGAGGGGCCGCCAGAGGACTGCGATGGGGGGCGGAGACAGGAGCGGCACGGTCCAGTAGGGCGAGATGATCGGAACGGGACGGTCCCCAGCGGAAAGTGCGTACAGGGGGTGGCCCGCGTTCAGCCGGAGTCCGGCAGCGTAGTAGTTGGAGACGTCGCCCCCAATGGCGGTCGGTGCGACGAACCAGGGCGCGATCTCCAGGGTCAGCCCGACGAGCAGCAAGACCGCCAGGAGTCGGACAACGCCCTCCGGTCCGCCGAGGCGGACGACGACACGCCAACCGTAAGTCCCCGAGGCCGACGCCCTACTCATGCTGCTTCTCCCCGTGGGCGACTCGCTGCGACTGTACCGCCTGCCCGACGGATGGGAGATCCTTACGTGCGCCGAGGCCAACCGGGGAGCGGCACGGCCGGCGCCACGGCGGCCAGCAGGAGCGACAGGGTGACGGCGTGGACGACGGGGCTGACGAAGACCGCAGCCACGGCCGCCGCGGCGAAGGAGGCCCTCGGCCGGCGGCGCAGCGCCCAGATCGCCGCAATGCTCGCCACGGCCACGCCGGGGATGGCGAGCGGGGCGAGCGCCTCCAGGCCGGCGGCGCGCAGGAGTTCCGGGACGCTGAACGGGCTCAGGGCATCGGCGCCCACGCTCCGCGAGACGGTCAGGTATGTCAGGTGGTTGTCCAGGCCGGCGCCGAGGAGGCTGA
Organism: Chloroflexota bacterium; assembly: GCA_021789435.1. Taxonomy (GTDB): domain Bacteria; phylum Chloroflexota; class Limnocylindria; order Limnocylindrales; family CSP1-4; genus JAJYJO01. The sequence goes on from JAJYJO010000057.1 coordinate 3,484, forward strand.
ACCCCGCCAGGCCGGCCGAGGTCAGGACGAAGGCCGCGAAGCCCCGACGTCGATCGCGGACGAGGAGCCACCAGGCGAGGCTCACCGGCGTCAGCTTGATCGCGCTGGCGAGCGAGGCCAGGGCGCCGGCGGCCCCGTCGCGACCGGCGGCGCTCGACCACCAGCAGGCGAAGAGCAGGGGCACGAGATAGGCGTTGACGTCCCCGGACAGCGTTGTGCTGGCCAGGAAGGGGGCGAGGACGATGACGCCGGCCACCGCGATCGCGCTTCCCGCGCGGATGGTCCACAGGACGGTCGCCGCGCACAGGATCCCCCCGATCAGCCACCACACGGTCATGACCGGGTCCGCCGGCAGCAGCGACAGCGGGCGCCAGAGGACGGCCATGAAGGGGGGCGAGAGGAAGGGGTAGGAGACTGCCGGCGGGAAGAGCGGCACCGGCCAGTCGCCGGGGGAAAGGGCGTAGAGAGGGTGGCCCACGTCCAGGCGAAGGCCGGCGGCGTAGTAGGTGGAGACGTCGCTGCTGACGCGCCACGGCCGCAGGAACTCGGGGGCGTCGAAGATCGCGATCCGCAGGAGGTGCGCGGCGAAGTACGCGGCCGCCGTCACGCGCAGGACCCGGAGCGGCCCCAGGCGCTCGATGACGCGCCAGCCCGGGATGGTCGAGACGGCCGTTGCCGCGGGCTTGGGGATCACCCGACGGTCACGCTGGCGCAGGTCGTTCGAGCAGGCATTCCGCGGCGGATGGTAGTCGGAGGCCGAGCGGCCGGTATGGCCCGATGGTCTGGGGCCGGCCGAACCCCTCCACCCGAGGCCGGAAGACCGGTACCATCGGCCTGTTGCCAGGATGCCCCACGTGGGGCAAGGTGGTGGCCATCCTGCCGGAGGGACGCCCCGTCATGCCCGTTCCCGCAACAGCGCCAGACGCGAATCCCGGGTCGGCCCCGACCGTGGGCGCGTCCGAGCCGCTCGTCGCCGTCGTCATCCCGGCGCTCAACGAGGCGGGCAAGATCGGCCGCGTCTTGGACAAGCTGCCGCGGGACGGGCGGTTCGAGGCGATCGTGGTGGACGACGGCTCCTCCGACGGGACGGGCGACGAGGCGCGGGCCCATGGCGCCGCGCTCGTCCTGCGCCACGCGCGCCGGCAGGGGGTCGGAGCCGCCATCCGGACCGGCTTCGAGGCCGGGCTGGGCCGGGGACGGCCGTGGCTTGCGCTCCTCTCGGGCGACGACCAGCACGAGCCGACCGACCTCGTCGGCGCGCTCGAGGCGGCGCTCTCGTCAGGCGCCGATTACGTCCAGGGTTCGCGCTGGATGGCCGGTGGCCGGGTGGAGGGGGCGAGCGGCGGGCGCGGGCTCGGCACGCAGGTCTACTCGGCGGTCTTCAGCCTCCTGGCCCTCCATCGCGTGAGCGACGCCACCAACGGCTTCCGCGTCTTCCGTTCGAGCCTCCTGGCCGATCCGGCCATCAACCTCCGCCAGGCCTGGCTCGACAGCTACGACCTGGAGCCCTACCTGCTCTACAAGGCGATCCGCCGCGGCTACCGGGTGACCGAGCACCCGGTCACCGTCCGCTACCACCGCCAGGAGGCCTACACCAAGATGCGCGGCCTGCGCGACTGGTGGCGCCTCTTCCGGCCGGCCATCCTGCTGCGATTCGGGGTGAAGCACTGATGATCTCGCTGGAGCGTGCCTTCGGCGGTCGCCGCATCCTCGTCACCGGCGGCGCCGGCTTCGTCGGCTCGATGCTCGTCCGCCGCCTGGTGGAGGCGGGCGGCCGGGTGACGGTCCTGGACGACCTCTTCACCGGCCGGACGGACGCGATCCCCGCCGGCGCGGAGTTCGTGGAGGGCTCCGTCACCGACGAGCCGCTCGTCCGCGACCTGGTGGCGCGCCACGGCCTCGTCTTCCACCTGGCGGCGCGCAACATCGTCGCCTCCACGGCCAACCCGCGGGACGACTTCGCGACGAACATCGGGGGCACGCTCAATGTCCTCCTGGCCGCCCGCGAGTCGCGCGTGGAGCGGGTCGTCTACACCTCCTCCGCGTCGGTCTACGGCAACCCGCGCTCCATCCCCATCAACGAGGACGACGGGCTGGTCCCGCTCTCGCCCTACGCCGTGTCGAAGCTCGCGGGGGAGCACTACGGGCTCGCCTTCTACGAGAGCTACGGCCTGCCGGTGGCGGCCGTCCGCTACTCGAACGTCTACGGCCCCGGACAGCGGCCGGAGAACCCCTACTGCGGGGTCGTCTCCAAGTTCATGACCGCCGCCTACGAGGGGCGGCCGCTCTCCATCCACGGCGACGGCGGCCAGACCCGGGACTTCACGTTCATCGGCGATGCCGTGGACGCCACCCTGCTGGTCGCGACGCATCCGCGGGCCGAGGGCGAGGTCTTCAACGTCGGGACCGGCGTGGAGACGTCGGTCAACGACCTGGTGGACGTGATCTCCCGCGTGACCGGCCGCCCGCTGCAGGCGGAGCATATCGACCGCCGCGACGTGGACAACATCCGCCGGCGCGTCGTCAACATCGAGAAGATCCGACGCATGCTGCGCTGGGCGCCCCAGGTGACCCTCGAGCGGGGGATCGGGCAGACCGTCGAATGGTTCGAGAAGAGCGGCCTAGCCCAGCAGGCGACGGCCGCCGCGGCGGCCGTGCCGAGGGCCGGCTGACAGCGGTGACCACCGTCCGTGAGCTTGCTGAGCGGCGCGCGGTCCGCGTCGTCGGCGGCCTGCTGGTCAGCCTGGCCTTCGTCCTGGTCACCCTCTCGCGGGTGGACCTGGCCGGGGTCGTGGCCGCCCTGGGGAGGGCCGCACCGGCGGGCCTGGCGATCGGCCTGCTCTTCGCCTGCCTCGAGATCTGCGCCCGGGCCTGGCGCTGGCAGTACCTGCTGCGGCCGATCAAGGCCGTGCCGTACCTGCGCTCGCTGGCCTACCTCTGCATCGGCTACTTCGCCAACACGCTGCTGCCGGTCCGCCTGGGAGACGTGGCCCGGGCCTACCTGGCCGGCACCACCTTCGGCGTACCCCGCCTGGCGACGCTCGGGACGGTGCTCCTGGAGCGCCTGGTGGACGGGCTGGCGATCCTGGCCGTCGCCCTCCTGCTGGGCCTGGCCGTCAGCGGGGGCGCTCCCCTGGTCGCCACCGCGCTCTGGGTCTGCGCCGCCGCCGCGCTCGGGCTGGGCGCCCTGGCGACCGCGGCCTTCGCGCTGCGCGGGCCGGCTCTGGCGCGCAGCCGTCCGGTGGCCCTGGCGCGCGACGGCTTCGTCCGGCTCGTCGCCGGCGCGGACGCGGTCCGGACGCCCGCCGGCCTGCTCACGGTCGTGGGCTGGACGCTGGGCGCCTTCCTGCTCGCGGTCGTCGCCCTGGCGGCCGTCGCCCGCGCCGTCGGCGTCTACCTGGACCCGCTGCAGGCCGCCTTCGTGATGGCCGGCGTGGCCCTCTCCACGGCGATCCCGGCCGCCCCCGGCTCGCTGGGCACCTACGAGTTCGTGGGCATGACGCTGCTCGTGGCCCTCGGCTTCGATCCGGAGGCGTCGCTTGCCGCGATCGTGCTGCTCCACCTGGCCGGGACCATCCCGGCTTCGCTGGCCGGCCTGGTGATGACCTGGCACTACCACCTGCGCGTGGCAACGATCGCCGAAGAGGCGTCACCCGCCTGACGGCCGGCTCAGCCCCGGCGAGGCGCGACCCAGGCGGTGGAGAGCCTCCGCATTCGTCGCGATCGTGGGCCAGGCCGCCGGTGCCAGGGCGGCCAGCAGCAGGGCGAACGTGTTGATGTTGTCGACCGGCGAGCCGACCACCCAGGCCGCGATGGCGACGGAGAAGCTGGCCCCCGGTCGGCCCCGCAGCGCGGTCATGGTCGCCAGGCAGAGGAGGAGCGCGACCGCCGGCAGCCAGCGAGCGAGGTCCGCCGACAGGCCGACGAAGCGGGCCATGCCGGCGAGGCTCAGGTCGCTCGAGCCCGTCACGTTCGTCTGGCGGATCACGCCCAGGTAGTCGAGGTTGGCCTGGAAGCCGGCGCCCAGCGAGGTGACGACCACGGCGGCCAGGACCGCGGCGATGGCCGCCCCGAGCGCCCACCACCGCCGCTCGACGAGGAGCCAGAGGGCCAGGACCGCCGGGGTCAGCTTGAGGGCGATCATGAGGCCGACGAGACCGCCCGCGGCGCCGTCGCGGTCCTGCCGCGTCAGCCACCAGGCCCCGATCGCCCCGAGCAGCAGCAGGCCGTTCACGTTGCCGACCCCGATCTCGTAGGTGAGCGGGATGCCGAGGACCAGCAGGGCGGTGCCGGTGAGGCCCGGTCGGCGCGCCGCCAGCAAAAGCACCGAGGCGGCGATGGCGGCCATCGTCAGCATCCACCAGAGGTAGGCGCCCAGGTCGCCGGGGAGGGCGGCCAGCGGTCGGAAGACCACCCCGATCAGCGGCGGCGAGAGGAGGGGCACGGTCCAGTACGGTGGCTTGAGGCCGACCGGTCGGTCGCCGGGCATGAGGGCGTAGAGCTGGTGGCCGGCGTTGAGCCGCTCGCCGGCCGCCAGGTAGACGATCGCGTCGCCGGGGACGAACCCGCGCTCGAAGTAGACGGTCAGGGTCACGATCAGGGCGGCCACCCCGATCGCGAAGACGAACCAGCCCCGGTGCAGGCGACCGGGGCGCATCAGGCTGCCATCTGGTTCGAGAGCGGGCGCCCGACGGCAGGCGGCGTTCGCAGCAGCGGCACGATCGCGATCAGCATGCTCAGCGTGGTGGTCCAGAGGGTGGGCGAGCCGACCACCACGGCGACCACCAGGAGGATCTCGCCCCAGCGCCGGGGGAGCCGCCCTGCCACGATCGCCAGGACGAGGGCCACAATCGCGCGCAGCGCGTAGGGGACCGGCAGCAGGCTCGCCGCGTCGGCCGGGCCGCGCCCGGCGAGCACCTGCCCGTACGTTGTCCAGAGCCCCGGCGAAAGGGCGAAGCTGACGGCGAGGAGGCCGACGCCGATGGCCGTCGCCAGCGCCGCGTCCCGCCAGCGCCCGCGCGCCGCGAGGTAGACGATGCCGAGCCCCGGCGCGATCTTGGTGGCGGCCCCCACGGCGAAGGCCCAGGGCCAGCGTCGGAGGCCCAGCACCACCAGCACCGCCAGGACCAGCTGGACGTTGCGGAACCAGAGCTCGACGGCGACCGGCACGAACGCCACGAGGGCCAGGGCCACGAGGGGCCGGCGGCCGCCCAGCCACCAGAGGCAACCGAGCAGGAGCACCGTCCAGGCGGCGCTGAAGACTGGCGAGGGCAGCACGGCCGCGATGGGGGCCATCAGCTGGGCCACGATGGGCGGGTACCAGAAGGCGTAGGGCGTGGCCGCGCCGGCCCCGGGCTCGTAGACCGCCTGGCCGTTGAGGAGGTGCCAGCCGGCCAGCCAGTAGGCGTGCTCGTCGGACGGCTCGCCCCAGCGCGCCAGGGCCACGATCAGGAGCAGCGCCCCGCCGACCGCGGCCAGCGCCACCAGGCCGAGGAAGCGCGGGCCGAGCGCGCGCTCGCTGGGCCGCAGGTCGGGCCGCGCCAGGGCCCCGAGCGTCGGGAGTCGGCGTTCCATGCTCCTCCCCGGGGGGACGTTCGCCCGTACGCTACACCGCGCCGATCGCGCCGCAGCGCCCGCCGGAAGCCGTCGCGAGCCCTCTACAGCCGGGCCGAGCTCCAGTAGCGCTCGCCGGGGCCGTCGAGACCGCCGAGGCGGCCGATCTTGGCGCCGTAGCCGCGGACGGCCTCGCCCATCTGCCGCTCTCCCCCGAACAGGCGGTCCAGCTGGCTTCCGTAGAGCCGGACGCCGTTGATCTTGCGCTCCAGCATGTCGCTGATGTCACCGTACTCCGGTACCAGCGTCACGCCCTCCGGCAGTCCCGCGAGCGCGCCCGGCGGCAGGTCGTCGAGCTGCCCGAAGCCGCCCCACCAGGCGTACGGGAAGTCCTCGTAGAAGACGACCCGGCCGGCCCAGTCCGGGCCCGGCATCACCCAGCGGTCCGATTCGCCCAGCAGGGAGACGCCGACCTCGCGCAGGAGCTGGTGGTCCACGTGGTTGCCCACGCCCAGCGGGAAGTAGACCTTCTGGGGCTCGAGCCGGGCCACCTCCCGGCGGACGATCTCGTAGGGCGCGCTGTCGTCCGGCCGCGGCCCCGACAGCAGCTGCTCGTCGCCCTCGTAGCCGCGGAAGACCGCGTCGGGCAGGTCCAGGAAGACGCTGGAGGCCTCGCTGAAGTAGGCGAAGCGTTCGTCCTCCAGCCGGCGGGCGGCCATCAGGTCGCCGGCCGCCTCGGCCTCGGTCAGCTCGGTCGTGAGCACCGCGCCCTGGGTCGGCAGCTCGTCCATGAGCGGCTGGCCGGCGAGGGGGCGGTTGTGGATGTCGGCCCGGCGATACCAGGACGAGCGCTGCCAGAAGCGCTTGGCCGCCTGGTCCGCCTCGGCCTGGGTCTCGTTCAGGCGGTCGGTGTCGGCTTCCCAGGGTGCGCGCCTGCCCTCCCCGTCGCCGACGGCGAAGTCGTTCGGGAGGTTGGCCGGGTTGAAGGCTTCGCCGAGCGGCCAGAGGGTCTTGGTCCCGAAGCCGAGCGCCTCGCGCTGGTAGGCGGAGAGCGACGTCGGCTCCGCCCCCCCCGCCGGGCCCGCCCCGGAGAAGACGGTCACGATCGTGACGTTCTGGCCGAGCTCGCGCAGGCTCGCGATCAGCCCGCCGCAGCTCAGGGCGACATCGTCCGGGTGGGGCGCGACGAAGACGTGTGCCATGGTCGGCCGAGTATAGCGAGACGATCGACCGCGGCGGCCCGTGCGCGCCCGTGGATCGCCCGCCGGTCGCGCGTGCCGGTCCCCCGATGCCGCCGCGGCCTACGCCGGCAGCAGGGCCGGCCCTGGCCGGGCGCCCTGGCCGCCGCTCCTCAGCTGCCAGGCGCGGATCCGCGGCACCGCGAGCAGCAGCGCGAGCCCGGTCCAGTGCGCGATCGGCAGGGCGATCCAGGCCGCAGCCGGCAACAGCCACGGCCGGTTCGACCGGGCGGCCCAGGCCACGAGCAGTGCCGCGATCGGCAGCCGTACGACCAGCGGCAGCGGCAGGAGACCCAGGGACGAGTCGTCCTCGTGCCGGCTCAGCAGCGTCAGCCAGGTGGCCCACTGGTCCGGGGCGATCAGCGCGGAGACGGCCATGATAGCCGCGGTCGCGCCCAGCGCGACGGCCAGCGCCCGCCACTCACGGCGGATGACGAACCAGAGGAGCACCACGCCGAGCGTCGGCTTGGACAGCAGGACGAAGGGCCAGACGGCCGGCCAGCCGAGCCCAACGGCGAGTGTCACGGCCAGGAACAGGTGGATGTTGCCGAGGAGGACCTCGAGCAGGATCGGCGGCAGCAGGAGGGCCACCAGGCCGAGGGCGCCGAACAGCCAGCCCAGGGCCGCTCCAAGCAGCGCAGCCCACAGGACCAGGAAGACCGGCCACGGCAGTTCGTGGAGCGGGAACATGGCCTGCGCGAAGGCCGGTGTGTACTTGAAGCCGTCGGTGGAGATCAGCCACTGCCGGTAGGGATCGGCCGGCTCCGTCTGCCAGTAGACGTACGCGTCGTGGCCACCGGGCACGATCCCCGCCAGCTCCAGCACGGCAAGGCCGGCGCAGACCAGGGTGGGCAGGCCGATCGTGACCAGGCGGCGGTGGCCGGCCACGAACCGCCGCAGCGGCTCCAGTCTCACGGGACGCCGCGACGTGGAGCCGGCGGTCATGGCCGGCCGGCTATGACGCCGAGGGTGACGCGGCCGAGGTCGCCGACGGGCTGGCGGCCGGCGAAGCGCCGGGCGACGCGCTCACGGATGAGCTCGCGCCGGCCGACGGCGCCGCACTCGGCGCCCCGCTGGCGGCGCCGCTCGGCGCCACGGAGGCCGAGGCGACGGCAGAGGGCGATGGCGTGGCCGCGCCTTCCGTCAGGAGCCCGCCCTTGCCGAGCAGCAGGGCGTAGAAGAGGACGCCGATCAGGCAGATCGCGGCGACCGCCGCGAAGACCGCGGAGATGCGGTCGTCGACGTGGACCGCGAGCTCGGAGGGCGTCGGGGCCGCCTTGGGACCGCGTTCGCCGCGACGGGGCCCGCCTCTCCGGGGAGGGACGCCCGCGGCGGCCTCGCGACCGGCCTCGCGCCGGGCCCCGCGCCGCGTCTCGGGTTCCGCGGGCGCCTCGCCCTCGGCCTCCTCGAACGCCTCGTCCGGCTCCTCTTCCTCGGCGCCCCCTTCGAACTCCTCGCCCTGGAACTCGTCCGGCTCCGCGCCCTCGAGCTCCTCGGGCTCCCCTCGGTTCCCGTCCGTCATCTGTTGCTGGCTCTCCTCAGGCAATCGGCACGCGGGCGCCAGTGTACCGAACGGCCGGCCTCGCGACCGACCGGCCCGGCCGCCACCGACGGCCTCGGCCAGGCCAGTCTCACGCCTCCCGCACCGCCGGCACCAGCAGGCCCCCCAGGCCCGCCGCCAGCGTCAGCACCCCGCAGCCGAACAGGACCGCACCCACGCCGACCGCCTGGGCCAGCACCCCGGCCACCGCCATCGCCAGCGTCATGGACCCGAAGACGAGCGAGAATCGGATCCCGACCACCCGCCCGATCATGCCGGGCGGCGTGCGCTCCTGGAAGAGCGTCTGGCTCGGGATCACGAAGATCATGTTGGCGACCCCAACCCCCAGCATCAGCGCGAAGGCGACGAGCGCCGAGCCGGTGGCCGGCAGGGCCGTCAGGCAGAGCCCGAACAGGACGTAGCCCAGGACGACCGTCCGCCCCCGCGCCAGGTGCGCCCCTACCAGCCCCAGGAGGAAGCCGCCGACCAGGTTGCCCAGCCCAACGCCCGTCTCCAGGAAGGCGTAGACGGTGGTCGTGTCCACGGGCCCGCGGATCACCTCGCTGGCGTAGACGTAGGTCAGGGCGATCAGGGCCCCGGAGCTGAACTGCCCGGCCACGCCCTGGAGCGTGTTCGCCAGCAGCAGCGGCTCGCGGCGTAGGAAGCGCCAGCCGGCCAGCATCTCCTCGCGGAACCCCGCGCCGATCCCGCCCACGCCGGCGGCCGCGGCCAGCAGCGCCGGCACGGCCATCGTCGTGACCAGCAGCGCCGACGCGACGTAGGTGGCCGCGTCCACCCAGAAGGCGAGGGCAAGCCCGCCTCCCAGGAACGCCACGAAGAGGCCGGCCAGCGGGTAGCCCAGCACGTCGGCCATCGTCTCGCCGACCCAGGCGGCCGAGTTGGCCGTCATCAGCTCGCCCGACCCCACGATCCGCGGCAGGATGGCCGTCCGGGCCGGCCGGAAGAAGATGGAGATCGCCGTCACGGCGAAGACCAGCGGATAGACCAGCGCGATCTCGGTGGCCGCCGCGATCGGCACCAGCAGGACCAGCGACGCCCGGAGCAGGTCGCTCACGACCATCACCTGCTTCTGGTCCCAGCGGTCCACCAGCGTCCCGGCCACGGGCCCGAGCAGCAGGTTGGGCAGGGTCGCCGCCACGAAGACGAGGCCCATGGCGGCCGCCGACCCGGTCTGCGCCCAGACCAGGGCGGCCAGGGCGATCTGGTTGACCCGGTCGCCGAAGAGGCTGATCAGCTGGCCCACCCAGAGCGCCGAGAAGGAGCCGTTGAGGGCCAGCCGGACGTAGGGATGGCGGCGGACCCGCGCCAGGGGCGCCTCCGTCGGGATGGCGGCCCGGCGGGGCAGGGCAACCAGATCGTCCACGTCGACCGGGAGAGGGGCCAGCGCCGGGGCGGCCAGACCCAATCCCGGCCCGCCCAGGACGAACGGGCGGTCGAGGGCGGCGGCCTCGGCCAGGCCGGGCACCAGGCCGGTCTCGGCCCGGATCGTCCGGCCGGCGACCGCCGCCTCGATGGTCCGCGGCAGGCGGACGGCGCCGGCCAGGCCGGCCATCGCCACGCCCTCGGGGGGCGGTTGCGTGTCGGGCTCGCCGGGGACGCGGACGACGATCGCGAAGAGGAAGAAGGCCAGGCCCGTGCCCAGCAGGACGTCGCCGATGGAGGCCACGTTCTGGATCACCGGGAAAGGAACGGGGATCACGTCGGCCAGGGGTCCGGCGTGGAGCAGGAACGCGGTGTCCAGGGACGCCGGCAGGATGGTGTGGAAGCCGTTGTGGACGTCGGCCGCGCTGAAACCGGCGGCGAGCAGGCTCGGCTGCCAGATCGGCATCCAGCCGGCGTTGGCCAGGACCGCCAGCCCGTTGGCGAGGATGCCCACGAAGGCGACGGCGAGCCCGGGCTGGCGACGGTTGACCCAGAGGCCCGCGGCCAGCAGGCCGTACGAGCCGCACAGCAGCAGGATCCGGAGCGCCGTCCCGGGCTCCGCTCCGCGCTCGAGGGCGGCCTCCGTGACGAAGCGGACGACGACCGCCGCGAAGATGAGGCCGAGCCAGCGCAGGCGGACCGCGAAGAGGTGCTCCGGCCGGCCTCCGGCGAGGAGGCCCATGACGAGCCCGAGCGCTACGCCGCCGAGGAGCACGCCTCAGCCGAGCCGCCCGGAGGACCGTCCCCGGGGCGCCTCGTTCCGAACGCTCAGCCGCCCGTCCTGCACCGCGCCAGCATACGTGGCGGCCGACCGCCCCTCGCGTCCGGGAAGCGACACCATCGCGGCCGCGACCGGCGCCAACCCCTCTCGCCGCTGCCACCTCGCGCCGCCGGCCGTCGCCGGGACTGGCCTCCGCCGCCTTCCCCGACCGGCCGCCTTCCTCGCCGGCCGCCCCCCGGTCCCCGGTATCCCGCCAAGCGGACGGCGCGCCCGGTCAGGCCATTCCGCCTGCAGACGTCGCCCCGTCCGTGGTCGTGGTCACCTGGCTGGCCATTCGCCCTGCCGCCTGGGCCAGCGACAGGACCGGGCGCTCCACGTTCCGTCCGGGATCGGCCACACCTGCGGCCCACCTCGTCTTGACGAAGGCATCCACGATCGACGGATCGAACTGGATCCCGGCGAACTTGCGCAGCTCCGCGACCGCCTGCTCGGCGGAGAGCGGCTTCATCCGGTAGGGGCGCGCCGCCGTCATCGCCTCGAACGCGTCCGCGACGTGGAGGACACGCGCAAGCAGCGGGATCTCGTCGCCGATCAGGCGATCGGGATAGCCAGAGCCGTTGAACCACTCGTGGTGGTGGCGGATGATCGGCAGCTCCGCCGCCAGCTTGTTGACCGGCGCGATGATCTCCGCCCCCTTGACCGGGTGGGCGTTCATGATCATCCGCTCCTCGCGCGTCAGGCGCTCCTGCTTCAGGAGGACGTTGTCGGGCACGCCGATCTTGCCGACGTCATGGAGCAGGCCGCCCCACTCGAGGGCCTGCAGGTCCGCCTCCGACAGCTTCATGACCCGCCCGATCTCCACGGAGATCTCCTGGACGTTGCGGCTGTGGTTCGCCGTGTACGGATCGCGCTTGTCCACCGCGCCCGCCAGAGCGTCGACCGTCTGGGTGAACATCTCGCGCATCTCGACGAACTGGTGGTAGGCCACCCGCGTCGTGTACAGCGGCAGCGCAAACAGGAGCGTGGCCCACCAGCCCGCGAGCAGGTACACCTGACACATTAGCCACGCGAGCGGCGACAACGCGAAGGAGTTCAGATAGAACCCACGAGCATCACGCAGCAGGATCGCCGGCAGCGTCTGTCCACTTCGGAGGGAGATGAGGATGGACGCCAGGAGCGCATTCAGGAGGAAATAGACGGCCGCGCCAAGGATCGTCGGTAGGAAGTCGGTTGCGCGGCCACCAGTGGCGCCGGCTGCGAATTCGGTCGCGAGGCCTCCGCAGACAGCAGGCAGGACGATGGCTGCGTGATTCGCGACCGTCCCATACCAAGGGATGCGTCCACGGATCTCGCGGATCTCGAAGGTGCCCAGGGCCGCGACCCAACCCGCGACAGCCGGCCCGCCCAAGGCCATCGACGCCACGATCGGGGCGATCGATACCGTCACCAGCGAACCAGTCGGCATCCGAACCGGGAGTGCCGAAGCGAGGATGGTGATCAGCGTCCAGAACAGGACGCCGGTCCAAGGTTGGCCGGGTAGCCCCGGAACCCCGATCGCAACTCGTGGGGGAAACACAAGGGTCGCGCCCACCAACGCAACTGCGCTGGCTGTCGCGACCCCAGCGATATAGAGCTTCAGGGACCTGGGCATATGGGAACCCGTACGTCTAACCCTCCAGAGCCCGAACTGTATACCCTCGCTCCGAGCTCCGGGATAGGACCAACGTACTTAGAAGCCCTTGAGCGAAGCCCCTCCGGCGAGAGCGGTTGTAGCCACCGCGCTTAGAAGCGCGATGACCCGCAGGATCCGGGTCCTCATCAGTCGATCCCCGTAACCGCCTTTCCCCCTACCAGCCCTTGATCGTCGCGTTCGGATGCACGCTCGTTCCTCCTGCGGCCTTCGCGTGTCAAAGACACACGAAAACCGACCTGCCTTGTGGGTCGGTCGGTTGCACTACTCGCTCCGCCTCGCCCTAAGTGCCCATTTCAGGCGAGGCATCGGCGCGTCCGAGCGTTGATGACGGTCCCCGGTAGTACGAAGGTACCAACGGGCAGGCGGACTATAGGTGCGGGTGCAGGAGTGGTCAATACGGCACCTGACCTACTCAGAACGCTCCTCCCCATGCCGGAGGGGTCAAATCGACTCGAGAGGAGGAGCCTCGGCGCCCAGCTGGTCCCGCAAGACAGCCGCATAGTGGGAATACTGCTCGGCCGCCGCTGCATGCGACCCTGTGAGTCTGTAGAGCTTGATGAGCGCGTACTCGAACTGCTCGGCGTCCGGGTCGACGGCGGCAGCCGTCTGGGCGAGAGAAATTGCTCGGTCGAAGTGGCCGGAGTGCGTGTCGGCGGCGACCGCGCGCTCCATGAGTTCCAGGTACGCACTGTGTTGTATCTCGCGGTATGCCTCCGCCCATGAGTCATAGGCGAAGTCCAACGCAAAGCGGCCCCGATACTGCAGCGCCACGGCTTCAATCCGGTCAGGTGAAGGATCTTGTCTTGCAGCTCGCTGAAGGCCGCTGCAGACGACACTTCTGCTCGTTACCAGCTCCCCGTCGAGCCATAGAAGCTCGGATTCGTTATGAACGTATCCCGGCGAGAGGTCCTCAATGTAGCCGGGCTCAATCACACGTCGCAGGAAGTACACGGTCTGGTTCAGGGAGTTGAGGCCGTCTGCGGGCGCGAGATCCGGCCAGAGCGCTTCCAACACTTGATCCCTTGTTGCTGCCAGATCGGGCCGCGTGAGTAGGTAACAGAGCAGTTCCAAGACTCGCCTCCGTACCTCAGTCCCAAGGGTGGTTCGTGTTCCCACCCGGATCGAGACGCGGCCTTGGTCCTCCACAAAGACGCGATCCGCGAGACGTCTTGCCAATGCCCGTCCGAGGGCTCGGTCTGCATGCGGAGCCCGGAGTTGTCGCGCAAGGGAACGGAGTCGACTGATGTCTTGCCTGTCGCCAATCTCGTCCAGCCACCTGCCAGCAATGAGTCGTGTTGACTCGGACGCGCTCTCGATCGACAGGCGAAGCGCGCCGCGCCATCTCGCAGGCCTCCGTCGAGCTTCGCCTAGCACGCCCGCCGCTGTGGCTGGTTCGAGATCGTCCAGCCGACGGGCCACGACTTCGGCAACAGCGCTCACGTAGGCAGCGTCGGTCGCGAGCTGAACTGCAACGGCGCGGTCGAATGTCAGGCTGTCTCTGGCCGCGGCATCCTCCAACGCCAGGATTGCGGCGAAGTGCGCAGCATGTTGACGCTCGGCTAGGGCGCGCGCTGTGCGCAGTAGCTGGGGGGCGCTACCGCTCCCCGACCGGCTGGCCAATTGCGCACGTGCGGTGAGAATGGCCAGCCAGTGCGCTGGTGCGCTCGCGGGTTGCCGGAGGTT
>JAJYJO010000146.1 GCA_021789435.1 Chloroflexota bacterium
GCCCGCGCCTCCGCAAGACGATGGTCCACGTCCTCGACCTGCTCGGCTGTGTCGCCACGGGCGCCACCACCGACGAGGCGATCGCCGCGACGCCTGCGGCGATCCGGGCGTACCTGCGGTTCCTGGTCCGCCACGGCGAGCCGGTCGAAACCGGGACAGCCCTCGAGACCCACGTGGTGGAGCACATCACCGAGGGCCAGTGGCTCGGCAACGGGTCGCCGTACCTGGTCTTCGGGCCGGACCTGGGGCCGGCGAGCGAGGCGGAGGTCGAAGCGGTCGTCCGGCGGTTCCGCGGGCTTCGCGAGGAGCTGGGAGGATGGGCCGCGGCCCGGACCGACGAGCAGCTCGACGCCCGCCCCGCCGCGGGCGGCCGGACCGAGCGGGCGATCCTCCTCCACGTCCTCGGCACCACCGGGGGGTACCTGGCGGCCGGCCTCGGGAGCGCTCCGGGCTTCTCCCGGCTGGCCGGGGCCGCCGAACGCGGCGAGCTGCCGATCGCCGGCGCGCTGCTGCGCGCCGTCCCGCTGGTCGAGGCTCGCCTGCGGAGCACGACGCCCGAAGAGCGGGCGCAGGTCCGGCAGCTGCCGGCCGGACCGCGGACCCTGCGCAAGGCCCTCCGGCGGATGCTCGAGCACGACTGGGAGCACCTCGTCGAGCTGTCGCATCGGCCCGCCGGTCCCCCGTTGTAGCGGTGCGGGCCCCGCCGACGCGTCGATCGTTCGGCCCGTCGGTCGCGGCGCCCGACCCGGACGCGGCCACCGTTTGACAGGGCAGGGCCGAGGCGCGACGGTTCGCCCATGACCATCACGTCCGAACCCGGTCCCGCCGCCCGACCGTCCCGGGGCGCCGCCGACCTGCTCCGCGGCCTGGGACTCTTCGTGGACGGCCCCGTGCTCTGGGGACGCCCGGTCCGCAGTTCCGGCCCGGGCATCTTCGTCATCGAGCTCGGTGCCCCGAGCCAGCATCCCAATCTCGATCCCGACGTTCTCCGGGCCTGGCTCGAGCGCACGCCGGGGCTTCGCATCGACGGCAGCCCGGCCACGGTGGGCGAGCTCTCCTCCCGCCTGGCCTCCTTCTGGCTGCCGGGCCAGACGGTCGTCTACGCCTGGTACAGCACCCGCTCGATCGGCGCGCGGCTGGCGGCGATGCAGCGCACCGCTCTCGGCGAGGCGAGGCCGAACCCGGCCGGGCAGTGGCTCAAGACCCTGCGCGAGGTCGAACGACTGCGGGTCTGGTGGGCCGAGACCGACGCGCCGGAGGAGTACGCCGACGCGTTCCTGGCGGCCTTTGCCGCGGGGGTCGACGCCACGGCGTCGAACCGGCTCCCCACGGCGGGACCGATCCTGCCCTGGGCCAACGAGACCTCGGCGGTCGGCGAGCGCCGGGCGACCGGGATCGAAGGGGCCGTGGCCACGGAAACCGGAACGGAACGAAGGCCGGCCCCGGGGGGGCCGGAACGGCAGGCTCCGGCGAGCGCCTCACCCGCCCCGGCGCGGACCGGCGTCCGGCGTCGCTCCTCCGCGCCCACCGCCGCGGGAGCGACCGAGCGGACTCACGCGCGGAGGACGCGGGCCGCCGCGCCCGTTCGGCCGCCGCGCGAAGCCGTCCCCCTGACCGCCGAAGGCCTCGACGCGCTGCGGGCGGAGCTCCACGACCTCTCCACCGTCCGCCGGCCCCAGATCCTGGGCCGCATCAAGGCCGCCCGCGAGCTGGGCGACCTGTCGGAGAACGCCGACTACGAGTCCGCCCGCCACGAGCAGTCGCTCAACGAGGGCCGGATCCAGACCCTCCAGGATCGCCTGGAGCGGGCCGTCGTGATCGACGTGGCCGGCGGGCATCTCGTCGACCTCGGCTCGACGGTGGTCGTGGCCTCCGACCACGAAGGCGAGGAGACCTTCACGATCGTCGGCTCCGTCGAGGCGGACCCCGAGGCCGGCCGCATCTCGAACAGCTCGCCGATCGGCCGGACGCTGCTCGGCCACCGGGCGGGGGACGAGGTCGTCGTCACCGTCCCGGCCGGCGCCGTCCGCTACCGGATCGTCGAGGTCCGCTGAGCGGCGGACGGTGCCGCTGACGCCACCGATGGACCGCCGGGACTCCCCCGCCGCCGGTCGGGAGGCGCGACGGGAGCGCCTGGCCCGGGGCGTCCTGCGGCTGCTCGGCCGGACGCTGCCCGCCGGGACCCCGCTCTCGCTGAGCCTGGCGGGCGATCCGCCGGTCCCGCTCGCCGGCGGCGCGGCGGCGGCGCGGGTCGTGCTCGCCGGGCCCGACGCCGTCGGCCGGCTCCTTTGGCCGCCGACGTCCACCGCCCTCGGCGAGGCCTACCTGCGCGGCGACCTGGAGATCGAGGGGGAGATCGGCACGGCCGTCTCGGCCGGCGAAGCCTTCGACCTCCGCTGCCTCGACTGGCCCGAGCGCCGGCGACTGGCGCGCTGGGCACTCGCGCTCCGCGCGGGGGCGGCCCCGGCGGCCCCGCTCCGCCGCGTCGCCCGGCTCCGCGGCCGCCCCCATTCGCGAGCCCGTGACCTGGCGGCCGTCCGGTTCCACTACGACGTCGGCAACGCCTTCTTCGCGCTCTGGCTGGACCGCCGGATGGTCTACTCCTGCGCCTACTTCGCCGACGAGGGCGGGGACAGGTCCGGCCGCGCCGAGGGGGACGGGGCCACCCCGACGGCCCCGACAGGCGCCCCGACGGACGCCCTCGATCTCGCCCAGGAAGCCAAGCTCGAGCTGATCTGCCGCAAGCTGCGCCTGGCGCCCGGCCAGCGCCTCCTGGATGTCGGCTGTGGCTGGGGCGGCCTGGTCCGCTACGCCGCCGAGCGCCACGGCGTCCGGGCCGTCGGGGTCACGCTCAGCCGGCCGCAGGCAGACTTCGCCGCGGCCGAGGCCGAGCGCGAGGGCCTCGGCGATCGCGTCCGCTTCGAGGTCCGGGACTACCGCGACCTGGCGCCTCTCGGGGCCTTCGACGCCGTCGTCTCGGTCGGGATGTTCGAGCACGTGGGGCGCGAGATGCTGCCGGCCTACTTCCGGGCCGCGTTCGCGGCGCTGCGCCCCGGCGGGCTCTTCGTCAACCACGGCATCGCCACCACGGAGACGCGCAGAGGCCCGGGCGGGCACTTCGGCGGCGACGGCTTCGTCGGCCGCTACGTCTTCCCCGACGGCGAGCTGGTCACGGTCGAGGAGGCGCTGGCGGTGGCCCGCCGGGCCGGTTTCGAGCTGCTCGACGTCCAGTCGCTGCGGTCGCACTATGCCCTCACCCTGGAGGCGTGGGTGCGGCGCCTCGAGGCGCAGGCCGCCGCGGCCCGGCGGATCGTGGACGACGAGGTCTTCCGGACCTGGCGCCTCTACATGGCGGCCGCCCGCCACGGCTTCGCGCGGGGCTCGCTCGACGTCGCCCAGCTGCTGCTGGCGCGGCCGGCGGCGGACGGTCCGGCTCGTCTGCCGCTGCGTCCCTGGTGGTGACGCCGCTCCCCGGACACGAGAA
>JAJYJO010000058.1 GCA_021789435.1 Chloroflexota bacterium
GCCGCCCCCGGCCGCGCGCTGCCCGTCGGCCGCCCGCTGCCCGTCCTGCTGGGCATGATCGACCCGAACGCGGCGGAATGCCCACCCTGGCGGGCATGATCGACGCGAACGGGCCGGCCAGAGGCCCGCCGGAGTTCGGATCCGGTCGGTCGTGCCAAGCGTCATGGGCACTCGACCGGGCGAGGGTCGATCATGCCAAGCGTAATGGGCAACCGACCGACCGAGCGTCATTCGGTCGTGTCCGCTCACTCGGACGGAGGCCGACGTCGGCTTGCAGGCCAGCCGGGAGTAAGGGCCAGCGAAGCCCAGGCCGTCATCATCGAGACGTGGGATCGAGCGAGCGACCGGTGGACCGCGCCAATCGGCGAGCCCAGGCTGTGCTCAACGACCTCGGCAACGAGATCCGCGAAGCGCGGACCGGCCGCGGCCTGAGCCAGGCCTTCGTGGGAGATGCCGTGGGCCTGTCGCGGAACCAGATCGGTCTGATCGAGCACGGGGAGGCGCCCCGAGTCTCGTTGCGGGACCTTGCCCGCCTCCTGGCCGGAGTCGGGCTCGAGCTCTCGGCCCGTGCCTATCCGGCCGGCCCGCCGATCCGCGATGCCGCGCAACAGGCGTTGGTCGACCGCCTTCGGGCGCGCCTTCACGCGTCGGCCCGCTGGTCGAGCGAGGTGGCGCTGCCGATCGAGGGTGACCTGCGTGCCTGGGACGCAGTCGTGATCGTCGACGCGGTCCGGGTGGCGGTGGAGGCCGAAACGCGCCTGCGCGACGTCCAGGCGACCAGGCGGCGGCTCAACCTCAAGCTTCGGGACGACCCGAGGATCGGCAGGTTGGTCCTCCTCCTGGCCGACACGCGCACCAACCGGGCCGCGGTCCGCGACCTGACTCTCGGCCTTGGACCCGAGTTTCCCGTCCCCGCCCGAGTCGCTCTCCGCTGCCTGGCAGCGGAGAGGGCGCCGCCTGCCAACGCGATCATCCTGCTGTAAGAGGACGTGATGAGTCGGGCGCCGTCCGGGGGCGGCCGATCGACCCGAGGTCGACACATGCGTGGGCGGCCGATCGACCCGAGGTCGACACGTGCGTGGGCGGCCGATCGACCCGAGGTCGACACGTGCGTGGGCGGCCGATCGACCCGGGGGCGGCCGATCGACCCGAGGTCGACACATGCGTGGGCGGCCGATCGACCCGGGGGCGGCCGATCGACCCGAGGTCGACACATGCGTGGGCGGCCGATCGACCCGGGGGCGGCCGATCGACCCGGGGGGCGGCCGATCGACCCGAGGTCGACACATGCGTGGGCGGCCGATGGCCGGAGGATGTCCGCCCTGCTCCGGACGCCTGACTGCCCAAGCCTGGATCTGGCCGAGGGTCCGCGCACCTGGTGCGTCCGCGGCCGGCCCGCCGCGGCCGCCGGGTCGATGCCCATCGCCCGCGAGCCCCTCAGCGAGCCGGGATGGGCCCAGAGCGTCGGAGGTCGGCGAGGTCGGCCGGCGTGTCCACGTCGGGGTTGGCGCCGCCGACCGGCACCTCCCGCACCAGCGTCGGGTGGGACGCCAGGAGCGGACCGAGGCCGCGGTCGCCGGTTGCCTCCGCGGCGAGCGGCCAGGCGGCGCGGCCGACCAGGACGGGGTTCCGCCCGCCTCCCTCCGCATAGCGCGGAACGACGACCGGTGGTCCGGCCCGGTCGAACGCCTCCAGCAGCGGCCGGATCACGTCCGGGCGTACCAGCGGCTGGTCCCCCAGCAGGATCAGGGCCGCCTCGCTGCCCGAGCCGAGGGCCCCGAGGCCGACCCTGAGGGAGCTCGAGAGGCCGGCCTCCGGCGTCGGGTTCAGCACTCGCCGCTCGCCGCCCCAGGAGATGCCGGCCTCGAGCGGCGCCGCGTCGCGGCCCACCACCACGATCGTCTCGCCGAACCCGAAGCCCGCCACCGTCTGCAGGACGTGCTCGAGGAGCGGCCGACCCCCCAGCGGGGCGAGGAGCTTCTGGCTGCCGAAACGCGACGCTGCGCCCGCCGCGAGGATCACCGCCCCCGCCCGGCGGGCCTCGATCATCGGGCCCCGGCCCCGGTGGCCCGGGGCACCCGGAGTGGCGGCCGTGGCGGCCGTGGCGGCCGTGGCGGCCGCGGCACCCGGAGTGGCGGCTGGGGCGTCTCCCCGGGCGGCCGCGGCAGCCTCCAAAGCCCCCGCAGAGCGCTCCGCCGCCACGTCCCGCATCGGCCGTCCGCTCGCCCCGTATCGTGCCGCCACCACCTCCGCCATGATCGCCAGGGCCGTCTCCGCCGGGGCGCGGCCGCCCAGGTCCAGGCCGATCGGGCCGCGCAGCCGGGCCAGCCCCCCGTCGGTCATCCCGGCCGCCCGGAGCCGGGCTCGCCGGTCCTCCTGCGTCCTGCGGGAGCCGACCGCACCCACGTAGCGGCAGCCCCGCTCGATGGCCGTGACGATCGCCGGTTCGTCGAACTTGACGTCGTGGGAGAGGACCGCCACGGCGTCGGCCGGGCCCAGGCCGATCTCGTCGGCCACCTCGTCCGCCCAGCCGAGCACCAGCCGGTCCACGTCGGGGAAGCGTTCGCGCGTCGCGAAGGCGGGCCGCCCGTCGACCACGACCGTCTCGTAGCCGAGCGTCCGCGCGACGGCGACCAGCGGGATGGCGACCTGCACCGCACCCACGACCACGAGCCGCGGCCGGAGCGGGTAGGCCTCGATGAACCAGGAGCGGCCGGCGAGCTCGACGGTCCGCGAGGTCCCCCGGACGAGCGCCTCGCCGGCCAGGCGGCCGAGCTCGGCGTCGAGCGCCGGGTCGCCGAGCGAGCCGTCCAGGTGCCCGTCCTCCCAGGCGACCACGACCGGCCCGGGAGGCTCGCCGGCGCCCGTCTCGTGCGGGCCGAAGGCCGCGCCGGGCGCGTCGGCGGGAAGCGGCGTGATGACGGCTCGCCCCCCTCCAGGGCCCGGCTCGAGACCCGCCGTCGCCCGGGCCGCGGCCTCCGCCTCCGGCCGGACGAGGGGCTCGGCCAGCACGTCGATCGTCCCGCCGCAGGCCAGGCCGACGTTCCAGGCCTCTTCGTCGCTGATCCCGTAGCGGATCACCCGGGCCCGGCCGGAGGCCCGGGCCCGCTCGATCTCCTCGAAGGCGGCGCCCTCCACGCAGCCGCCGCTGACCGACCCGGCCAGGCGACCGTCGGCCGTCGCCAGCAGGACGGCGCCTTCGGGGCGCGGGGCGGACCCGAAGGTGCGCACGACCACGGCCCGCCCGACGACGGCATTCTCGGCACGCCAGGCGGCCAGGGTCTCGACGAGCTCCTTCATGCGGCGACACCCTTCATGCGGCGACACCTCGACTCCGCGCGCCCAGGGCATTCCCGGCGCTCGGAGCGCTCCGAGCGCGATCGCCCGGCCCGCGGCTCCCGCCGCCCCATGCGAGATCGGCGGCCCGGTCGCTGCCCGCCAGCAGGAGCGCCAGCTGCTCCAGGCTGGCCAGCGTCCCGGCCGGGACCAGGCGGTCCACGGAAGGCAGCGCGGCCGCCATGCCGCCGGCCAGCGGCTCGTAGCCGGGCGCCCCGGCCAGCGGGTTGAGCCAGATCAGGCGGTGGCAGGCGCGCCGCAGGCGGGCCGTCTCCAGGGCGACGAGGGCCGGGTCACCGCGGTCCCAGCCGTCGCTCACGACCACCACGATCGAGCTGCTGCGGAGCACGCGCCGGGCCCAGGTCCGGTTGAACTCGCGGAAGCTCTCGCCGATCCGGGTCCCGCCGGACCAGTCGGTGGTCGCCTCCGCCACGCGCCGCAGGGCGCGGTCCCGGTCCCGGTCTCGGAGCAGCCGGGTGACCCGAGTCAGGCGGGTCCCGAAGACGAAAGCCTCCGTCCGGACCTCCGAGGCGGCGAGCGCCTGGGCGAAGCGGAGCAGGAGGCGCGCATGGCGCTCCATGGAGCCCGAGATGTCGCACAGGACCACCAGGCTGCGTGGCCGGTGGCGCGGCCGCTGCCAGACCCAGTCCAGCGGGTCGCCGCCGGTCTTCAGGTTGCGGCGGAGCATGGCCCGCGGTGCCAGCAGGCGTCCGCGGTGGCCCAGCTCGCGGCGGCGCGTCCGGCGCAGCTCGAGCCGCGGCGCGAGCAGGTCGATGAAGCGCTCCGCCTCCCGCAGCTCGCTGCTGCTCATCCGCTCGAAGTCCCGATGCCGGTCCACCTGGCCCCGACTGTAGGCCATCTCCGAAACCACCACCGCGTCGAATTCGCCGTCATCGGCGCCGCCGTCCGACTGGCGGCCGGGGCGGGCGGGAGACGTCGAGGCCGCCGTCTCCGGCTCATCGGCCGGCGAGCCGGGACGTTCGGTCGGCGCCTCGGCGACCGGCGTCGCCTCCACCCCCAGCAGCTGGGCCTGGAGCGCCGGCCGGGAAGCCGCCTGCATCGACCGCCAGAACCGTTCGAAGACCCGGTCGTAGACCTCCCGGTCCTCGCGGTGGCGCACGAAGAGGGCGGCCCCGGCCTCCCGGACCGCCGCGCGGTCGGCGAGGCCGACGAGCGTCAGCGCGCGCCCGAAGTCGATGACCGCCCCGAGGTCGACCGGCAGGCCGGCCGCCCGCAGCTCCCGGCTGAAGTCCACCGCCGCGGCCAGCAGCTCGCGCCCGTCCACCGCCTGGCGGCCGCGGCTCAGCGGGCCGGGGAACCAGACCCGGGCCCCGTCGAGGGGCCGGCCGTCCGCTGGCACCGCCGCACCCGTCAGGCCGGCGCGCCGGAGCCGGCCAGGAAGGCCCGGACCTGCTCGCCCTGGATCGCCCGGATGTCCTCCTGGTACTTGAGGACGACCCCGAGGGTCTCGTCGGCCGTCTCCGGTGACAGCTCGGAGGCGCCCAGGGCCAGCAGCGCGGCCGCCCAGTCGAGTGTCTCGGCCACGCCGGGCACCTTCGTCAGGTCGGCCGCCCGCAGGCGCTGGACGAAGTCGACCACCTGCCGGGCGAGCGCCTCCGGCACCGCCGGCAGGCGCGCCAGCACGATCTCGAGCTCGCGCTCCGGCGTGGGGTAGTCGATCCAGTGGTAGAGGCAGCGCCGCTTCAGCGCGTCGTGGACTTCGCGCGTCCGGTTGGAGGTGATGACGACCCGGGGCGGCTTCTCAGCCCGGATCGTGCCGACCTCGGGCACCGTGACCTGGAAGTCCGAGAGGATCTCCAGCAGGTAAGCCTCGAACTCCTCGTCGGCCCGGTCGATCTCGTCGATCAGCAGGACCGGCGGGCCCCCCTCGTGGGCCTCGAGCGCCTGGAGGAGTGGCCGGCGGATCAGGAACTGTGACCCGAAGATGTCGTGGACGCTGGCGGCCGAGGCCTGGCCCCGCGCCTCCAGCAGCCGGATCTCCATCATCTGGCGCGGGTAGTTCCACTCGTAGACGGCGGTCGTGACGTCGAGCCCCTCGTAGCACTGGAGCCGGATCAGGCGGCTCCCCAGGGCCTGGGCCAGGACCTTGGCCAGCTCGGTCTTGCCGACACCCGCCTCACCCTCCAGGAGGAGCGGCCGGTCCAGGCGAAGGGCCAGGAAGGTGGCCACGGCGAGCGAGCGATCGCAGAGATAGCCGCGTGCGCCGAGCGCGGCGCGGATCCCGTCGATGGACTCCAGCGCGGCCGGCGAGGGCCGGGACGCATGGTCGCTCACGGCCAGGAATCTACACCCGGGGCGGCGCCGGCCCGCCGGCCCGGCGGGGTCGCGTCGCGCGGCACGTCACGCCGGGGCGTCACGATGCGCGCCTCCCGACTCCGGCGCGTCACCTTCGGGCGCGTCACCTTCGGGCGCGTCACCTTCGGGCGCGTCACCTTCGGGCGCGTCACCCCTCCGGCGCGTCCAGCTCGCGCGCGTAGGGCGGGAAGCGGAAGCGCATCGCCCGGTTCAGGACGCCGCCGTGGCCGAGCCCCGCGACCAGCCCGGGCCCGGCCCGCTCGCCGGTCAGGAGGCGGGGCAGGACCAGGTCCACAGCCGTGGCCCGCGAGTAGGCGCCGCAGGTCGGCATGCCCAGCAGGTCCGTCGGGCCGATCCGGGCGAGCCAGAGCATCGAGCCGGGATGGGCCGGCGCGCCCCGCCGCACCACTCGCCCGCCGAGCGCCGCGATCGCCACGAAGAAGGGGTCGGCCGGGTCCGTCGACGCGCCGCCGGCCGTCAGCACGATCGCCGCGTGGCCCCGGCCACGGACGAGTGGCCGCAGCGCGGCGGCGACCGCCTCGGGCTCGTCGGCCACGTAGGAGAACGAGGCCACCTCCGAGCCGAGGGAGACGACCTTGTCCCGCACGCTCGCCTCGAAGCGGTCGCGGGCGACGGCCCGGATCGACTGCTTGACCACCACCGCGACGCGCCGGGGCAGGAAGGGGGCGACCCGCACGAGGGGCCGGCTCCGTTCCGCCAGCCGCACGCCGCGATCCAGGATCGCCGCCGGCACGACGTGCGGCGCGACCTTGACCGACGCGACCAGGTCGCCGGCCCGGACCGCCTGGCCGTCGTAGAGCGTGAAGACCTCCAGGGGGTCGATCCGGTCGAGCCGCGCCAGCGGGCCGGACCGGACGTGGAGGATGCCGTCCGCGGCCGCGACCAGGTCCACCCGGCTCTCGGCCGGTCCGCGGAGGACCACGCCCGGGCCGGCGACCGCGGCCGCCAGGCGCAGCGCCGCCTCGTCCTCGTGCACGTCGTCGGGGTCGGGCAGCAGCACCGTCAGGGCCCCCGGCTGCCCCGCCGGCCGGGTGCCGGAGCCGGTCCCGATCCGCACCGCGGGGTCGGCCAGCCGGGTCAGTTCCCCGGCGGACAGGCGGTGGCCCTTCGACCAGCGCCGGCCGTCCACGACGAGGTCGCGGACCAGGACGGCGCCTTCAAGGGCGGGGTCGGCCGGCCGGCCGGGTACGAGGCGGAGCGTTCTCACCGGCCAGATGGTACGGCCAGTCGGCGGGAGCCAGTCGGCAGCAGCCAGTCGGCGGGAGGCCACTCGGCGGAAGATCCCGCCGAGCGGACGGGCCGTCCAGGGATCGGCCCCTGCGCGATGCCGGATCGCCCTGCGCGACGCCGGATCGCCCTGCGCGACGCCGGATCGCCCTGCGCGACGCCGGATCAGCCCTTCACGACGCCGAGCGGGAGGAGGCGCAGGGTCGGCCGGACCAGGTCGGCGCTGGCGGCCATGACGACCTCGATCTCCTTGTAGGCGAAGGCGGCCTCCTCCGCCACCGCCCGCCGATCGGCGGCGCGGAGCCGGATGCCGAGCCGGTCCATCTCGTCGTAGACCTCCGGGGACGAGCGGGCGCGGCGGGCCGCCGTCCGGCTCATCGCCCGGCCGGCGCCGTGCTCGCAGGTCGCGAAGGCGGCCGGGTTTCCGAGCCCCTCGCCGACGTAGGAGGCCGAGCCCATCGAGCCCGGGATGAGCACGGGTTCGCCGGGGCGAGCCCGGACCGCGCCCTTCCGGTGGACGATCCCGTCGCGGACGATGCCGTCCAGCCCGGCGTGCCGCTCCCGGACGGCGTAGTTGTGGTGGATCTCGACCCGTCGCTCGAACCGCCCCAGGCGGGTCAGGCCGGCCAGGACCGCCTCGACCGCATCGAGCATCCGGGCGCGGTTGACCTCGGCGTAGCGCAGGGCGAAGGTCATCGCCGACCAGTAGTCGTCGAAGCCGGTGCTCCCCTCCGGGAAGTAGGCCAGTTCGCGGTGGGGGAGCGCCAGGCCGTGCGCCGCATCGTGGGCCACGGCGCGGCGGTGCATCTCGTCGCAGATCGTCTTGCCCAGGTGGCGCGAGCCGGAGTGGAGCATGACGTACACGTGGCCTTCAGGATCGCGCTGCAGCTCCAGGAAGTGGTTGCCGCCGCCGAGCGTCCCGAGCTGCTGCAGCCCCTGGTCCAGCCAGGCGGCGCGGATGCTTTCCGGCCGCTCCAGGCCGATCTCGGCCAGGGCCGCCTCGCGATCGACGGTCCGCTCGTGGCCGCGATGACCGGTCGGCACCCGGCGCTCGATGGCGGCCAGGACGCGGTCGAGCCGCTCCGGCGGCAGGTCGCGCACCCGAAGGTCGGTCGCGGCCAGGGCGACCCCGCAGCCGATGTCGACGCCGATCGCGAAGGGGACCACGGCCCGGTCGGCGAAGAGGACGCCGCCGATCGGCATCCCGAAGCCGGCGTGGGCATCGGGCATCAGGGCGACGTGGTCGATCGCCACGGCCAGGTTCGCCAGGTTGACCGCCTGCTGGTGAGCCGTCGCGTCCAGCTCGGGCGCCCAGGACAGGATCGGGAGGCGCCCTCCCTCCAGGATCCGCATCGTCGTCGGTCGATCCGCTACTCGCACGCTCGCAGGGTAGGCCGCCCGGCGGCCGGCTCCCAGTGCCGGGGGTCGCGACCTGCCGGCCCCGATCGCCGTCGCGCCCGATTCTCCGGCGGCCGGTCTGCCGTCGCGCGATGATGGCCCGCGATGGCTCCCGCCGCCCGCCCCGCTCGCCCCACCCGCGCCCGGGGTCCGCGGGCGCCGCGAATCGCCCTCCTCCTGGGCCTCGACCTCGGCTCCACGCACGTGAAGGCGGTCCTGGCGACCGCGGACGGCGCGGTGCTGGCCGTGGCCCGGCGGCCGACGCCGCTCCGCCGGCTCGGACGAGGCCGGGCGGCCCATGACCCGGACGCCCTGGTGGGAGCGGCCGAGGCGGCGCTGGCCGAGGTGGCGGCGGCCGCCGGCGGCCGAACCATCGCGGGCCTCGGCGTGGCCGGCATGGCGGAGGCAGGCCTCCTGATCGACCGCCGCGGCCGGCCGCTGGGCGAGGTGATTCCCTGGTGGGACCCGCGCTCGGAAGCGGAGGCACAAGCCATCGCCACGGAGGTCGGCGCCGCCCGGCTCTTCGCGGTCACCGGTCTCCGCCCCCAGGCCAAGCACTCCCTGGCCAAGCTGCTCTGGCTGCGCCGGCACCGCCCCGCGGCCGTCGGCCGGGCCCGGGCCTGGGCCGGCGTCCCGGAGCTGGTCGTCCACGCCCTGGCGGGCGACCTGGCCACCAACGCCTCCCTGGCCAGCCGGACACAGGCGTTCGACGTCGGCGCCGGCCGCTGGGACGAGGAGCTGCTCGACCTGGCCGGCTTCTCGGCCGAGCGGATGCCGGAGGTGGTGCCGCTGGGCCGCCCGGCCGGTGGGCTGCTGCCCGGCTCCGCGGCGCGGCTCGGGCTGCCCGCCGGGCTGCCGGTCGCGGTGGCCGGCCACGACCACCTGGTCGGGGCGCTTGGGGCCGGCATCGTGCGGCCCGGCCAGGCGCTCGACTCGATGGGCAGCGCCGAGGCCTGCCTGCTGGTGACGGAGCGCCCGGTCCTCGACGACCGGCTGCGGCTGGCGGGCTGCTCGGTCGGCCGCCACGCCCTCGACGGTGTCGCCTACGTGATGGCCGGGCTCCAGGCATCGGGCGCGCTCGTCGAGTGGTTCATCCAGACCTTCCTGGCGGGCGCGTCGGGCGGGCGGCCCGGCGACGCCGAGCGCTACCGCGCCTTCGTGGACCTGCTGGAGTCGCGGCGGGACGGCCCGAGCGGCCTCATCGTGCTGCCGTATCCGCGGGGCCGGACGGCGCCCGCGCCGGACCCGGCCGCCCGCCTCGCGATCCTGGGACTCGACCTCGAGACCGGGCTCCCGGCCCTGGGGCTGGGCGTCCTCGAAGGGACGGCCTTCGCCGTCCGCTGGATCTTCGAGGAGATCGCCCGGACGAGCGGCGTCCGGATCCGCGCCGTCGGCCTGATCGGCGGCGGGACCCGCAACCCGGCCTGGCTGCGGGTCAAGCGGGCCGTCGCGCCATGGCCGCTGAAGCTGGCCGAGACGGAGGAGGCGGCCGCTCTCGGGGCCGCCCTGGTCGGCGGCCTCGCGGGCGACGTCTTCGGATCGGTCCGCGACGCCCTCGCGGCGACGGCGCCCCTCCGTTCGCTGGCGGCTCCCCCGGCCGGGACGGCGGCCGCCTTCGATCGGGCCTACCGGACGGGGTTCCTGGCCGCCGTCGGGGCCCCGTCGCCGGACGGGCCGCCCCGCCCGGCGAGGCCAGCGGCCGGTCGCAACGCGGACGAGAGACGCCGGGCCGCCGGACCCGGCGCACCGCTGACGCCCGCCGGCCCATCCTGACCGGGCCTCGGCCCGGGCCGTCCGGGCTCAGCCCGGAGTCGACATGGCCAGCTCGTTCGCTCACCGCTCCCGGTCGTGGCCGGGCCTCGTCGCCGCATTCGGCCTCACGGTCACTCTGGCCGCCTGCGGTTCGAGCGTCGTCTCACCCTCGCCCAGCGCCGGCGCGTCCACGAGCGCCGCGCCGTCCGGGCCCGGCCTCTCTCCCGGGGCCAGCGCCACGGCCGGCGGGGCCGGCGGCGCGCCCGGCAGCTCGGCCGCTCCCTCCGGGACGCTGAGCCCGCTGCCGGTCGATCTCGGGGCGCTCCAGCAGCGCTTCGTCCAGATCGTCCACGCGGTGAACCCGTCGGTCGTGGAGATCCAGACCGACCAGGGCCTCGGCTCCGGCGTCATCTTCGACAGCCAGGGTGACATCCTGACCAACGCCCACGTCGCGGCCGGGGCGACCTCGTTCACGGTGACCCTGTCGACCGGCCGGAGCATGGCGGCGACGCTCGTCGGCGCCTTCGCCCTGGACGACGTGGCGGTCATCCGGGTCCATGCCTCCGGCCTGCACCCGGCGACCTTCGGCAACTCCGCCAGCCTCCAGGTCGGCGACCTGGTCATGGCCCTCGGCAACCCGCTCGGCCTGCAGAGCAGCGTCACCGAGGGGATCGTCAGCGCCCTCGGCCGGGTGGTCTCCGAGCCTGCCGGCAACTCGATTCCCGACGTGATCCAGACCAGCGCCGCCATCAACCCGGGCAACAGCGGCGGGGCCCTGGTGGACCTTGAGGGCCAGGTCGTGGGGATCCCCACCCTGGCTGCCAGCGATCCCCAGCTCGGTGGAGCCGCCGCCGGGATCGGCTTCGCCATCTCCAGCGCCATGGCCACCGACATCGCCCGCCAGCTGATCGAGTACGGCCACGTCGTCAACTCCCACCGCGCCTACCTCGGGATCGAGATGGCCGACACGGGCACCGGCCAGGGAGTGGTGATCGTCTCCGTCCAGCCGGGGAGTCCGGCGGCCGCGGCCGGACTCCAGGCCGGCGACCTGATCACGGCCGTGAACGGCCAGCCGACCACCACGAGCGGTGCGCTCTCCGGGGCCCTGGCCACCGTGAACCCCGGCCAGACCGTGAAGCTGTCGATCACGCGCGCCGACGGCACCCAGGCCACGGTCAGCGTGGTCGTCGGGCAGTACCCCGGCTGACGAGGGCGGTCCGAGTGGTGCCGTTGGCCGGGCGGTGCAGTTGGTCGCGCGGTGCAGTTGGTCGCGGTGCCGTTGCCGTGCGGCAGCGTTGCCGGGCGGCGGCGTTGCCGCCCGGCGCCTCCGCCGCTACCGTGCGCCCATGTGCCGCAGCATCAAGACCCTCCGGCGGGGGGCGCTGCCCGCCGCCGACGACGAGATCCGGGCCGCCGCCCTCCAGTTCGTGCGGAAGGTGAGCGGCTATAGCGCGCCGTCGCGCGCCAACGGGCCGGCGTTCGACGCGGCGGTCGCGAGATCGCGGCCGCCTCGCGGCGACTGCTCGACGCGATCGGCGTGCCGGTCGAGCCGGCCTCGCCCGGCAGCGAAAGCGGCGCCTGAGGCCCAGGGAGCCCCGGCCGGGCCGCCGCGGGAATCGCCCGAAGCCCGTCAGGCGCCGACTTCGGGTGTCGCGACCAGCTCCGCGAAGAGCCGTTCCAGGGCCGCCGCCGGGTCGTCGGTCAGGCCCGTGTGGACCTCCGACGGCTGGACGACCGTGCTCACCGGCGCCACCAGCCAGTGGAATCGCTCGGCCCGGCCGAGCCGGGCGATGGGACCCGCCGTCCCGTCGCCGTCGGCGATCCGGCGCAGCGCGTCGAGGTGCGGCCGGATCGCGTCCGGGTCGCAGTCGGGCGCCAGCGCCCGAAGCCGTCGCTCGTCCAGGGCCACGCGAGCGGCAAGGAAGCGGCGCGGCCGGCAGAACAGGATCACGCCGGCGTTGAGGAACTCGCCGCGCTCCACGTGGGGCACGACCCGCAGGACGGCGTAGGCGAACGGGCTACGCGACGCGGTCACGCTCGGCCTCCTCCACGAACGGGCGGGGCGCGGCCAGCCGGCGCGTCAGGTAGTCGAGATAGGCCCGGCGATGGGCAGCCGGGTCCGCGAGGCCGGGCTCCGGGGCGAGCCAGTCGTCGGGCACGGCGGCCAGGATCGCCTCCAGCCGGTCGCGATCGAGAAGGGCCGCGAGGCGGCCGTCCGCCTCGTCGATCGGGCCCGCGAACGGGAGCAGGATGTGGTCGCGGATCGCCGTGAACGGGCGACGGGCATGGGCCGCCGGCTCCCGCCAGGTGTGGTGGACGTAGAGCGCGGCGCCGTGATCGATCAGCCAGAGCCGGCGGTGCCAGACCAGCAGGTTCGGGTTGCGGGCCGTGCGGTCCACGTTCATGACCAGGCCGTCGAACCAGACCGCGGCCGCGGCGGTGGCCGGATCGGGGGCGGGACCGACGGCGGGCTCGAAGGCGAGCGCGCCGGGCAGGAAGTCGAGGCCGATGTTGGTGCCCGGGCTGCGCTCGAGCAGTTCCTGGATCTCCTGGTCGGGCTCGGCAGGGGCGAGGGCGGGGTCCACCTGGACCAGGACGATCTCGGGGACCAGCAGTCCCAGCGCCCGTCCGATCTCCCCGGCGACGAGCTCCGCCACCAGGGCTTTGGGACCCTGGCCGGCGCCCCGAAACTTGACGACGTAGAGCCCGTCGTCGTCCGCTTCCATGACCGCGGGCAGCGACCCGCCCTCCCGGAGCGGCGTGGCATAGCGCGTGGCGGTGACGGTCCGCAGCATCGGGCGTGAGTGTAGGCGGCCGGACGGTCGCGCCGCGAGGTCCTGCGCGAGTGGGTTGGCCCGGCGGCGTGCGTTGGCCCGGCGGCGTGCGTGGCTCGCGGGCGGTGGGGGCCGCCCGTCGCCTCGCTGTCGGCTCGCTGCGGGTTCGCCGCAGGTTTGCTCCCGGCTCGCTACTGCTGGTAGCGCTCCACCACGTCGGCCGGCCGGATGGTCGCCTCGTCGGGATCGAGTCCCGCCGCCCGCCGGGCGCGCCGCTGGTGGAGCAGGTCGTAACACTGGTCCAGCTCCACCTGCAGCGTCTGCAGGCGGGCCGCATCCGCGGCAGCCAGGTCGCCCTCCTCGCCTGCCCGCGCCCAGAGCCGCTCCTCTTCCTCGGCCAGGTCGTTCAGTCGACGGTAGATGCGGATCTCGTCCATGCGCTCCTCCAGGGAGCCGGATCGTCACCCCGGCCGGTCGCCGCCGTCAAGTCCGCGGCCGTCCACTCCGCCGCGTGCAGCGGCCGCGCACACCGGCCCGCGCACGTGAGGCACCCTCCCCGCCGCGCCCTCCCCGCCGCCCGCCGCCCGCGCCTCGGGCGCGGCCCTTCGGGGCGCCCATCGGGCGGAGGGCCCCGGCAGACGTTCTGCCCACCCGGTGCTACGATATTTGCGCACGCAACCATCTATATGGGCGGCGTCCTTCCGGGCGCCGGATGGATGGCGTGAGGGCTGCGTCCCGGGTGTGAGCAATGCAGACGAGCGACCTCGGTCTCCTGATCCTGCGGCTGGCGGTCGGCCTGACCTTCGCCGCGCACGGCGCCCAGAAGGTGCTGGGCTGGTGGGAAGGCCCCGGGCCCGCCGGCTGGCGGGCCGCGATGGAGCGGATGGGTTACCGCCCGCCGACGTTCTGGGCCTGGGTCTCCGGGCTCGCCGAACTCGGCGGAGGACTCCTCCTGGGCGTGGGCCTGCTGACGCCGATCGCGGCCGCCCTGCTGGTCGCCCAGGCCGTCGTCATCATCGGCAAGGTCCACCTGCCCAAGGGGTTCTGGAACAAGAACTCGGGGATCGAGTTCCCGATGGCGCTCGGCGCCGGGAGCGCGGCCGTACTGCTGATCGGGCCGGGCGGCATCGCGGTGGACGCTCCACTGGGACTGGCTCCTTCCCCCACGATCCTGCTGGTCCTCCTCGTGCTCGGGATCGTGGCCGGCCTGGTGGCGATGGTCCTCCCCTCGGTCGCGGCCGGCTCGCCGGCCTCCGCGACCGGCCGCTGAGCGCCGGACGATGCCCCGGCCGGTGGCTGCCGCGATCCCGCCGGACCTGGCGGACCTTCTCACCACGAACGTCCCCGCCTCGTTGACGCTGCTGCGGGCGGACGGCCTGCCGGTCAGCCACGTGATGTGGCTCGACTACGACGGGTCGCTCGTCCTGACCTCGTCGCCGAAGAGCTCGTACAAGAGCCGTGCCCTCCGGGCCCGGCCACAGGTCGCCATCTCCGTCTTCGATCCGGCCGACCCGTGGCGCCGGCTCTCGATCACGGGCCGGGTCACCGGGATCCGCGACGACGAGGGCCTGGCCTTCATCAACCGCCTCTCGCAGCGCTACACCGGGCGGGCGTATCCGCGGCTGGGGGAACGGGAGATCTTCGAGATCACGCCGGAGACCGTGCGGGCCTTCGGCGGCCGCGGCTGAGCGGGCTATCCTCTTGGGGGCGCGCTCGACGCACCGCGCCGCACCCCATCCCGCGCGTCAGCCAGCCGAGGCGCCTCGCATGCCGTTCCTCCGTTTCCTCGGTCTCGGGGCCGTCGCCCCGCGAGCCGAGCACCCCGACGACCGCGGGGAGACCGAGACCGTCCGCCGGATCGTGGCTCACCTCGAGACGCTGCCGCCGGAGCAGGCGCGCCTCCTCGCGGCCACGGCCTACCTCCTCGCCCGGGCGGCCAACGCCGACTTCGAGATCAGCGACGCCGAGACGTCGGCGATGGAACGGATCCTCGTGGAGCAGGGCGGCCTCGGCGAGGCCCAGGCCGTCCTGGTGACCGAGATGGCCAAGGTCCAGGCCCGCAGCTTCGGCGAGACGGAGGACTTCCTGGTCGCCCGCGAGTTCCGCGAGGCCGCCACGCCCGCCCAGCAGGCCGCCGTCCTGCGCGCCTGCTACCTCGTGACGACCGCCGACGACTCGATCAGCGCAGCGGAGAGCGCCGTCCTCAACGAGATCGCGAACGAGCTCGACCTGCGGCGCGAGGAAGTCGCGGCGATCCGGGCCGAGTTCGCGGCGAAGGTCGCCGGCCGGGAGCTGCCGCCCGAGTGACGATCCCGGGGCTCCTCCTGGGCCACGGGGCCTCCGGCACGGCCGCGACCATGGCGCCGTGGGTGGAGGGACTCCGTGAGCGCGGCGTGACCGCGCGGGCCCTGGACCTGCCGCGCGGCTCGGCGGAGCGGGCCGCCGGGGTCTTCGCGGCAGCCCTGGCGGCGAACCGCGGAGCGGGCGCGCCCCTGGAGACGGACGCGGCGGCGACGCCGTCCCCGCCGCCGGCCCTGTCCCCGGCGACGGCGCTGGCGACGGCGCCCCCGGGGACGGCCCTGGGCGGCCACTCGTTCGGCGGCCGTGCCGCCAGCCTGGCGGCCGCCCGGGAGCTGGCCGAGGGCAGGCCGGTGGCGGGCCTCCTGCTCCTCAGTTACCCGCTCCACCGGCCGGGTCGGACCGATGACTGGCCCGAGCGAACGGCCCACTGGCCGGCGCTCGGCTGTCCGGTGCTGCTCCTCTCCGGCGAGTCGGACCCGTTCGCCCGGCTCGATCTCCTCCGCGAGGCCGTCCGTCGCCTGCCGCGGGCCGAGCTGGTCACCTTCCCCCGTCTCGGTCACGGGCTGGCGCCGGTGCTGCCGCGCGCGCTCGACCTGGCGGCCGCCTTCCTCCGTTCGCTGGCGCCGGCGGACGGCTGAACGGGACGCCCGATCGGGCATCTCGACAGATTCGAGGGGTCCTCCGGGCCGCATGGCCGTGCCGTCCGGCGTGGCGGTCCCGCCGCAAGGGGCCCTCCGGCCGTCGTCCTCCTGCCGGCACCGGGAGCACCCTCACCCTGGCGCGTCCCTGACCGCGGAGGACCAGGCGGATGTCGCGGCGCAGTCCCGGTGAGCAGGACCCGGCCGCCGCCATGCGCGCGCCCGTGGAGGCCGCCCTGGGTCGGCTGACGCTGCGGGCCACCGGGACCTTCGCCGTCTGCGTCGTCGCCATGGCCGCCCCGATCGTCCTCCGGCTGGACGAGGGCACGACCCTCCTCGTTCGCCATCTGGTGCCGGCGCTGCTGGTCGCGGACATCCTGCTCTACGCCCTCCGCCGCGCCTGGGCCCGGGGCCGGACCGCCGGGCAGGCCGGGGACCCCTCTCCCCTCGAGGAGGTCTGGGCGGTCGATCCGGCGGACACCCGCCTGGCGCTGGCCATGATCCTCGTCGCCGGCGCGGCCGTGATCCTGGCCCTGGTGGTGCTGGCCTTCCCCTACCTGCGGGACGCTGACGACCGGGCCATCGTGATCGGCATCTGCCTGCCGGGCGGCGGGATCCTCTGCTTCCTGGCCGCCCTGTCCTGGGTCGGCGAGACCGGGCAGGTCGTGAGCCGGAGCCTGGCCGAAACGCATGCGCGCCTGCGCGCCTACTGGGCCGCCGTCGCCGAGCGGACCGCCGAGCGCGAGGGCCGCGGCCGCTAGGGTCGACCGGCCCCGATCGGGGCGACGGGCGAGGTGATCCGCCCGCCCTTTGGCGTCGGACCTGGCGTCGGACCTGGCGTCGGGCTTGGCGTCGGACCTGGCGGCCGGCTCCCGCCGCTCCCCCGGGTCGGGCGGCTTCAGGGGCGCTGGCTGCCCTGGCTGCCCCGATCGCGGAGGAAGCGCTCGATCTCGGAGATCAGCTCGTCTCCGGACGGCAGCCGTGCCTCGTCCACCATCGCCTCCAGCCGCTCCACGTAGGACTTCGTCGATTCGTCCAGCCGGGCGGCCGTGTCCAGCCGGATCCGCATCTGGCGCGCCTCCTCCACCAGGCGCGGCGCGTCGATCTTGACGTCCAGGTGGCGGCTGACGGCCGCCAGGAGTTCGACCGCCGCGGCCGGATAGGAACCGGAGACGTAGTGGGGGACCTGGGCGAAGTAGCCGACGGCCGGCAGGCCGGCGGCGCCCGCGCCGACCTCAAGGACGGAGAGCAGGGCGGCCGGCACGCGCATCACGCCCTCCGGCCCGGCCTTGATCCCGCCCCGCAGGAGCCCGGGCTCGGACGCGGTGCCCAGGACCGGCACCGGCCGGGTGTGCGGGACGGCGGCCGGGATCGCGCCGAGGCTGATCCAGGCGGCCACCCCCAGCCGCTGCAGGAGGTCCAGGATCGCGACGCCCAGCTCCGGCCAGCGGTAGTCGGGCTCGGCCCCCGTCAGCACCAGGAGGTCGCGGCCGTCGATCCGCGAACGGCGCAGGGTCAGCGCCGGCCAGGTCAGCTCGG
>JAJYJO010000059.1 GCA_021789435.1 Chloroflexota bacterium
CCGCGGGCCTGCTCGGTTCGCCGACCAGCGCGCTCCAGCTTGCCCAGCGCGTCGCCGACACCGGCCTCCAGTTCTTCCTCGTCGCGGTCGTCACCTTCTACTTCCTGCTGGACGGAGAGCGCGTGGGCATGTACCTGCTGCGGCCCTTGGCCCCGGAACAGCGCGACCGGGCCACTACGGCGGCCGGGCGGATCCACGACGTGCTCGGCCGCTGGCTGCGCGGCCAGCTGTTCCTGATCGCGCTGGTCTCGATCGTCGCCTACATCGCCCTCGGCCCGGTGCTGCATGTCCCGTATGCCCTGCTGCTGGGGTTGATGACCGGCCTGCTGGAGATCCTGCCGCTGGTGGGCCCGGTCGTGGCGGCCTCGATCGCCGCGCTGGCCGGTCTCGCCCACGGCGGGCCGGTGGTGGCCGGCCTTGTCATCGCGATCTACGCGGTCGTCCGGGTCGTCGAGGACCAGCTGGTCATGCCGGTCGTCATCGGTCGGGCGGTCCACCTCCATCCGGTCGTGACGCTCTTCGCCGTGCTCGTCGGGCTGGCCAACTGGGGCATCCTGGGCGGCCTGCTCGGCGTCCCCGCGGCCGCGGCGCTGAACGTGACGCTCAGTGAGCTTGGGCTGGACCGGCCGCCGGAGCCGGCGGGGCGGTGACGTTGGACTCTGTTCTGGGACGCTTCCGAGCGTAGTCTTGGGGCCGATCGCACGGTCCGGTGAGCGGCGTCCAGCGGCTGCCGCCGCAGGCCGCGCACCCGACCACCCGGTTGCTGGAGGACCTTCGATGACGAGCCCGGAATCGCTGCCGGCAGCGGCCCTGCGCCGGGCGACGGACCCGGCGACCCTGGGTTTCGCCACGACGGCCGACCTGCCCGACCTCGAGGAGATCGTGGCCCAGGAGCGCGCGGTGGCCGCCGTCCGCTTCGCGATCGGCATCCGGCGCGACGGCTACAACCTCTTCGCCCTGGGGCCCGCGGGGACCGGCAAGCACACCGTGCTCCGGCAGTTCCTGGCCCGCCAGGCGGCGACCGAGCCGGTCCCCGACGACTGGTGCTACGTCCACGACTTCGCCCGGCCCCAGGTCCCTCGGGCGCTCCGCCTGCCGGCCGGCCGGGGGGCGGAGCTGCGGGCGGCCATGGAGCGACTGGTCGTCGAGCTGCGGGCCGCGATCCCCGCCGCGTTCGAGACGGACGCCTACCGGGAGCGCAAGGAGGCGATCGAGGACGAGTTCCGGGGGCGGCGCGAGCGGGCGCTGGTCGCCTTCGACGAGACGGCCCGGCGGCTCGGCGTGGCCCTGATCCGGACACCGGTCGGGATGGGGCTGGCGCCGCTCCACGACGGCCAGGTGCTCGGCTCGGAGGACTTCCGCAAGCTGCCGGAGGACGAGCAGAAGCGCGTCCGGGCGGCGATGGAGGGGCTGGAGGAGGAGCTCCAGGGCCTGCTCCACCACGTCCAGGGCTGGGAGCGCGAGCAGCGGGAGAAGCTGCGCCAGCTGGACCGGGACGTGACGCGCTTCGCGGCCGACCATCTGGTCGACGAGCTGCGCAGCCGCTTCGACGGCCTGCCGGCCGTCCTGGCCTACCTGGAGGCGGTCGAGCACGATGTCGTGGACTCCACCGAGGAGTTCATCGGCGCCGCCGGCGAGGGAGCCGGTGGCTCCGGCCCGACGCCGGCCGGCGGGATGGTCGGCCTGCGCGTCACCGGAGAGGCCGGCTCGTTCCGGCGCTACCGCGTCAACCTGCTGGTGGACAACGGCGCGACGAAGGGTGCCCCCCTCGTCTACGAGGACAACCCGAGCTACCTGGAGCTGATCGGCCGGGCCGAGCACGTCGCCCAGCTCGGCGCGCTGGTCACCGACTTCACCCTGATCAGGGCGGGCGCCCTGCACCGGGCCAACGGCGGCTACCTGGTGCTCGATGCCCTCAAGGTCCTCGGCCAGCCGTTCGCCTGGGAGGCCCTGAAGCGCGCCCTGCGGGCTCGGGAGATCCGGGTCGAGTCGCCCGGCCAGGCCTACAGCCTGATCAGCACCGTCTCCCTGGAGCCGGAGCCGATCCCGCTCGAGGTCAAGGTGGCCCTGGTTGGCGAACGGCCCCTCTACGAGCTGCTGGCGGCGGCCGACCCCGACTTCCTGGAGCTCTTCAAGGTCCAGGCCGACTTCGAGGAGCAGACCGACCGGACGCCCGAGACGGCCGCGGTCTACGCCCGGCTGATCGCCACCCTGGCCCGTCGGGAGGGGCTGCGGCCGGTGGACGCCGCCGGCGTGGCCCGGATCCTGGACGAGGCGGCCCGCCTGGCCGGCGACGCGGAGAAGCTTTCGACCCACATGCGGAGCATCTCGGATCTCCTCCGGGAGGCGGACCACCTGGCGCTGGCCGCCGGTCGCGAGACGACGACGGCGGCCGATGTCCAGGCCGCGGTCGACGCCCGCCTCCAGCGGGCCGGGCGGCTCCGAGAGCGGCTCCACGAGGAGATCCGGCGCGGCACGATCCTGGTCCGGACCGAGGGATCCACGACCGGCCAGGTGAACGGGCTCTCCGTGCTCCAGCTCGGGGCGAGCGCCTTCGGATCGCCGGCCCGCATCACCGCCGCCGTCCGGCTCGGCCGCGGTGAGGTCGTCGACATCGAGCGCGAGGTGGAGCTGGGCGGCCCGCTGCACTCCAAGGGGGTCCTGATCCTGAGCGGCTTCCTCGGCGCCCGGTATGCGGGAGAGCGGCCGCTGACCCTTCACGCCAGCCTGGTCTTCGAGCAGTCGTACGGCGGCGTTGAGGGCGATTCCGCCTCGCTGGCGGAGCTGTGCGCGCTCCTCTCGGAGATCGCGGAGCTGCCGCTCCGCCAGTCCCTGGCCGTCACCGGCTCGGTCGACCAGCACGGCCTGGTCCAGCCGATCGGCGGGGTGAACGAGAAGATCGAGGGCTTCTTCGACGTCTGCGCGGCGCGGGGCCTGACGGCCGGGCAGGGCGTCCTGATCCCGTCCGCCAACGTCAAGCACCTGATGCTCCGCCAGGACGTCGTGGAGGCCTGCGCCGACGGCCGCTTCGCCGTCTGGCCGGTGGAGGCGGTCGACGAGGCGATGGAGCTGCTCGCCGGCGAGCCGGCCGGCGAGCGCGGGCCGGACGGGAGCTACCCCGAGTTCTCGGTCAACGGGCGGGTCGAGCGTCGCCTGGCGGAGCTCGCCGAACGGGCCCGGGAGTACGCGGGCGGGGGCAACGGCGCTCGCGGCTGACCGGCCGGGTCCGTCGCGACCGATCCGGGCGGTGGGCCGCGGTCAGCCCGCGTCTCCGGCCGCCGGCGGCTCGGCCGCCGGGACGGACGCCGGCCCCTCGGCCGGCAGCTCCCAGGTGGTGCCGTCCGGGCCGTCGTGGAGCTCGATCCCGGCCGCCAGGATGCGGTCCCGGATCGCGTCGGCCGCGGCCCAGTCGCGGGCCGTGCGGGCCGCCACGCGCAGCTCGACCAGGGCATCGACATAGGGCGCCACCAGCTCGCGCGGATCGCGCGCCCCGGAGGCAGCCAGCTCGCCGAGCCGGACGATCGCCGCGCGGAAGGCACTGCGAGCGGACTCCAGCTCACCGGACTCCTCGGTGTCGCGTGACCAGTCCCGGATCGTCTCCTCCAGCGCCAGGACCGCCCCGACCGCAGCCGGGACGTCCCGCCCGGCCAGGCCGTGCTCGAAGGTCGCCTCGTGCTCGGCCACCTCGGCGTGGAGCGGCGAGGTGGCGGCCACGCCCGGGGACTCCGGTGCGCCCGGTCCCTCGACGGGCTGCGTCCCGGGTGGCCACGACCCCGCCGCCCGCGAGGTCCGGGCACCGGCGGCGGCTTCCCGGAGCGCTGCGATCGGCAGGGTCTCGCCGGCGCCGAAGACGGCGCTCCGACTACCCTGCCGCACCGTCACTCCGCCCAGGCCTTCCACTGACGCGTTGGCCGCGTCCAGATCCAGGATGAGCGCGGTGTGGCCGTCGACTCCCAAAACGAACGCGTCGGCCGGCAGGTCCCGCTCCAGGACCTCGAGTCGACGCTCGCCCAGGTAGCAGTACCGCGTGTCGTGGTTCCCGCCCTCGGCGTTGTCGTAGTGGGGGATCACCACCGCCCGCAGGCCGAGCGGCGAGAGGAGATCCAGTCCCGGCAGCCAGCGGGGCGCCTCGCCGACCTTGTAGATCTCGTAGACCGGCACGGTCAGCAGGCCGACGGTCAGGGCGGCCGCGCTGGCGACCACGACCGCTCCGCCGCGGGCAAGCTTCTCCGCCAGCAGCCCGGGAACCTCGCTTTCGCGCCACTGGCGAAGGGCATAGGAGGGACTGCCCGGCCCGGCGAAGACGTAGCGGGCCCCGCGGATGCGGGACATGGCCGTCGCCCGGGCCAGGCCGTTCTCATCGGCGGAACGGAACGAGGCGACGACGAATTCCTGGCCGACGCTCTCGCGGAAGTACTCGACCGCCCGCTGACTGATGTCGTCGGCGTTCTCCTGGAAGCCGTACGGTGTGTCGAGGACCACGGCGGGGACCGGCGCCGGGCCCAGCCGGCCGAGGATCCGGCGGTGGACCCGGACCATCGTGGGCGTCGTCTCGCCGGAACCGATGATCGCCAGGAGGCGCGGCAGCGGGCTCATCGGGCGGGGTCACGGGCCGGGTCGGCCGGGTCCGCCTGTTCGGCCGGGTCGGCCGGGTCGGCCGGAAAGAAGCCATCCGCCAGGGCGGCCAGGAGCACCCCCGCCAGCGCCGCCGGCTGCTGGACGTGGATGTCGTGGTCGGCGGGGGCGAACCAGCGGACCCGGACCCGGTCGGCTCTCCGGACGGCCAGGTCCGCCGCGGCTCGCTTGTCGGCCGTCCAGTCGCCGTCGCCGGTGTCGGCCGGCGCGACCAGGACCGGGCTGCCAACGGCCGGCAGGAGCTCGCTCGGGCGGTGCTCCCACAGCGCCCGCAGGATGGCGAGGTGATGCTCGTGGCTGAGGCGGGGCGTGATCGTGCCGTCCGGCCGCACCTCGAAGTTGGCGAGGACGGCCCGGATGCCCCAGTCGGCCCAGTCGGCGTGGGCGGCCCGCAGGTGGCTCTCGATTCGGGCGACCGGCAGGCCCTCCAGGCGCGGTGGCGCGAGCCGTTCGCGGCACGCCGCCCAGGAGGGGAAACGGTCCGCCAGGTCGACCAGCCCGCCATCGACCAGGACGATCCCCCGAAGCAGGCCGGGGAAGCGGGTGGCGGTCTCCAGGGCCACGTCCGCGCCCCACGACTGGCCGGCGAGGATCGGTCGGTGCAGGCCCAGGAGGCTCACCAGGGCGGCCAGGTCGGCGGCGATCGTCGCGAAGTCGTAGCCCGCGTCGGGCCTGGACGAGCGGCCGTGGCCGCGGAGATCGACCGCCACGACCGGATGGCCGGCAGCCGCGAGCGCGGCGCCGACGCCCTCCCAGAGGCGGGCGTTGGAGGCCAGGCCGTGGACGAGCAGGAACGGGACGCCGGCGCCGTCCCAGCGCAGGAAGGCCAGGTCGACGCCGTCGGCGACGCCGACGCGGCCCTCCCGGGGTGGCAGGGGCAAAGGAGTCGATTCGGCAGCTTGGATCTCGGCCACGCTCATCTCATGCTGGACGCCCGGCGACGGCGCCCGGCGACCGTTCTTCGCCGCCGGCGCGGCGGTCGGCGCCGACCCGATCCTACCGCGGGATGCCGTCGCCGTCGGCAGCCGGGCCGGCGAGGCTGAGGGCCGAGTAGATCCGGCCGAGGAAGCGGCTCGGCACCGTCGCCAGCAGCCGGGTCTCCCCGAAGCCGGCCCGCCCGGCCAGGCCCTGCCATGTCCGGAACGAGAGTGGATGCGGCACCCAGGGATTGCCGCGATCCGCGTCGTACTCCACCAGGATGAGCCGCCCGCCGGGCCGGAGGCAGCCGCGAATCCGGCGCAGGACGGGCTCCTTGAGCGCCACGAAGTGGAGCGAGTTCGCCATCACCACCCCGTCGAGCGTCGGGAGGTCCAGCGGCCGGGTGAAGTCGCGGACGCGGTAGTGCACCGCCGCGGCCGGGAACCGGCGGGCGATCTCCCGCCGCTGCTCGGCCAGGGCGCCTTCGTCCCGGTCGAGCGACCAGACCTCGGCATCCGGCCCCAGCAGGTCGGCCAGCGCCAGGGTGAACGCGCCGCGGCCCGAGCCGAGGTCCGCCCAGCGCGCTCCCGGGCCCGTCGCGCCGGCGACGCCGTCGCGGAGGAGGCCGACATGGTCCGCGTGGTCCATCGGCTCGGCGACGGTCGCTCAGAAGGGCGGCCAGGGGATGGCCGGCCGGAACGGATCCGGCTGCGGGAAGCGGCGCGTGGCCAGCAGGCCGTCGATCCTCCGCCGCGTCGCCTCCACCTCCGCCTCGGATAGGAGGTCCGCCAGCCGCGGCCCGAGATCCGACTCGAAGCCGGCCCGGAGCCGGCCCAGCGTCGCGCACTCCTCGTCGGCCAGGGCCGCCCCTCGCCAGCCCCAGAGGATCGTCCGGAGCTTCGGCTCGACGGCGAAACAGACGCCGTGGTCGACGCCGTGGACGTGGCCCCCGGGAACCGGCAGGAGGTGCCCGCCCTTGCGGTCGGCGTTGTTGATGATCGCGTCGAAGAGGGCCATGCGGCGCAACGCGGGATGGGGCGATCGGACCAGCTCCAGCAGGTCCACCTCGGGGTCGACCTCGACCCAGAGCTGGACCATGCCGCGGCCGAAGGGGCCGTCACGGAGGACGGTCGGCGGCACGATCTCCCAGCCGGTCGCCTCGGAGACGGCGTGGGCGGCGACCTCACGGTTGGCCAGCGTGCCGTCGGGGAAGTCGGAGAGCGGTGCCTCGCCGCGCACCGGCTTGTAGACGCAGCGGGTGGTCACCTCGCCGACGCCGGGGCCCGCCTCCCCGCTCAGCCGGCAGACGAGGGTGGCGTTGGAGGCGTCGACCAGCCGGCCGACGATCTCGAGATCGCCGACACGGAGCAGGCGCAGGGCGGCGGCGCGCTCGAGCGCGACCGGCGGGGGCAGCTCGGGCGCACGCGCGCCATTGCGGCGGGGAGGCTCATCGGCGGCCGCCCGCCCGGCCCGCGATCGATCCCTGCGGCGAGGGGCGGGGGAGTGGAAGGAGGACGCCTCGCTCAAGCTG
Source organism: Chloroflexota bacterium (assembly GCA_021789435.1). Lineage (GTDB taxonomy): Bacteria > Chloroflexota > Limnocylindria > Limnocylindrales > CSP1-4 > JAJYJO01. Next base: position 7,085 of record JAJYJO010000059.1, read on the forward strand.
CCGGCCCCGGCGTCAGTGCACGTACCCGTTCCGTCGGGGGCAGAGGTGGCCCTCGGGGTTGAGCGGCGCCCCGCAGAGCGGGCAGGGCGGCCGGCCGGCGGCCAGGACCCGCGACGCCCGCTCGACGAAGGCCAGCGCCTCGGCGGGGCTGATCCGGACCCGCACCAGGTCCGGCCGGTCGGGGTCGTCGTCATCGTCCTCGGCCACGCTCTCGACGACCTCCTCGGCCGTCTCGTCGGTGACCGCCCGGGCTTCGAGGATCACCCGGCGGCGGCTCGCGTCCCAGGCCATCGTCAGCGTCCCCACCCGGAACTCCTCGCGCACGGGCTCCTGCAGGGGACTCCGGTCCTCGCTCGCGGCCGCCGCCTCGGGCACCTCCTCGCCGCTCCGGCGAAGCTCGGCCAGGAGCGTCGCCAGGCGCTCCGCGAGCACGGCCACCTGGACCTTCTCGAGGGCGACAGAGACGACGAGGCTGCCCCGGCTGGCCTGGAGGAAGAAGGTCCGCCGGCCGGGCTCGCCGACGGCGTCGGCGATGAAGCGGTCGGGGGGATCGAAGTCGAAGACGCGGCGTGGCATGCACCGACCATAGCACCTCCGGCCGCCGGGCCCCCTCGGCCATCCCGGGGTGCGCATCGGCGGTTCGTCCGGCCGTCCGCCCTGGCGTACCGTAGGCGCGGAGCCGGCCGGGGGTCGCCGCCGGCGAGCCCGAGGAGACGCCGATGGAGCTGCTGACGGTCGCCGTCGAGAAGCCGGAGGACCTCAACCTGGTCCTCGGCCAGTCCCACTTCATCAAGACCGTCGAGGACCTCCACGAAGTCCTCGCCCAGTCGTCGCCCCACCTCCGGTTCGGCCTGGCCTTCTGCGAATCGTCCGGTCCACGCCTGGTCCGCCGCTCCGGCAACGACGACCAGCTGACGGAGCTGGCCGGGCGGAATGCCGCGGCGATCGGGGCCGGCCACAGCTTCCTGGTCTTTCTGGCCGGCGGCTTCCCGGTCAGCGTCCTCAACGCAATCAAGGCCGTGCCGGAGGTGTGTCGCGTCTTCTGCGCCACGGCCAACCCGGTCGAGGTGGTAATCGCCGAGACGGACCAGGGTCGGGCGATCCTGGGCGTGGTCGACGGCGGGTCGCCGCTCGGCATCGAGACGGAGCAGGACGTGGCCGACCGCAAAGCGCTCCTGCGCCGCTTCGGCTACAAGCTGTGAGCCGCCCGGTCCAGGCCCGGCTGGTCCGATTCGGCCTGGTCGAGCTGGACGGTCGGCAGTACGACCGCGACGTGGTGGTGGCAGCCGGCCAGATCCGCCGGCGCCACAAGAAGCCCTCCCGGCCGTTCCGAGACCGTTACGGCCACACGCCGCTCAGCGCCGCCGAGGCGATCCCCTGGGGCTGCCGCCGGCTGATCGTCGGGACGGGCGCGGAGGGCGCGCTGCCGATCGCCGACGACCTCGTCGCGGAGGCCCTCCGCCGCGGCGTGGAGCTGGTGGCCGTGCCGACCGCCGAGGCGTGCCGGCTCCTCTCGGCCGCGGACCCCGCGGAGACGGCCGCCGTCCTCCACGTTACCTGCTGAACGGCGTGGCTCCCTCCCCGGACGTGCTCGACCTGGGCCCGGCCTGGCTGGCGGCGAGTCGGAGCTGTCTGGACCGGGTCGCCGCGCTCGACGAGCCCGCCGCGGCCACCGCCCGGCACGCGGAGCTCCTGCTCGGGATCCTGGCCCTGGACCTCGCCTTCGCCGCCGCCCGGGTGCGCCTCCTCGATCCGCTGAGAGGGCGGATCGCCCTGGCGGCGCTGGGCCCGGTGGACGTGGCCACGTTCGAGGAGGCGCGCGAGCGGGTCCGGGCGGTGCGCAACGCGGCGACCCACCTGGCCGATCGCGTCTCGGGCGGCCTGGCCGTGCACCTGGAGCTGGACGCCGCAGGTGTCGGTGCCCGGCAGGGCGGAGCGGAGGCGCGGCTCAGCCTCGCCGAGTGGTCGCACTGGCTGGAGGTGCTGGAGCCCATGCTTTCGGACGCCGGGTCGGGTGCCGCAATCGGATCTGCCTGAACCGCGCCCGGTCGGGGAGTCCCGCGAAAGGAGCCTCATGGAACCGTGGTCCCGCCCGCTGGCCGGCCGTCTCGACGAAGCCGTCGTGGAGAGTGTCGTCCTGCGCGACAATCCGCTCGGAGACCCGGCCGGGCGGCCCATCTGGGTCTACCTGCCGCCGGGCTACGTCGACCAGCCCGCGCGCCGCTACCCGGCGATCTACCTGATCCAGGGCATGACCGGCCAGCTCGACATGTGGCGCAACCGGAGCGCATTCCGGCCCAATGTGGTCGAGCTCGTCGACGCCTGCTTCTCGGGTCGCCCGCCCGCCCGGCCCGCCTGGCCACCGAGACCGGTCCCAGAGGAGGCCGCGATCCCCGAGCCGGCACCCCCGGCAATCGTCGTCTTCGTCGACTGCTGGACCTCGGTCGGGGGCAGCCAGTTCCTCGATTCGCCCGGGACGGGTCGCTACCACACGTACCTCTGCGAGGAGATCGTCCCCTGGGTGGATGCGCGCTACCGGACCCTGCCGGAGGCGGCCCACCGCGGCATCGCCGGCAAGTCGTCCGGTGGCTACGGCGCGATGGTGACTCCGCTGCTGCGACCCGACCTGTGGGGCGGCCTGGCCACCCACGCGGGCGACGCGCTCTTCGAGTGCTGCTACCAGCCGGAGTTCCGGGAGGCGGCCCGGGCCCTGCGTCACCACTACGACGGCTCGTTCGAGCGCTTCTGGGAGGAGTTCCGGGCGCGGCCGGCCATGACGCGCCCCTGGGACTCCGTGCTCGTCAACGAGTACGCCATGGCAGCGTGTTACTCCGCTGATACGGACGGCACCGTCCGCTTCCCGTTCGACCTGCGGACGGGGCAGCTGGTGCCGGAGGTCTGGGAGCGCTGGCTGGACTGGGACCCGGTCAGGATGGTCCCGCGGCGGCCGGACGCTGTCCGGAGTCTGCGGGCGATCTACGTCGACGCGGGCACGCGCGACGAGTACTTCCTGGATCTTGGGGCCGAGGCGTACCGCCGCGCCCTGTCCGAGGCCGGCGCGCCGGAGCCCTTCTTCGAGCTGTTCGAGGCCGGCCACGGCGGCATCGAATACCGCTACCCGATCGGCCTGCGCTACCTCGCCGAGCGCCTCCAGCCATAGGCCGGCCAGCCCGGTGGTTCGGGCCCGGGTCCTGCGGACGCGGACCGGCGGCGCGGACGGTCCGGGCGTCCCCGCTCCAGGGGCCCGGTGATGGGCCGCCGCGACCCGCGAGGAGGGCCCTCCCGGATCGCACGGAAGGGGCCTCGTCATCGTCCCGTGCCGACCGGCCGGCACGGGCACCGGCGGCCTTCCCGCCGTCAGCTCATGAAGCTCCGGATCCGGGCCAGGCGATTGGCCACGTCCACCCGGGTGTCGTACCCGACCCCCGTGCAGTTGGCGTTCGTCGCGAAGGAGTTGGCGGCCAGGACGGTCGTGGATCCGGCCAGCAGGTCCGGCCCGCCCGAGTCGCCGAAGGAGGTCCCGCCGGAGCCGCCGCCCGGGTTCGACTTCCAAGCCGGGGCGCCGCGCGCTACCCTGCGCCGGTGATCGACCCTCTCGTCTCTCCGGTCGCCATCCGCCACGGTGCCAATGGAGCGGCGAGCGCCTGATGGCCGGTGGACGACGCGGCGAGCCAACCGAGCCGACCGAGGCTCCGGCCGCGGCGAGCGCCTGGATCGACGCCTATCTCGCGGGGCTGCCCTCCGATCAGCGGGTCGCCCTCCAGAGCCTGCGCGAGAGGATCGGAGCGGCTGCACCCGAGGCCGTCGAGGCGGTCAGCTACGGGATCCCGGCCTTCCGCTACCGTGGCCGGCCGCTCGTCTGGTACCACGCCGCGAAGACGCACTGCGCCCTCTTCCCGACGGGTGCCGTGATCGATGCCCACCGCGTGGAGCTCACCGGCTTCGGCCTGGCCAAGGGCACCATCCGGTTCACGCCGGATCACCCGCTCCCGCCGGACCTCGTCAGGAACCTCGTCCGGGACCGGGTGGCCCAGGTGGACGCTGTCCTCGACCAGAGGCCCTGAGCCGAGCTCCGGTCGCGCCGCGGTCTCCCGAAGTTCCTCGTGCCTCCCTGACGGCTCTCCCGCCCTGGCCGCTTCAACTCAGGGCGCGCAGCGCCGCCGCGATCAGGACGACAACGCCGGCGCCCCCGAAAGCCAGCCTGCCGGTCACGAGGCCGATCACGAGCAGGACGATGCCGATCAGGGCGTAGAGCCAGGCTGGAAGCTTCACCAGCTGCATCCAGGGGTTCTCCTTTCAATCTGCCGCCACCTGTATCGAGACGCACAGTGCGTCCATGATCCCCTCCCTCCCGCCTGCGGGTGGGATGTCCAGCTGGCCTCTCCGCTCCTGCACTCCTGACCGCCCTCGCGGCTGCTTGGCTTCTGACCACTGTCACGACCGGGCCGTCCTGCATCCCTGGGCCCGTCCCTCGCTGCACGATAGCCGACTTCTGGACGGGTTCTCCGCTGGGCTGGCCGGTGCCGGCGGGACTCCTGAGTACGGTCCACTCGGGACTCGGGTTCCTGGTCACGGCACCTGCGTTCGTCCTCCTCGCACTCGGGTTCCTGGGCCTGACCCGGGCGAGTCAATCAAGCTGGTAGATCGCTCAACTGTCACGGCTGCTGCCGTCCTGGGCGTGGTCAAGTTCGGGGAAACCGGCTTGAGACTCGCCGATGGCCCGCGTGGTCAGCCGATGGCGCGGCTGGGTCGGGTGCGCCGACCGCACGCCCGAGGAGCGACGCGACGCGCTCGCTCGCGGGCTGATCTGCCCGCCGACATGCCGGCGGACACGCGCGACATGCTCGCGGAGGCGCGCCTCGCGGTCGAGCGGCAGGCCGGGCCGTCAGTCGGCTGATACGCCGACGCCTACCGGACACGAGACGCCCGTGGAATGGTCCGGGCAGTAGCCGGCCGGGTTCTTGGCGAGGTACTGCTGGTGGTAGCCCTCGGCGAAGTAGAACTCCGGCGCGTCGAGGATCTCCGTCGTGATCGGGCCGTAGCCGGCCGCCGTCAGGCGAGCCTGGTAGGCCCCTCGCGACGCCTCCGCGGCGGCGCGCTGGCCCACCGAATGCACGTGGATGGCCGAGCGGTACTGCGTCCCCAGGTCGTTCCCCTGGCGCATCCCCTGCGTCGGATCGTGATGCTCCCAGAAGACCCGCAGCAGCTCCGGGTAGCTCACGATCCTGGGGTCGAAGACGACCCGGGCCGTCTCCGCATGACCCGTCCGGCCGGTGCAGACCTCCTCGTAGGTCGGGTTCGGCGTGAAGCCGCCGGCGTAACCGACCGCCGTGACGAGGACGCCGGGGACCTGCCAGAAGTCCTTCTCTGCCCCCCAGAAGCAGCCGAAGGCGAACTCGGCGACCTCGGTCCCTTCAGGATAGGGCGGCGCGAGCCGCCGGCCGTTGACGAAGTGGCGCTCCGGGATCGGCATCGGCTCGGGCCGCCCGGGGAGTGCCTTGTCGGGGGCGGGCAGCTTCTGCCTGGCGGGATCGGGCATCAGGAAACGCATCGGGACCTCCAGGCCGCCGATTGTAGCCGCCGTCGGCGAACGCGCCTCCGGCCGGCAGCCGGGGTAGACCTAGCGACCGGCCAGCGTCTCGACGAGCGGGGCCATCGCCTCCATCGCCCGGCCCGGCAGGGCGTAGTAGCTGATACCCAGCCGGTCGCGCCGCCGGAGGAGGAGTTCGCGCAGCCGCCCCGGAGTGCCGTAGAGGACGTAGGGGGTCCCGATGAGTCCGGCCGCCGCCCCCTTGGCCAGGGCCAGGGCCGACTCAAGGGGCGGCCTGCCGTTCCCGACCAGGCCGGCGTCCGAGACGATGACGTTGAGCTCGAGGGCCTCGAACCTGCTCCCGGCCGCCTCCCGCAGCAGGGCGACCTTGCGCGCCGTCGCGCCCTCCGTCGCCTGGCGGATGATCGGCCGGCCGCGGGCGTCGAACTGGGGCAGCAGGCCCACGATGTCGGCCTCCCGGGCCGCCAGGCGGAGCATCCGCGGGCCGCCGCCGCCGATCATCAGCGGGGGCCGCGGGCGCTGGATCGGCGTCGGGGCCAGTCGGGCGCCGTGCAGCCGGTAGTGACGTCCGGCGTGGTCCACCGTCTCGCCGGCGAGCAGCCGCTTCAGCAGGCCCACCGACTCGATCAGCCGCTCCACCCGGACCGCCGGCGGATCGTAGTCCGCCCCGAGCCGGCGGTAATCCTCCGCCGCCCAGCCGGCTCCCAGGCCGAGCTCGAACCGGCCCCCGGACAGCAGGTCCAGGGTGGCCGCCTCGCGGGCGAGCACCAGCGGGTGGCGGTAGTCGTTGGCGAAGACGAACGAGCCGACCCGGAGGCGGGAGGTGGCCGTGGCCGCCGCCGCGAGGGCCGCGATCGGCGACAGCTGCCGGCCCAGGTGGTCCGGCATCAGCAGGACGCTGTAGCCGAGGTCCTCCGCGCGACGGGCGAAGCCAACCCACGCCTCGCCGGTGGGGGCCCAGCTGGCGGAGACCGCGAAGCGGAACGGATGCATCGCCGTGCAGCCTAGCGGTCCCGGCCGCGCTCGTCCGGCGCGACGCAGGGCCGCGCTCGTCCGGCGCGACGCCATGCCGTGCCGCGCCGTCCGCGGCCCGCCGGACCCGGACCGGGCGGGACCGGCCGGACGGCGACTCCGGCGTCGTCTCAGGAGGCGGTCCCGGCGGGCTCCTCGAGCCGGCTGACCGCGTGGTGGATTCCGCGGATGTCCATCAGCTCCAGGTACGGGTCCGGATCGAACGCCTCCGGCCCCAGGACGCCGGCCCCCCGCCAGGCGCCCTCCGCGAGCAGCTCCATGGCCAGGACCGGGTTGAAGCCGGTCTGCCAGGCGACCGCCTGCAGGCCGTGCTCGCGCATCGTCCACTCCGCGTCGCACATCTGGTAGAGGTAGGCCTCGCGCGCCCGGCCGTCCTTGCGCCCGGTCACCCAGGTGCCGACGATCGCCCGGCCCTTCATGGCATCGCCCACCGTGGCCGGGTCGGGCGTCACCGCCGCCACCAGGTCGCGCGGGGCCACCTCCACCCCCTTCACCCGGACGGGACGCGTCGAGTCGAGGCCGAGCTTGTGGAGCGTCCGGAGAACGTCGATGAATTCGTCGCCCAGGGCGTACTTGAAGGTGACCTTGCCGGCGTCGAGCCAGCGCGGAACGAGCAGCACTTCCTCGTGCTCCACGTGGACGCACTCGACCGGCCCGATCCCCTCGGGGAAGACGAAGTGCTCCGGCTCGGCGAAGGGCGCCATCGTGTACCAGCCGCGGCCGCGCTCCCAGGCAACCGGTGGGTTCAGGCACTCCTCGATCGTCGTCCAGATGGAGAAGACCGGCGCGAAGGGGTAACCCTCGATCCGCAGGTCGCCGCCGTCGCGGACGTTGACCTCATCGATCTCGTCGAAGAAGTGCTTCGCGGCATAGGCCGCGAAGACGTCGGACAGTCCGGGGTCCATGCCCATCCCGACGAGCGCCAGACGACCTCGTTCGACCCAGGCCCCCGAGCGGGCGAACTGGAGGTCGCCGAGCTTGACGCCGGGCTCGGTGAACGGATCGGTCGGGTGCGGCGAGGAGAGGCTCATCGCCATGTCCAGGTAGTCGACCCCGGCCGCGAAGGCGCCCTCGAAGACCGGCATCACGAAGCGGGGATCCACCGCGTTTACCACCAGGTCCACGCCGTGGGCCCGGGCCAGCTCCGCCACCTGGGCCGCGTCGCCCGCGTCGATCCGGGCGACCGCATAGGTCGCATCGTCGCCGAGGCCGGCCCCGACCCGCCGGGCGCGGTCCAGGTCGTAGTCGGCCAGGACCATCCGCTCCAGCCAGGGGCGGCCGCGGCTCAGGCGGGCGATCGCCTCGCCCACGGTTCCCACTCCGACGAGCAGCACCTTCATGACGTTCCTCCTGTCCCGTGGCCGCCCCGCGAGGCAGACCGTGCGGACGCCGCACTAGGGTGCGCCAGCCGGCGGGGCCGGCGCGCGGCCGTCGCGCGGGGCGACTCCCGATGCGCACGCGCCCGCGGCCCCCGGCCGCGCCGAAACCACGCACTGAGCGTCCCGCCGCGCCGAGGCGCGGTGTGTGCCACGCTGTCGGCCGCGCTAGACTCGGCTCCGCCCAGGGGAACTGGCGTCACGGCTCGGCCAGGGCGCGACCCGCACAGTGGCGTGGCGCGCCCGGCGTATTGAACCGCCGCCGCGCGAGCCGCGCCTCCATGAGCCACCATCGGGAGCCGCCGCCACGTGAGCATCCAGACACCGCCCTCCCCGGAACGAGCCGACTTCATCCGTGAGATCGTGGCCGCCGATCTGCGGGACGGCAGGGTCCGGACGATCGTCACGCGCTTCCCGCCGGAGCCGAACGGTTACCTCCATATCGGTCACGCCAAGTCCATCTGCCTCAACTTCGGCATCGCGCGCGAGTTCGGCGGGCGCTGCAACCTGCGCTTCGACGACACGAACCCGGCCAGGGAGGAGCGGGAGTACATCGACGCCATCCAGGCGGACATGCGCTGGCTGGGGTTCGACTGGGGCGAGAACCTCTACTTCGCGTCGGACTACTTCCAGCAGCTCTACGGGTGGGCCGTCCACCTGATCCGGGCCGGCAAGGCCTACGTGGACGACCTTTCGGCGGACGAGATCCGCGAATACCGCGGTACGCTCACCGAGGCCGGCCGCAACAGCCCCTGGCGGGACCGGCCGGTCGAGGAGAGCCTGGAGCTCTTCGAGCAGATGCGGCAGGGCGCGTTCCCCAACGGAGCACGCGTGCTGCGCGCCCGGATCGACATGGCCTCGCCGAACGTCCTGCTGCGCGACCCGGTCCTCTACCGGATCGTCCACGCCGCCCACCCGCGGACGGGCGACGCCTGGTGCATCTACCCGACCTACGACTTCGCCCACGGCCAGTCCGACGCGATCGAGGGCGTCACGCACTCCATCTGTACCCTGGAGTTCGAGATTCACCGGCCGCTCTACGACTGGCTCATCGAGAACCTGCCGGTGCCCTCGCGCCCGCATCAGTACGAGTTCGCCCGCCTCAACCTCACCTACACGGTCCTCTCCAAGCGGGTCCTCCTGCGTCTGGTCAACGAGGGACACGTGCGCGGCTGGGACGACCCGCGGATGCCGACGATCTCGGGCTTGCGCCGGCGCGGCTTCCCGGCCGAGGGGATCCGCGACTTCGCGGCCATGATCGGCGTGGCCAAGAGCGATTCCGTGGTGGAGTACGGGCAGCTGGAGCACGCCGTCCGCGACGTGCTCAACCGGACGGCGCTCCGTCGCTTCGCCGTCCTGCGGCCGCTCAGAGTGGTGGTGGAGAACTATCCCGAAGGGCTCATGGAGGAGATGGAGGTCCGCAACAACCCCGAGGATCCGTCGGCCGGGACGCGCAAGGTGCCGTTCACGCGCGAGCTGTGGATCGAGCGCGACGACTTCATGGAGGACCCGCCGCCGAAGTTCTTCCGCCTCTCGCCGGGCCGCGAGGTTCGGCTGCGTTCCGCCTACTTCGTGACCTGCCGCGAAGTCGCCAGGGACGCGGCCGGGGAGGTCGCCGAGCTGCGCTGCACGTATGACCCGGCCACGCGCGGCGGCGACTCGCCCGACGGTCGGCGGCCGAAGGCGACCCTGCACTGGCTGTCGGCGGCGCACGCCCTGCCGGCCGAGGTTCGCCTGTACGACCACCTGTTCTCGCGCCCCGACCCCGGTGCCGACGCCGATCTCTTCGCCGATCTCGACCCGGCGTCGGAGACGGTGCTCAGGGACTGCATGGTCGAGTCGAGCCTGGTCCAGGTCCCGGTGGGGGAGACGGTGCAGTTCGAGCGGCTGGGTTACTTCTGCCCGGACCAGGATTCCACCCCCGGCCGCCCGGTCTTCAACCGCACCCTCACCCTCAGGGACAGCTGGGCCAGGATTCAGGCGCAGGGCCGCCGGGGCGGCTGACGCCCCGGCCGAGGAGCGAGCGGCGCCCGCCC
>JAJYJO010000147.1 GCA_021789435.1 Chloroflexota bacterium
CCGCTGTGACCTGCGTCGTCCTCGGTCAGGCTGACGAAGGCATCACTCCCGCGCCGCGAGGCCGGCCCGATCGAGCAGGACGATCCTTCCGCGCTCCACCCGGATGAGCTGCTCGCGCTCGAGCTGGCGGAGGGTGCGTGCCACCACCTCCCGGCTCGAGCCGACCATCTCGGCGATCTCGCGCTGGGTCAACGGGCGGCCCCCCGACCCGGCGCCGACGCCGAGGTGGGGCTCCACGGCCTGCAGCAGGACGCGGGCAACACGCCCGCCGACCTGGCGGAACGAGAGGTCCTCGACGAGGGCGATCGTCTGCCGCAGCCGGAAGGCGAAGCTGGCCGCCGCCGCGACGGCGAGCTCCGGGACTGACCGCAGGATCTCATCGCGCCGCTCGATCGGCAGCGTCAGAAGCAGCGCGTCCTCCACCACCTGGGCGCTGGCGGGCTCAGGGCCGAGGTCGAAGAAAGGAACCTCGTTGAACGAGGCCCCGGGCCGCACGATCTGCAGCGTCTGTTCCCGGCCGTCGGGATCGGCGGTGTAGAGGCGGACCGCCCCGGACTCGACGAACCAGATTCCGCTGGCCGGGTCCTCCTGCGAGAAGAGGAGATCACCGGCAGCGGCGCGACGATGCCGAAGGAAACGGCCCAGGAGCTGGCGGAACTCCGGTGGCAACCCGCGTCCCAGGAGAGGCTGCGGTCCGCCGGGGGCAGCGTGCAGACTGCCGGCCAGCGAGCCCAGGGCAACCTCCGCCGGGCCGACCGGCGAGTGCACCCCGCGGCGCGCTCCGGAAACGGCTGCCGCTGGCCGGCCGATGGCCGGCGCGGCAGCGGCCCGGTACCGGCGGCGCCGGCCATCGGAGGCGTCAGGGGTGACCGTGGCGAGGCCGACGGCCATCAGGCGGGCCAGATGATATGAGACGAGCGAGCGGCCAAGGCCGAGCTCACGGGCCAGGTCGGCGGCCGTCCGCCCCGTCGGATCGCTCCGGGCCAGCGTGACGAGGATCCGCCGCCGGGTCGGGTCGGCGAGGGCACCGAATCGATCGAGAGCCATTGACCGATCCTAGCCGAGGCCGAGCCGGGGGTCCCGATGGGTCCGCCCGGGATGTCCTCGGGGCCGACGTGGCACCATGTCGGCCGCAGGTGTGCCCCTGTGCGAGGAGCGATCGCGTGAAGCGAAGCGTCCACGAGTGAGCGTCGCGCGTCTCACGTACCAGCCCATGGTGGCAGCGGTTGGGGCGGTGCCGACCAGCCACGCCGTCCCGGTTGATGGCCGGCGCGAGGATGGCAACCTGCTGTTGGCCGGACTTCCACCGGCCAGCCGTCGGTCGCTCCAGCCGCACCTCGAACGGGTCAGCCTGCCCTCCCGCCGTGTGGTCATGGAGCCCGGCGAGCCGATCACCGACGTCTACTTCCCCGAGACCGGGGTCCTCTCCCAGAGCGTGCGCCTGGCCGACGGCTCCGCCGTGGAGGTGAACCTGGTCGGCCACGAAGGCATGGCCGGCCTGGCCGTCTACCTCGGCGCCGGGAGCGCCCCGCTCGAGGTGACCAGCCTGGTTCCCGGGACCCACCTCCGCATGCGAGCCGCGACGCTCGTCGAGCTGTCACGCGAAGATCGGGCCTTCCTCGACCGGCTCCACCTCTACACCCAGGTGGTCCTGAGCGTTCGGGCCTGCTCGGTCGGCTGCGACCGGCTGCATCCGGTCCAGGCGCGCCTCGCCCGCTGGCTCCTCAAGGCCCACGACCGCGCGAGGGTGGACGAGTTCCCTCTCACGCACGACGTCCTCGCCCTCATGCTCGGCGTCGCGCGACCGAGCGTCTCCGTCAATGCCAGGGCGCTGCAGCGTGTCGGCCTCATCGACTACCGGCGAGGCCATGTGCGCATCCTGGACCGGACCGGGCTCGAACGCCTGGCCTGCGAGTGCTACTGGACCGTTCGCCAGGAGTTCGGCCGGCTGCTGGGCGGCAGCACCGGATAGGGCTTGGTCCGGGTCGGGCGCTACGCCTGAGCCCACTCGTCGGGATGCTCGGCCCGATCCTTCTCGGCGCTCTCGTTGATGTTCGCGAGCACCTGCGACAAGGACGATCCGTCCGCCTCGGCCATCTTCCTGAGCGTCTCGACGACGAGGTGCGGGTCGGAGCGCTCCGGGTCTCCGTGGGCCACTCCGCAGCCGCAGTCCATGCACATGACCGTACCTCCTCGGTTCGGACGGCAGAAGAGGGAAGCTTGGCAAGGGCAACGGTCACCTGTCTGTCAGCCAGTGCACCGATGCGAGTTCGCGCCGACGGCGACGATTGGCGAGGTGCGTGGTCGCGGCCGTCCTGAAGAGGACCGCGCAGGCGGACGCGCGACCCGAACGACTCCCAACCAGGTCAAGCTCGATTGACCGAACTCGGGTCGTCAGGCTGAGGGAGGTCGCTTCTTCCAGCCCGCCTCGGCGGGGCCGTGATGTCCCGGGCAGCCCCGGAGGCCTCTTCTCACGTCAGTTCGAGGACGTTTCGCAGCTGTCCGTCATCGAGTCGGGCCAGCACCTCGGCCGGCGCCGCCGACAGCCGTCGGGCGAGCACTGCCAGCAGCCTGCCATAGGCCGCCGTCGCGGCCTCCGCGGCGGCGTCGTCCACGACGGACTGGAGCCAGCTCGCAGCAATCCTGCGGCAGAACGTCGAAGGCAAGGGAGCCCAGGATGTCGATCGCCACCTGGCGCTCGTTCTCCTGCATCCGGCCGAGAGCCCGGACGCGGGCGGCGCGCACCTCGAGCTGCGCCTTGTCGACGCCGCGCTCCAATCCTCCCGTCACCCGGCCACAGGGGCAATCGGTGGCGTCGCCGTCGGCCGGCGGCCGTCCGACCGGACGCCGGGTGCGACGGCTGGCCCAGCGCCCGATCGCCTGTCCGCTCACGTACCACTTGCCGCCGATCTTGCGTCCGCGGCACTCGCCGCTGCCGAGATGCTGCCGCAGCGTCTCCGGCGTCGTCCCGGCGCGGCGGGCGGCGTTCGCGAGGGTCATGAGTCCGGTCAGCCGCAGGAGCGCATCATCATCCTCGATCCGGGTCGCTGGCGCGTTGTCCGCCGGGCCCTCGCCGGACCGCACGCGGTCATCTTCGTCCACCTCCTTCTCCCTGATCTCCAGGGAGCCGGCTCGGGCTGGGAGCCTGCTGATCCCGCTCCTCCATCGGTCGGATGGTGAAGCGCCGGACCTTCGCGGACCGTGACTTCGGTCGGTCTTCGCGCGGCTCGCCCGGAGGCCTGGTCCGCCGTCGACGGAAGTCACGGCAGGACGCGCTCGCCTGGTCCATGGTCGGCCGAGCATGGACCGGGCGGATCGGACGGGGGCTCCGTCGGGCCCACCGGCCTCCAGGCCGACACCGAAGGAGCCGAGAGATGAATCGCCCCATGCAGCCGCTCCACGACGAACACG
>JAJYJO010000060.1 GCA_021789435.1 Chloroflexota bacterium
GGCTCCCTGGGCAGCGAGGGCTGCAGGAAAGAGGACGTAGATGAGCAGCGCGGCGAGGAGCACCAGGAAGAGGATGCGAAGGGTGGGGATGGCGAGCGACCGCAACTGCTCCATTGCCGGGTGTGACGGAGGCGGCGCGCCGGATGTTGCGCCGACGAACCCTTGAAGTTCATAGAACACTTGTTCTATCATGCGGACGGCCATTCCGATCCCGATCCGCTTTCCTTTCGGTCCCGGACCGGCCTGCAGGCGGGACCACGCGATGGGCTACGCCGAGCTCCACTGTCATTCCCACTTCTCGTTCCTCGACGGTGCCTCCGCACCCGACGAGCTCGTCGAGCGAGCGCTGGAAGTCGGCCTCGAGGCCCTGGCGCTCACCGATCACCAGGGCCTGTACGGAGCCGTCCGCTTCACGACGGCGGCCCGCGAGGCGGGGCTCCACCCGGTCGTCGGCGTCGAGATCGAGCTGCTCGACGCGGCCGCCGCGGACCCCGGCGAGGTCGCCGTCCCCGGTCGCCGTCCCCGCGGGGCACGTCGGGTGGAGGACCGGCCGCGGGACGGCGACGCGGGGTCGGCCAACCCGGAGGCGGTCGAGGGCCGGCCGGCACGGCCGCGTCCGCAGCGGGCCCGGCTTCCCGGCCACCGCGCGGCGGTCCGGGAGGACTACCGCGGTATCGGGGAGCCGCAGCGCGGCCCGCACCTGGTCCTACTGGCCGCCTCCGACGCGGGCTACCGGACGCTCTGCCGGCTCGTGAGCCGCGCCAACCTGGCCGGGACCAAGGCAGTCCCCCGCTTCACCCAGGCCCTGCTGGCGGAGCACGTGGAGGGGATCGTGGCGCTCTCGGGCTGCCGCGAGGGGGAGATCGCCCGCCGGCTGCGGGCCGGCGACCGGGAGGGCGCGCGGGCGGTTGCGCAACGGTACGCCGCCTGGTTCCGGGGAAGCCCGGGCCGGCCAGGCTTCGTCCTGGAGCTCCAGCACCACCTGCTCCCCGACGACGACTGGCTGGTGGCCGAAACGGCCCGCCTGGCGGCCGAGCTGGGCCTGCCGGTCGCCGTCACGAACGACGTCCACTACGCCCGCCCGGAGGGGCGGGAGCTGCAGGACGTCCTGACGGCCATCCGGCACGGCCGCACGCTCGACACGCTCGGCGACCTCCGCCGCCCCGACGGCGAGTCGTTCCTGAAGTCGGCGGCCGAGCTCGCCGCCCTGCCACCGGGGGAGCCGGGGCGGGCGGGTGGGGACCCGCCCACGGCACGTGCCTGGGCCGAGGGGCTGCGGACGGCCGGGGAGATCGCGGCCGCCTGCTCGGTGGACCTCGGCTTCGAGCGCTATCGATTCCCTGGCTTCGAGGTGCCGAAAGGGGAGACCGCCTTCTCGTACCTGGAGCAGCTCTGCCACGAGGGCGTCCGGCGCCGCTATCACCCGGTCACTCCCGCCGTCGTCCGCCAGCTGGCCCACGAGCTGGATGTCGTCGAGCGGACCGGGCTGGCCGAGTTCTTCCTGATCTGCTGGGACCTGATGCGCTTCGCGCGGGAGCGGGGCATCCCGGCCCAGGGGCGGGGGAGCGCGGCCGATTCGATCGTCGCCTATGTCCTGGGCATCACCCGGGTGGATCCCATCCGCCACAACCTGCTCTTCGAGCGGTTCATCAACGAGGGCCGGACCACCTACCCGGACGTAGACATCGACTTCTCGTCGGAACGGCGGGAGGAGGTGATCCAGTACGTCTACGGGCGCTACGGGGAGGAGCACACCGGCATGGTCTGCAACTTCGTCACCTACCGGGCCCGCTCGGCGGTCCGGGAGGTCGGCTCCGCGCTCGGCTTCTCGCGGCCGCTCGTGGACCGGGTGGCGAAGGCGCTCGAGACGTACGACTCGGTCATGGTCCGGCGCGACCTAGAGGCGGAAGGGGGCTTCGGCCAGTTCTTCGCCCGACCGGGAGAGGGACGAACGGCAGTCGGGTGGCCGGGCGTGGGAGGACCGGCGGAAGGACGGCCGGCGGACGGGTGGCCCGGCGATGAGCCGGACGGCACGGCGGTCGCCCGGCGGCGCGGCCTGGTGGACCCGATGGGCCAGCTCGCCCACGAGCGCGGCGGCCGGCTCGTGGTGACCGGGGCCCCCGGCGCCGCCGCCCGGGGCCTGGCGCCGGAGGAAGCGGGAGGCTCACGGCCGTCGATCCGCGGCGGTGGCTTGTCCGACGCCGAGGGCGGACCCGGGGATTCGCCGGCCAGCGTGGCCCGGCTCCGGGGCGTGACGGAACCGTCACGCTGGTCCGGGGGGAGGGGGCCACGCCCGGGCGTCCCCCACTCGAGCGTCGCCCGCCTGGAGCCGCTGCCGGAGCCGGACGCCGCGGCGCATCGCGGCTCGACCCGCGGCCTGAGCGACTGGGAGCGCTGGCTCGAGCTCTGCGCTCGCCTCGACGGCTTCCCCCGCCACCTGAGCATCCATACCGGCGGCATGCTCGTGACCGCCGCCCCCCTGATCGACATCGCACCGCTCGAGCGGGCGACGATGCCGGGCCGGGTCGTCGTCCAGTACGACAAGCGCGACGTGGAGACGATCCGACTGATCAAGCTGGACCTGCTCGGCCTGGGAATGCTGGCCGCCATCGACGAGACCCTCCGGCTGATCGAGCACGATTGCGCGGCCTGCGTCGACCTCGACCGCCTGCCGGAGGAGATCCCGGAGGTCTTCGCGATGCTCCGGGCGGCCGACACCGTGGGAGTCTTCCAGGTCGAGAGCCGGGCCCAGATGCAGACCCTCCCGAAGTCGCGCCCGAGCTCGCTCGACGACCTGGTCGTGGAGGTCGCCATCATCCGGCCGGGCCCGATCCAGGGCAACGCCGTCCATCCCTACCTCCGGCGACGCCAGGGCAAGGAGCCGGTGACCTACCTCCACCCGAGCCTGGAGCCGATCCTGCGCGAGACCCTCGGCGTGATCCTCTACCAGGAGCAGGTGATGCAGATCGCCATCTCGGTCGCCGGCTTCAGCCCGGGCGAGTCGGACGGCTTCCGGCGGGCGATGGGCACCTGGCGCTCGAGCCGGGAGATGGAGAAGCTCCACCGCCGGTTCGTGGATGGCTGCCGGCGGGTGAACGGCCTGGAGGACGAGCAGGCAGAGGAGCTCTTCCGCCAGGTCGCCGCCTTCGCCAGCTTCGGCTTCGCCAAGAGCCACGCGGCGGCCTTCGCCCGGACCGCCTACGAGTCGGCCTTCCTGAAGCTCTTCTATCCGGCCCAGTTCACGGTCGGCCTGATCAACGCCCAGCCGATGGGCTTCTACCCGGTCGAAGTCCTGGTCAACGATGCCAAGCGGCACGGGGTGGCGGTCCTGCCGCTGGACCTCAACGCCTCCGCCTACCGGACGACGACCGAGTGGGTCGGTCGCCAGGGGCAGCCGGAGCCGATCCGGAGCCTGGCCTGCGTTGTTCCCGCGCCCGAGGCGCGCCGACGGTGGTCGGCCGAATCGGCCGGCGGCTGGGCCGTCCGGCTGGGCCTCCACCTGGTCAAGGGGATCGGCGCGGAGCACGCCGCCCGGCTGGATGCCGAGCTGGCCCGCGGACCCTATCGCTCCCTGGCGGACGTGGTGGAGCGGACGGGGCTGGCCGAGGAGGTCGTCGAGCGGCTGGTCCGGGCCGGGGCGCTCGATTCGCTGGGCCGGCCGCGGCGCGAGCTGCTCTGGCAGCTCCGCGAGGTGGTCGGGGCGGGCCGGGGCCGGCTGGACGGGCGGACGCTTCGCGGGGCGGCCGGAGCGACGGACCGGGCCGCGGGACGTCCGCTCGACCTGCGTCTCCCGCCCACCGCGGCGCCGGCACTCCCGGCCCTCGGCGAGCTGGAGCGGACCGGGGACGCCTACGCGGTCCTCTCGCTCGACGCCCGCCGCCAGGTCGTCTCGCTCTTCCGGCCGGCTCTCGAGCGGCTCCGTGCGGTGCCCAACAGCGCTCTCGCGGCGCGCCGGCCGGGCCCGGTCCGGCTGGGCGGCCTGGTCGTGACCCGCCAGCACCCGATGACGGCCCGCGGGACGGTCTTCCTGGCCCTGGAGGACGAGACCGGGATGGTCAACGTCACGCTCTGGCCGGCGACCTGGGCGCGCCTCCGGGGCGTCGTGCGGCGCCACGCGCTGCTGCTCGTCGAGGGGGAGCTGCAGCGCGAGGCGGACGTCGTCAACGTCGTTGCCCGGGAGGTGCGGCCCCTGGCCGACGAGGCGGCCCGGGTCGGCGGGCCGCCCGGGGCCGTGGGGGTCCGGGCGCTCGGCTACGCAGGAACGCGGCGGGGGTGACCGCGCCGGTCGGGTGACCGCGCCGGGCGGGGGCCGCGACGGCCGGCGCTAGCGCCGGCGGGCCGCCGGCTTGCCCCGGGTCGCTCCCTTCTGGGCGGGCCGTCGGGCCGATCGTGCCGGGCTCGAGAACCGCAGGAAGCGGCGATAGAAGGCGGCGAAGGCGGCCACGGAGCCGCCGAAGAGGGGCCAGAGCAGCGCCACGTAGAGGATGTCGGTGATCCCCGCGATGTGTGCGCCGGCGGCGGTCTCCAGGGTCGGCAGCAGGGCGAGCGTCCCCAGTGCCGCGACGAGCCCCACGATCATGCCCGCAACCCAGCTCGCGCGTGGCGCCAGGATGCCGGCCAGGAACGGGGCGGCCATCGGCGGCTGGATCACGAAGAGCGGGATGACGACCGGGGCGATCGCCGAGTCACGGACCGCCGGGACCAGATAGGCGACGGCCGCCGCGACCGTCAGCAGCGACGGCACCCAGACGGCCCTGGTCTGGGTGATCAGCGCCGGCGTCGCCCGCAGGTCGCCCCGCAGGTCGAGCGGCCGGATGGAGCCGGTGACCGCCCCCAGGATGCCGGGCCGAGGAGGTTCGACGGGCTCCGTGTCGAGCGCCGACGGGCGCCTCCCGGCGGTCGACCGACCTGCTCCGCCTGCCGGGCGGCCGGGCACGGGCGCAGCGGGCCGGACGGCGTCGGCGACGGCGACGGCCGCATCGTCATCCTCGGTCGCGGTGCCGGCCGAGGTAACGGTCGCGCGGTACCGCCGGCGGGCCTCGGAGCGATCGGTCCTCTTGGCGCGGGCCACGGTTCCTCCTGGGATCGGTGTCGGCGGTCCGACGCGGGCGATCGGGAATCGGGAGGCCGGGCGGGGCTCCCCTTGCGGCGGCCATGGTAGTCGAAACCGCGGGCCGGCGACCGGGCGACCGGGCGGTGAGCCGGCGATGATCCGCCGGAGAGTGGACGCCAATCGGGTGGTGAGGGCCGCCTGCTAGAACGAGGGCCCTCGGACCGCCGGTCACCCTGCCCCTGGAGACGCCCATGCGCCGCGTTCGCGTTCTCTCCCTGCTGGCGATCGCCGTCCTCCTGGCAGCCGGCGGCGGCGGCCCGGGCGTCTCTCCCCTCAGCCCGGCCCGCCCGGCCGCCGCGGTCACGTGGCCGCCGTCGACGACCCTCTTCATCGCCGAGGTGGTGACCGGCGGTGCCAGTGCCTCGGACGAGTACGTCGAGGTCGCCAATGCCGGCCCGGTCGAGCTGGACCTCGGCGGGCTGGAGCTGGTCTACGTCACCTCCTCGGGGGCGACGGTGACCCGCAAGGCGACCTGGACGACCCCGCGCCCGCTGGGCCCGGGTCAGCGGTTCCTCGTCGCCAACATCCTCGGTTCATACGCCGCCGCGGCCGACACCACCTACAGCGGCGGCCTCGCCGCGACGGGCGGTGCGCTCGTCCTGCGGCCGGTGGGCGGCAGCCCGATCGATGCCGTCGGTTGGGGCGACGCGACGAATGCTTCCGTCGAGGGGGCCGCTGCGACGGCGCCACCGCCGGGATCGAGCATCGAGCGACGTCCGGGCGGGTCCGGCGGGAACCGCCAGGACACCAATGACAATGCCGCGGACTGGGTGGTCCAGGCTTCGCCGGTCGCGGAGGGGCTGGCCGCCGCACCGATGCCCGTTCCGGGGCCGTCCGTGCCGCCGAGCCAGGCGCCCACGCCGGAGCCGAGTGCGGTCCCGACCGCTTCGCCTGGGCCCACGCCGACGGCCGCCCCGAGCCCTTCGCCCACGCCGACGGCCGCCCCGAGCCCTTCGCCCACGCCGACGGCCGCCCCGAGCCCTTCGCCCACGCCGACGCCGGCGGAACCTTCGCCCACCGTGGAACCGACCGTCGAGCCGGAACCGACCGTCGCGCCCTCGCCCGAGCCGACCGTCGATCCCACGCCGCTGCCGACACCGGAACCGACCGCCGAGCCGACCGTGGAGCCCACGGTCGAGCCCACGCCCGTGCCGACGCCGGAGCCCACCCCGATGCCCAGCCCGGAGCTTTCGCCCGAGCCGAGCCCGGCCGCGCTGCCGATCGCCGACGCCCGCGCGCTGGCCGACGGCGCAGAGGCGACGATCGAGGGTTCCCTGACAGCGCCCCTCGGGTCGCTCGAGAGCGGCCGCGGCTCCTTCGCGGAGGACTCCGGCGGGGGCATCGCCCTCTGGCTGCCGGCCGTCGCGGCTGAGGCCTGGCCCTCCGGGACGCGCATCCGTGCGAGCGGGACCGTCGACGACCGCTACGGCCAGCGAACGCTGCGGGTCGCGACCGACGGTCTGGTCGCTCTCGGCGCCGCGGAGCTCCCCGCGGCGATTCCCATCGCGACCGGCGAGGCCGGCGAGACCCTGGAGGGCCGCCGCGTCGCCATCGAGGGCGAGGTGGTGGAGGGCCCGGACGCGCTCTCGGACGGGCTCGCCTTCACGATCGACGATGGCACGGGCCCGCTCCGGGCGATCGTCGGTCCGGCGGCGCTCGGCGTTGTGGCGCCGGCCCGCGGGGACCGGGTCCGCCTGGTCGGCCCGCTCGGCCAGCGCGACAGCAGCGGCATCGGGGTCGCGGGCTATCGTCTCCATGCCGTCGATCCCGGGAGCGTCACCGCGCTCGAGCCGACCCCTTCCCCGACGCCGACCCCTTCCCCGACGTCGACGCAGGACCCGACGCCCACGCCGACGGTAACCCCGTCGCCGGGGCCGGGCCCGGAGGCCGATCCGCGCCCGATCGCGGAGGCCCGCGGCCTGCCGCCGGAGAGCCGGGTCCGGGTGGCCGGGACCGTCACGGTCGAGCCCGACCGCCTGGGAACGCCCCATCTGCTGGCGATCCAGGACGCGACGGCCGCGATCATCGTCCACCTGCCGGGCGATGCGCCGGCCATCGGCCGCGGCGACTGGCTCGTTGTCGACGGAGAGCTGGCCGCCCCGTACGGGCAGCTCGAGCTTCGGGTCGACAGCGGCGGAGCGAGTGTCGACGGCTGCGGCGTGATGCCCGAGCCGCTCCCCGTGTCGGCCGCCCTGCTGAGCGAGGCGACCGAGGGCCGGCTGGTCGTCGTCGAGGGCCAGCGAACCGGCTCCGTCTCCCGCGGCAGCGGCGGAGACCTCAGCCTGACCCTGCGCGACGACGCCGGCGGAAACGCCCGGGTCTACGTCGACGCCAACCTGCAGCTCACGTCCGCCCTCTTCCCGACCGGCGTCCGGCTGCGGATCCAGGGGATCGCCGGCCAGCGGGCTTCCGGCAAGGGGCGGCTCGACGGCTACCGCATCTGGGTGCGCGACGCCGAGGACGTCTCCCGGGTCGGGGCGCCGGGGGCGGGCTCCCCGGCACCGTCGTCCGGTACCCGGCCGTCGGCCTCGTCCGCGGCGGACCTCCCGCGGGTGACGATCGGCGCGGCGGCGAGCCGGGAGGGCCAGCGCGTTCGCGTGGAGGGGACGGTGACGGTCGGCTCGGGCCTCCTCGACGGCGACGGACGGCACATCGTCCTCGACGATGGCAGCGCCGGGATCGGCATCTTCCTGCCGTCCGGGGCGAGCGCCCTCCCGGGCGAGCGGCTCGGGCTCGAAGGGACCGTGGGGCGGAGCCTCGGCGCGCTGCGGATCGTCGTCGATCGCGTCGAGCGCCTGGGTACCGCGCCGCTCCCCGAGCCGCAGGAGGTCCGCGACGTGCCCGCGGCCCGCCTCGAGTGGCGCCTCGTCCGGGCCGGCGGCCGGATCGCCGAGGTCCATCGTCTCGGCGACCGCTGGTCGGCGGAGCTGCTGGTCGGCCGCCGCCGTGTCCCCCTCAGCGGTCTCTCGGGCTCGGGCATTCCGGCGGCGGCCGTCGTTGCCGGTCGCCTCGCGACCGTCGTGGGCGTCGTGCGGCGGCCTTATCCGACCGCCCAGGACCAGCGCTTCATGATCACCCCGCGGTCCGCCGCGGACCTCGTCATCGGTCCCGCCCCCGGTTCGAGCACGGGAGGCGGCGGGACGACCGGTGCCGGCGGTACGAGCGGCGGCCCGGTGAGCGGCGGAGCTGTCCGGACCGACCTCGGCGCGCTCGGTGGCCTGGTCGGTCGCACGGTGCTCGTCGGCGGGCTCGTGGTCGCGGTGGACGCGGCCGGGCTGACGCTCGACGATGGCACCGCCCGGGCGCCGGTCGTCTTTTGGGCCGACGCCGCGGCGTACCTGCCGCTGATCGAGGTCGGCGACGCGCTCGACCTGACCGGCCTGGTGGAGCGGATCGCGGGCGTGGCCGCGATCGCCGTCTCCGATCCCGCCGGGATCGTGCGGGCCGGCAGCCCTGCCGCCGCTGGCGAGGCGGCGCTCCCGGAGGCCGAGGAGGTCGCGGCCGCGACGGTGGCCGCGAGCAGCGCCCTGGCGGACGGCCGCGGGATCCGGCAGGGCGGGCTCGCCTTCGCCCCGGACGGGCTGACCCTGGCCGGCGCCGCATCCGTCGTCGGCCTGACCCTCGCCTCGTTCGTGGTGACGCTGGCGCGCCGCCGCCGGGTGCACCGCCTCTTCAGCGCCCGCGTCGCGGCCCGGATCGACACGCTCGTGGCGCGCGGCTCCGGCCGGCCCGGGGCGGGCCCCTCGTGATCGGGCGACCCTGCAGCCGGTCGTCGACGCGCCCACGCTCGACGCGCCCACGCTCGACGCTGCTTGCGCTCACGAGGGGCCGCGGCTATGCTCGGCCGCGTGCCGCGCCAGGGAGGCGCATCACGACGAGCGAGGGACGAGGTCTTGCCGAGCGCGGACCGGCGCGTCGGACTCCCCACCGGAGAACGGCAGTACCACATCGCACTCGCGCCAGGCGAGCTGGCCGAGTACATCCTCCTCCCCGGCGACCCCGATCGAACCGCCCGGATCGCCGCCCGTTTCGACACGATCGAGCTCGAGCGGCGGAACCGGGAGTTCGCGAGCGTCACCGGGACCTTCGGAGGGCTGCGGGTATCTGCCGTCTCCACGGGGATCGGGGCGGACAACGTCGAGATCGTCGTGGCCGAGATCCTGGCGATCACGGACCGGCCGACCTTCATCCGGGTCGGCTCCAGCGGGGCGCTCCAACCGGAGATCGGCCTCGGGGAGCTGGTCGTCACGGCGGGCGCCGTCCGCCTGGAGGCGACCACGAGCTTCTTCGTCCACGACCGGTATCCAGCCGTCGCGAGCTACGAGGCGGTCCTGGCGCTGGTCGAGGCCGCGGAGCGGCTCGGGCACCGGGTCCATGTCGGGGTGACGGCGACGGCACCGGGATTCTTCGGGGCACAGGGCCGTCCGATCCCGGAGCTGCCCATCCGCTACCCTGACCTGGCGGAGGAGATGGCGCGCCAGCGCGTCCTCAACTTCGAGATGGAGGCATCGGCCCTCCTGGTCCTGGCCGGCCTGGCCGGATGCCGCGCGGGGGTCGTCTGCGCCGTCTATGCGCAGCGGACCAGCGGGGCCTTCGTCGCCGGAGAGGCCAAGGATCGAGCCGAGGCCGACTGCGTCGAGACGGGGCTCGAGAGCCTCCGGATCCTCGCGGAGATGGACCGTCAGAAACGGGCGGCCTCGACCGAGCGCTGGCGTCCCTCGCTGTGGAACCGAGCGTGATCCGCGGACGCGGGGCGTTCGCCCCGTGCCGCACCAGGTGAGTGGGAGGAACCAGGACCAATGGCCGAGGCCTACTGCGTCAAGGACAAGAAGAAGGTCGAGATCCAGAACCCGCAGAAGATCACGATGAAGAACGGCAAGCCGGCGATCCAGGGCACCTGCCCGACGTGCGGCGGCAAGGTCTTCCGGATCGGCGGCTGAAGCCAGGCGCCTTCGACGACCCCCGCCGGGTCCGACCCGGCGGGGGTCGTTCCGTCTCCGGCGCCGCGGCGCCGGGCCGACGGCGCGTCCGCCGCGGAGGGGCGGACCCGGGCCACCCGGCCCCCACGGGCCCGCCGCCCGGACCCCCTGCGGCGCGCTTCCCCGCCGCGCTTGACGGTCCACCTGGCCGGTCCGGGCCGCGGAATCCGCTTTGCTAGAATGGCGGCACATCCCGAGATCAACCCCCACGAGGTGGCCCTCTGTCCCCACGGCCCGTTCTTGCGCTCGACGTCGGAGGGACCCAGATCCGTGCCGCGGTCGTCGACGACGACGGTGAGCGGATCGCCCGGACGGCCCGGCACACACCCATCGCCGAGGGCCGGGATGGCATCCTCCGGAACTGCATCGACGCTCTCGTCGAGGCACGAGCGGCAGTTCCGGCCGAGACGCGCGCGGCCCTGGCCGGAATCGGCATATCCACTCCCGGGCCCGTCGATCCCTGGCGGGGAGTCGTCGTCGAAACGCCCAACATGGGCTCCACGTTCCGTGACGTCCCGATCGCGGCGAAGCTCGAGGCGGCCATCGGTCTGCCCGCCTTCCTGGACCGCGACACCAATGTGGCGGCGCTCGGCGAGATGGCCTTCGGTGCCGCCCGCGACTGCCCCAACTTCCTCTTCATCACGGTCTCGACGGGCATCGGCGCGACGATCGTGATGGACGGCCGGATCGTCCACGGCCCGGACGGGACGGCGGGCGAGCTCGGTCACACGCCGATCTCCCTTGAGGGGCCGCTCTGCGGCTGCGGCGCCTCGGGCTGCCTGGAGGCCCACGCCTCCGGGACGGCGCTGGCGCGCTTCGCGATCGAGGCGGCCGCCTCGGGCCGGAGCCCGTTCCTCGTGGGGCGCGCGGTCGGACGGCCCGGCGGCCACCTGGACGCGCGGGACGTGGCTGCGGGCGAGGAGGCGGGCGACGCCAGCTGCCACGAGCTGATGGAGCATGCCCGCCACGCCTTCGCCCTGGCCTGCGTGGGGTTCGTCAACGCCCTGAACCCGGACCGGATCGTCGTCGGCGGCTCGGTCGCGGAGGCGCAGGGCGACAGGCTCCTCGGCCCGGCCCGGGAGCTCGTGGCCCGCACCGCGTTCCACACGCCCCGCACCCGCGTGCGGATCGTCCCGGCCGAGCTCGGCGGGGACGTCGGACTCGCGGGCGCCCACCCACTCGTGACCGCGCGCCTGGCAGATCCCGCCTGGCGGCGCGGCCGTCCCACCCCCGCCTCGGCGGCGAGCTGAGCGGCCGTCCGGCCGAGAAGCCTGGAGGATCCACCACCCATGACAGTGCGCGTCGGCATCAACGGCTTCGGCCGCATCGGACGCCAATCCCTCAAGGCGCTCATCGAGCGGGCTCCCGGCGTCGAGGTCGTGGCCGTCAACGACATCGTGGACGTCGCCACGAATGCTCTGCTCTTCAAGCACGACTCCACCTACGGCGCCTATCCCGGCGCCGTCAGCCACACCGACGACGCGATCGTCGTGGACGGACGGGAGATCCGGGTGCTCAGGGAGACCGACCCGGCGGCCCTCCCCTGGCGCGACCTGGGAGTGGACATCGTCGTCGAGTCCACCGGGCGGTTCACCGACGCCGACAAGGCGCGGGCCCACCTCGACGCCGGCGCCCGCAAGGTGATCATCAGCGCGCCGGCCAAGAAGGAGGACGTGACGATCGTCCTCGGCGTGAACGAGGCGGCCTACGACCCGGCCCGCCACGCGATCATCAGCAACGCGAGCTGCACGACCAACTGCCTGGCGCCCGCGGCCAAGGTGGTCCACGACGGATGGACCATCCGGCGTGGGCTGATGAACACGATCCATAGCTACACGAACGACCAGCGCATCCTCGACGTGGCCCACAAGGATCCCCGCCGCGCCCGCTCGGCCGGCCTCAACATCATCCCCACGACGACCGGGGCCGCCCGGGCCCTGGCCCTGGTCATCCCCGATCTCAAGGGCAAGTTCGACGGCTTCAGCCTCCGCGTGCCCACCCCGACCGTCAGCGTCGTCGACTTCACCGCCGAGCTGGAGCGGTCGGCCTCGCTCGAAGAGCTCAACGCATCCTTTCGGGCCGCGGCCGCAGGGCCCATGAAGGGCATCCTGGGCGTGAGCGACGAGCCGCTCGTCTCGACCGACTTCCGGGGCGATGCGCGGTCCTCGATCATCGACGCCCCGTCGACCATGGTCCTCGGCGGCAACTTCGTGAAGGTCATCGCCTGGTACGACAACGAGTGGGGCTACAGCTGCCGCGTCGCCGACCTCGTGAAGTACGTCGGCGACCGCCTCTAGGCACCGCCGGCGAGCGGAGGTCAAGCTGAAGGCCGACCGCGAGCGGCCGCGGCCGCAACCTCCACCCGCTCCCTTCGATGCGCCAGTCCAGGAAGGAACGAGCATGGACAAGCTGACGGTCCGGGACTTCGACGCGTCCGGCAAGCGCGTCTTCGTCCGCTGCGACTTCAACGTCCCGCTGGAAGACGGGAAGATCACCGACGACACGCGGATCGTGGCCGCGCTCCCGACCATCCGCTACCTGCTGAACCAGGGGGCCATCGTGATCCTGGCCAGCCACCTCGGCCGGCCGGACGGGAAGGTCCAGGACTCCCTCCGCCTGCGCCCGGTGGCCGAGCGCCTGGGCCAGCTGCTCCGGATGAACGTCCCGGTCACCGGTGACGCGCTCGGCGTCGGGACCGAGGACGCGATCAACCGGCTCAAGCCTGGCGAGGCGATCCTCCTCGAGAACCTCCGCTTCCACCCCGAAGAGGAGAAGAACGATCCGGGCTTTGCCCGGAAGCTGGCCGGCTACGCCGACGTCTACGTCAACGATGCCTTCGGCAGCGCGCACCGGGCCCACGCCTCGACGGCCGGCATCGCCGCCTACCTGCCCGCCTATGCCGGCCTCCTGATGGAGCGCGAGATCAACGTCCTGGGCAACCTGCTGGAGAACCCCGATCGTCCTTTCGCCGCCGTCATCGGCGGCGCCAAGGTCTCCGGGAAGATCCAGGTCCTCAAGAACCTGATGGGCAAGGTCGACGTCTTCGTCATCGGCGGCGGGATGGCCAACACTTTCCTGCTGGCCCAGGGCAAGGGCGTGGGCAAGAGCCTCGCCGAGCCGGACCGCGTGGACGACGCCCGGGCGATCCTGGCCTCGGCCGAGGAGCACCGGGTCCAGGTCGTTCTGCCGGTCGACGTCGTGGTGGCCAAGGAGGTCACCCGGGGCTCCGAGTACAAGACCGTCCCGGCCGAGAAGATCCCCACTTCGTGGCACGTCGTGGACGTCGGCCGCCAGAGCCAGACGCTCATGCGCCAGGCGCTCGACCCGGCCCGGACCGTCTTCTGGAACGGCCCGCTCGGCGTCTTCGAGATCCCGACCTTCTCGGTCGGCACCAAGGAGATGGCCCGCTACCTGGCGGGCCGCGCGGCGACCGGCGTGACGGTCGTGGTTGGTGGCGGGGATTCGGTGGCGGCCGTGGAGCAGCAGGGCCTGGCCGAGAAGATGACCCACATCTCGACCGGCGGGGGCGCCTCGCTGGAGATGCTCGAGGGCCGCGAGATGCCCGGCGTGGCCGTGCTCCTCGACCGCCGGCCGGTCGAGACCGGGAAGGCGGAATAGATGAGCACCACGATCGACCTGGTCGAGGCCCGCGAGATCCTCGACAGCCGGGGCAACCCGACGATCGAAGTCGACGTCGTTCTGGCCGACGGTTCGGTCGGCCGGGCGGCCGTCCCATCCGGGGCCTCGACCGGCGTCCACGAGGCGGTGGAGCTGCGCGACGGCGACCCGGGCCGCTACGGGGGCAAGGGCGTCCTGCGGGCCGTCGCCAACGTGCGCGAGACGATCGGGCCGGAGGTCGTGGGGCTCGACGCGGCGGACCAGGCCGGCCTTGACGCGGCCCTGATCGCCCTTGACGGCACGCCCAACAAGGCGAAGCTCGGGGCCAACGCCATCCTGGGCGTCTCGCTGGGCGCAGCCCACGCGGTCGCGGCCTCCTACGAGATGCCGCTCTACCGCTACCTGGGGGGCGTCGGGGCGCGGGTGGTGCCGGTCCCCATGTTCAACATCCTCAACGGCGGCAAGCACGCCCAGGACTCGACCGACTTCCAGGAGTTCATGGTCTTCCCGGTCGGCCTGGCCTCGTTCAGCGAGGCTCTGCGGGCCGGGGCCGAGATCTTCCACGCCCTGCGCGCCATCCTCGCCGACATGGGCCAGTCCACGGGCCAGGGGGACGAGGGGGGCTTCGCGCCGTCCCTGCCGTCGAACGAGGCGGCCATCGAGGTGGTGACGCGGGCCATCGAGCGGGCCGGCTACAGGCCGGGCGACGAGGTGGCGATCGCGCTCGATCCGGCCGCCAGTTCGATCCTCGTCGAGGGGACGGGTGTCGAGGGGGTGACCGGCCGGTACCGCCTGGCCCGGGAGGGCCGGACGCTCGATTCGGGCGAGCTGATCGACCTCTGGGAGCGCTGGCTCGGGTCGTACCCCATCGTCTCCCTGGAGGACGGCCTCGCCGAGGAGGACTGGGCCGGCTGGAAGGAGCTGACCGCACGACTGGGCTCGAGAGTCCAGCTCGTCGGCGACGACATCGTCGTCACCAACCCCTCGATCATCGCCCGAGCCATCCGCGAGGAGGCGATGAACTCAGTCCTGATCAAGCTCAACCAGATCGGCACCCTGACCGAGACGGTGGACGCGGTCGCCATGGCCCGCCGCGCCGGCTGGTCGGCCGTGGTCAGCCACCGCTCCGGCGAGACCGAGGACACCACGATCGCCGACTTCGCGGTGGCCATGGCCACGGGCCAGATCAAGACCGGTGCGCCCTCCCGGTCGGAGCGGGTCGCCAAGTACAACCGGCTGCTGCGGATCGAGGAGGAGCTCGGCGGGGCCGCGGTCTACCCGGGTCGCGCCGCCCTGGCCGGGGCGCTGCCCTGACGGGAGGCTCTCTGCCACCGCGGGACGGCGCCGGGCGTGGGTGATCCGGCTGGCGCACCGCGACCGGGGCAGCGGCCCACCGTCGGGAGCCGGGCCGGAGGGCCCCGCGTAGACTGGCCGGCGTGACTCGCTTCCTGGATCGGGGTGCCATCGTCGCCGGCTACGTCGGGATCGGCATGGCCGCGATCATCGCCACCAGCTTCCTGCTCGTCGTGCCGATCGAGCAGATCGCCTGGCTCCTGATGCCGCTCGGTGGCGTCATCATCGCCTACTACGCCAACAGCCGGGCCGACCGGCGGCATGGGCCGGTTCCCCGGATCTTCGTCAATGGCCTGTGGGCCGCCTTGGTGACGGCGGTCAGCTTCGCCCTGATCGTGCTGGTGATCAAGGCGATCTTCTTCTTCGCCGATGACGGCTATCGCGGCGACGTGTTCGGTGGCTCGCTCGCCTGTCGTCCCGGGCCGGACTGCGTCTACGCCCGGTACGTGGCCCAGGACGCGGCCGGGCTGCGGGCAAGCGGGATCACCGACGTGGCGAGCTTCACGGCGGCCTACTGGCGCCAGCAGGCGACGATCGAGGCCGCCCTGATCGGCGTCACTCTCATCGGCGGCGTGCTCGGCAGCCTCCTGTACGCGGTCGGCCGGCCCAGGGACCCACGGGGTGGCGTCGCGAGCCGGGGGACGCCGGTCGGCTGAGGTTTCCGCGGCTCGCCGGGGCGGTGCACCGGGGACGGCCCCGGAGAAACGATCGCGCCGGCCCCGGAGGGCCGGCGCTCGCGGCGGCGGCGGAGGTGGCCTAGGACTCCTTGTCCTTGGCGGCCCTGGGCCCGGCGGCCTTGGGCCCGGCGGCCCGTGTCGCGGGTTTCGCCGCGGCCGCCTTGGTGGTCGTGGATCTTGCTGCGGCCGACTTCGTCGTCGTGGCCCTGGGTGCTGCCGCCTTGGGTGCTGCCGACTTGGGTGGTGCCGCCTTGGCGGTCGCCGACTTCGTCGCCGTGGCCTTGGGCGCTGCCGCCTTCGGCGCAGCGGCCCTGGTCCCCGCGGCCGCACGAGCCGGCCGGGCTACCGATGCAGTGGCGGCCGCTCCGGCAGGGGTGGGGGCCGGCGCCGTCTCTGCGCGCGTCGTCTTCGAGAGCGCGGCGCGAGCCTTGCCGGCGGCTGTCTGGGCGCCCTTCGCCTTGGTCGCCCGCGACGTGGCGATCCTGGCCCGGGCCGCCTTCGCGGCCGCTGCCTTGCCGGTCGTCTTCGTCACGCGGCGCGTCGTCTGGACCTGGGCGCCACCCTCGAGGGCGTTCAGCTTGAGCGCCAGGCGCGACTTCCTGCGCGCGGCCGCGTTCGGATGGATCGCTCCCGCCTTGGCGGCGCGGTCGAGCGCGCTCATCGCCTCCGCGAGCGCGGTCGCCACGTCTCCGTCGAGGATGCCGCCGGCGACCTTGAGGGCATTGCTGACGTAGGTCTTCGCGGCGCTGCGGCGTGGCCCGTTGATCGCGTGCCGACGCTCGGCCGTTCGGACCCGCTTGATCGCGGACGGCGTGCGGGCGCCGGTCCAACCTCGGGGCGAGTGAGCCAAGTCCTGAACCTCGGTGTGGGTGATGGGCGTGCGGTCGACACCGGACCCTCGGGGCGAGTGAGCGGCCGCCGGACGCGAACGGTGATGGTAGCAGAAGGTGGGCAGCGCCTGCACCGGGCCTCTCGATGCCGAGTGAATCCGTCAGTGCTGACTGCCGAGTGATTTTGTCAGTCTCCACGGATGGAGACGATCACGATGACGGTGCGCGAGCAGCAGCGAGCGAGGGTCCT
>JAJYJO010000148.1 GCA_021789435.1 Chloroflexota bacterium
CCAAGCCCTGCCCAAAGTCGACCGAGATGGCGGCCACGGCGGAGGCCTCGGCCTCGATCCCCTCCGCGGTGGGCGATCCGGCGGGCGCGAAGGGCGTCAAGGAGGCTCCCGACCTCCCTCGATGCGCTCTCCGGACTCAGGGCCGCGCGGTGGATCCGCGAGTCGACCGAGCGGCAGGTCGACCGCTACGGCCCCGACGCCCAGCGCGAGCAGCAGGACCGCGCGATCGAGCGCTATGGGCTCCTGGATACCGGGATCGCGTGGTCGGTCGCCCACTCGGGGCGCACTACCAAGAGCTGATCACGGGCGACGCCGGCCTCGCCGGCGCACGCCTTCTCCCGCCCTCCCTTTGACGGGCCGCGTACTGTTGCCCCTTGACGGGCCGCTTAGTGAGTACTAAGTTAGTGCCATGCGCAACACCGGCAACGGCTACATGCGACTCAGGGCCGAGGAGCGGCGCGACGAGATCGTCGACGCCGCCCGGGCCGAGTTCGCCAAGGGCGGCTACGCCGCAACGTCCACGGACGTCATCGCGAAGCGCGTCGGCCTCTCTCAGCCGTACCTGTTCCAGCTCTTCGGAACGAAGAGGGAGCTCTTCATTGCCGCGGTCCGGGACTGCTTCGGGCGGACCGGCCGGCGCTTCGAGCAGGTCGCCCGCCAGGCTCGCGCGGAGGGCTGCGACACCCAGGAAGTGCTCGGCCGCATGGGCGACGCGTACATCGCGATGGTGATCGCGGACCGGGACCTGCTGCGGCTGCAGCTTCACGCATACGCGGCCTCGGGCGATCCGGAGATCGGCCTTGTCGTACGCCAGGAGTTCTTCGGGCTCTGGCAGGTGGTCGCACGCGCCGCCGGCGTCGACCCCATCGCGCTCCACGACTGGTTCGCCCAGGGGATGCTGATCAACGTGATCGCCAGCATCAGCGAGGCCCGGACGGTCGAGGACGTCAAGCTCCTGCTGTGCGGAGGTGTGCCCGCGACCCCGTGACCGCGTCCTTCCCTTTGTCCTGCGAACTTAGTGAGCACTAAGTCAGGCTGAACTGGGCCGGCCCCCCGGCTGGACAACCAGGCCCGGGAGCGGCTGGCGCCGGCGTCGACACCACCCGAAGGAGACCCTCGATGAGCCGCCGAACCTCCGCTCTCTGGACCTTCGCCATCACCGGGCTGGCTCTCTTCATGGTCAGCCTCGACAACCTAGTGGTGACGATGGCCCTGCCCGTCATCCGCCACGACCTGCACGCCTCGCTGTCGGACCTCGAGTGGACCGTCAACGCCTACACCCTGACGTTCGCGTCGCTCCTGCTGCTCGGGGCCGCGCTGGGGGACCGCTTCGGTCGGCGGCGCGTGTTCGCCCTCGGCCTGGTCATCTTCACCCTCGGCTCGGCGGCCGCCGCCCTCTCGCCCAGCAGCACCGCGCTCATCGTCGCCCGCGCCGCGCAGGGCCTCGGCGGCGCCTTCATCACGCCGCTCAGCCTGACCATCCTGTCCGAGGCCATCCCGCCCGCCCGGCGGCCCCTCGCACTCGGGGCCTGGGGTGGCATCTCCGGGCTGGCCATCGCTATCGGGCCGGTCGTCGGCGGTGCCATCACCCAGGGAGTTTCGTGGCACTGGATCTTCTGGTTCAACGTGCCGCTCGGGGTCGTCGCCGTCGCGCTGTCCGTCATCCGCCTGCGCGAGAGCTTCGGCCCGGGCCGATCGCTCGACCTGCCGGGCGTCGCCCTCGCCGCGGCGGGCCTCGTCGGCATCGTGTGGGGCGTCACCCACGGCAACGCCCGCGGCTGGGAGGACGGCCAGATCCTGGCGAGCATCGGCGCCGGGACGCTCCTGCTCCTTGCCTTCATCGCCCGGGAGGCCCGCGCCGCCGAGCCGATGCTGCCGCTCGGGCTCTTCCGCCGGCGCGCCTCGATGGTCGCCAACAGCATCTCGTTCCTGATGTCGTTCGGGATGTTCGGGTCGATCTTCCTGCTCTCGCAGTTCTTCCAGGTGGTCCAGGGACTCGACCCGTTCCAGGCCGGGCTGCGCGTCCTGCCCTGGACGGCGATGCCGATCTTCGTGGCGCCCATCGCCGGCCTCGCCTCGGCCCGCATCAACGCGCGCTGGATCCTCGCGGCCGGACTGGCCCTGATGGCAGGCGGCCTGGCCTGGATCGCGGCGGTCGGCCGAGTCGACACGCCGTATGCGGCCCTCATCCCGGCGTTCGTCGTGAGCGGCTCGGGGATGGGCCTCTTCTTCGCGCCGATCGCCAACGTCGTCCTCTCCGCCGTGCCACACGAGGACGAGGGCAGGGCCTCGGGCGCCAACAACACGATCCGCGAGCTCGGCGGCGTCTTCGGGGTGGCGGTCCTGGCCGCCATCTTCGCCGGGCGCGGCTCGTATGCCTCCCCGCGGCTCTACGTCGACGGGCTCGTGCCTGCGGTCTTCGCCGGCGCGGCAGTCGTCGCCGTCGCGGCGGCCGTCGCGGTCGCACTGCCGAGGATCGACGCCGTTCGCAGCGGCCGCGACGCGGCGACCGGCATCCCGACCGTCGTTCCGTATCCCGAGGAGGCCGAAGTCGCGGCGTGAGGGGACTGGTCCCGCGCCGGCCGGGATTCTCCTCTCTCATGGCACGTTCGAGGCGCCGTGCACAGGGGAATCGAAGCCGCGGTTGGACCCGGACATCGCGGCAGGCGCGTGCCGCCGAGCCGCAACGGGGTGCTTCTGAACAGTGGCCTGTGTCCGGCCGCAGTCCCATCAGCGCGCTCGTGGCTTCCAAGGGGCCGCCGACGCAGCTCGCCGCCGGCTACAAATCCGGTGCGACCGCGCACCGGCTTCGTCGAAGTGGAGTCTCCCGACACTGTGGGTCAACGTACAATCGACACTCCGAGGTGGAGCGATGACGCGCGGTCCGAAATCCGGCCGCCTCGACCGCGACGAGCCACTGGCGGGACCGACCTCGCGGCTGCATGGTGCCTCCGCCCTGACGTCACCGCGGAGGTGAGAAGGGAGTCCGGCCACTCACGCGCCCGCCACGCGTCCCGTTCGCCGCGCAGACGCGGGCGAACTGCGGCTCCTCTTGGCGGGCGGACCATCGACCTCCGCCCTTCCAGCCACCGCTGCGCACCGACGCCGAGCTCGAGTCGATCATGGCGGCGCCCCCGGCCCACTTCGCCGGCCGAAGAAGTCTCGCGCGGAGAGGACGAGCCCGGCCAGCGGCACGAGGCCGAGGAACAGGAAGGTGAACCAGCCTCTCCAGGCGAGCTGGTCAATCACGGCGGTCAGGATGCCGGCCAGGGCGAAGACCGCGATCGCGACCCACGCCCACCGCTCACCGCGCCGGAACCCGGTGAGCCCGATCGCGATCGCGAGGAGCCCGACTGTGCCGACGCTGGCCA
>JAJYJO010000061.1 GCA_021789435.1 Chloroflexota bacterium
CACGCCCGGGCCCGCCGGCTCCGACGAGCGACGGCCCGAGGAGATCCCCGAGCGGGCCGCGGCCGCAGCCGCGGCGGCAGGCGTCCCGGCCGCAGCCCAGGCGGCGCAGTTCGCCCCGCTGCCGGCGGAGCCGGGCGAGGCGGCCGGCGACGGCAACGCCCGCATGACGCCGGCCGTGCGGCGCCTCCTCCGCGAGCACGGCCTCTCCGCCTCGCAGATCGCGGGCAGCGGTCACGGCGGGCGCATCACCCGGGAAGACGTGCTGGCCTACGTGGAGGCGATCCGGACCGGCGCCGCGCCGACGGCGGCCGCTCCCGCCGCGGCCGCCGCTCCCGCCCCGGTCTCGGCTCCCGTCGCCTCCGCGCCCCCTCCCGTCCCGGCCTGGGCACCCGGCACGGACGAGGAGCTCGTGCCGCTCGACAAGATGCGCCGCGGCATCGCGGCCCAGATGGCGAAGGCCCATGCCGTGCCCGTCGCCTACAGCACCTTCGAGTGCGACATGACCGCCGTGGCCCGGCTCCGCGAGTCGGCCAAGGACGCCTATCGCGCCCGCGAGGGCGCCGGGCTCAGCTTCCTGCCGTTCGTCGTCAAGGCGGTCGTCGAGGCTCTCAAGCGGCACCCCGACCTGAACGCCCACTTCACCGAGCAGGGCCTCCTACGCAAGCGCCGGATCAACGTCGGTATCGCCGTCGCCGTGGACAACGGCCTGATCGTGCCGGTGATCCACGACGCCGACCAGCTCTCGATCAACGGCCTCAACCGCGCCATCCAGGACCTGGCGGGCCGCGCGCGTGCCGGCCGGCTCCGCCTGGATGACCTCCAGGGCGGCACGTTCACCGTCGACAACACCGGCTGGTTCGGCTCGATCGCCAGCTCGCCGATCATCAACGCCCCGGAGGTCTGCATCCTGACGACCGAAGCCGTCGTCAAGCGGCCGGTCGTGCGCGAGACACCGGACGGCGACATCATCGCGATCCGCTCGATGATGAACCTGTGCGCCGGCTTCGATCACCGGGCGACCGACGGGGCCCAGATCGGCGGCTTCGTCCAGGACGTGATGCGCTGGCTGGAGGCGGTCACGCCCGAGACGTCGATCTACTAGTCCGGGCTGGTCCGGGGCTGCCAGCCCGGGTCGCGGCGAACCCTCCTGGCGGCCCCCGTCGTACACTCCGGAGCATGGGTCGCGAACTGCCACTCTTCAGCCCGCCCGCCGACGGCGGCCACGTCCACGCGCCCGGCCTGCCGCCGACGATCGCGCTGGGCGGCGGGAGCTTCACCCTCCCGGCCGCCGACGGCTCGCAACCGCTGCGCCGCCACCCGGACTGGATCCGGGCGCGGATGCCGTCCGGTGAGAACTACCAGGAGCTCAAGCGCCTGCTGCGCGGCCTGAGCCTCTTCACCGTCTGCGAGGAGGCCCACTGCCCCAACATGGGCGAGTGCTGGGAGCAGCGGACGGCGACGATCATGATCCTGGGCGACACCTGCACCCGGGCCTGCGGATTCTGCGCCGTCAAGACCGGCCGGCCGCCGGTCTACGACACGGACGAGCCACGGCGGGTGACCGAGGCGATCCGCGGCCTCGGCCTCGAGCACGTCGTCGTCACCTCCGTCGCCCGCGACGACCTGCCCGACGGTGGCGCGGCGATCTTCGCCGAGACGATCGTCCGGCTCCGCGATGCGTGCCCCGGAATGGGGATCGAGGTCCTGATCCCGGATTTCAACGGCGAGGAAGCGCCGCTGCGGACGGTGATGGCCGCCCGCCCCGACATCCTCAACCACAACGTGGAGACGGTGGAGCGACTGCAGAAGCCGGTCCGCAGGCGCGCCCGCTACGATCGCTCGCTGGGCGTCCTCGAGCGCGCCAAGGCGATGGCCGCCACGGACGGCTACCCGGTCCACACCAAGTCCTCGATCATGGTCGGCCTTGGCGAGACGCGCGAGGAGCTGTCCCGGACCTTTCGCGACCTGCGCGCGGTGGACTGCGACATTCTCACGATCGGCCAGTACCTGCGGCCGACCGAGCGGCACCTGCCGCTGATCCGCTACTACCACCCGGACGAGTTCGCCGAGATGAAGGCCGAGGGGCTGGCTCTCGGCTTCAGGCACGTCGAGTCGGGGCCGCTCGTCCGCTCCAGCTACCACGCCCGCGACCAGGTGCCCGGCGCCGAGCTCCGGCGCCTGCGCCGCCAGGCCACCCTCGACGCCGACGGGCGGGTGATGCCGGGAGTCGCCGCCGGCTGAGCCGGTCCGGGGCGCAGCCGGGCGTCCCACCCGCCGACGCCCGCTCGACCCGCCGACGCCCGCCGTCGGCCGCGCCCTCAGAGAATCTTGGAGAGGAACGCCTTCGTCCGCTCGTGGGTCGGGTTCTGGAAGAAGTGCTCCGGCGTCCCTTCCTCGATGATCAGCCCGTCGTCCATCATCAGGACCCGGTCGGCCACCTCGCGGGCGAAGCCCATCTCGTGGGTGACAACGATCATCGTCATCCCCTCGCGGGCCAGCTCCTTCATCACCTCCAGAACCTCGCCGATCATCTCCGGGTCCAGGGCGGACGTCGGCTCGTCGAAGAGCATCAAAATCGGCTTCATCGCCAGGGCCCGGGCGATCGCCACCCGCTGCTGCTGGCCGCCCGAGAGCTGGGCCGGGTACGTTTCGGCCTTGGCCGCCAGGCCGACGCGCGCGAGCAGGGCCTTGCCCGTCTCGATCGCCTGGTCCTGGGGGATCTTGCGCACCCGGATCGGCGCTTCGATGATGTTCTCCAGGGCCGTCATGTGGGGGAAGAGGTTGAAGCGCTGGAAGACCATCCCGATCTCCTGGCGCTGCCTGGCGATGTTGCTCTCCCGGTCCTCCACGAGCCGGCCGCCGGTCTCCCGGTAGCCGATCAGGTGGCCGTTCACGAAGATCCGGCCCTGCTGGATCTTCTCCAGGTGGTTGACGCAGCGGATGAAGGTGGTCTTGCCCGAGCCGGACGCGCCGATGACGACCACGACCTCCTGGCGTTTGATCGTCATCGAGACGCCCTTGAGGACGTGCAGCCTGCCGAACCACTTGTGGACGTCCGTCGCCTCGACGACGACGTCGCCCGGGGGAACCGGCACCCCGCCGATCGCCGCCAGCAGGTCGTGCGGCTGCGCGGCCATCATCGCCCTCCGCTCACGAGTCCGACCTCCTCGGCCGGGTTCTGGCCGCGGCCGAAGAGCCGGTCCCGCCAGCCCGGTCCCGAGGTGGCGCTGCCGGCCGTGCCCTTGGCCAGGCGGCGCTCGATCCAGGCCTGGATGAAGCTCCAGATGGTCGTCAGGAGCAGGAACCAGACGGCGGCCGCGAGATAGAACTCGAACGGCGCGAAGTAGTTGCCCTGCTTGCGGTTGAAGACGGTGTAGAGCTCCGGGACGCTGATGAGGACGAGGAGCGAGGTCGTCTTGAGCATGTTGTTGAACTCATTGCCGAGCGGCGGCACGATCACCCGGGCCGCCTGGGGCAGGACGATCCGGCGCATCGACTGCGCATAGGTCATGCCGAGGGACTTGGCGGCCTCCATCTGGCCGGGGTCGATCGAGAGGATGCCGGCCCGGACGATCTCGGCGAAGTAGGCCCCCTCATTGACGCCGAGGGCGAAGATGCCGGCCTGGATCGCGCCGTCGATCCCGAAACCGAGGATGTTGATCTCGGGCCAGCCGTAGATCCTGGCCACGCTCAGGCCGAAGTAGAAGAAGACGATCTGGACCACGAGGGGCGTGCCGCGGAAGAACCAGATGTAGATGTTGGCCATGATCCGGAACGGGCGGAACTTCGCCATCTTCCCGAGCGCCGCGAAAGTTCCCAGGATCACCCCGATCAGCTGGCTCGTGATGGCGATCGAGACGGTCAGCCAGAGGCCGAAGCGGATCTGGCCGTCCGGGTGGAAGACCGAGTCGAAGAAGTAGTTCCAGTTGAGGTGAGGACCGCCGCCCGCGGCGTTGCTGCCGCAGCCGGCGAGCACGACGGCGACGATTGCGGCTCCGGCCGGCACGACGGCCGGCCGGAGCCGATCAGAGAGCGAGGGCCGAAGAGGCGAGGCCATGCCCGCTGGGTCGGGCCGCGCCTACGAGGTCTTGTTGAGCTGCTGGGCCACGTCCGCCGTGATGGCGCCCGAGTCGACGCCGTACTTCTTGAGGATCGTCAGGTACGTGCCGTCGTTGATCATCGAAACCAGGGCGGCCTGGACGGCCGCGACCAGCGCCTTATGGGCAGTGTCGTTCTGGACGCTGATCCCCTCCAGCGCCGGGGCGAGCGGCGCGATGGGCGCCAGCTCGAACTGGTCCGGGTGCTGGACGGTGTAGTAGCCGGCCACGGGCGAGTCGGCGAAATAGGCGTCCACCTGGCCGGCCTGGAGGGCCAGCAGCGCGTCGCTATCCTTCTCGTACTCCTTGGCGTTGATCGCCGGCTTGCCCGCCTTGGTGCAGGCCTGGGTCAGGCCTGCGCCGTTGTAGTCGCCCGTCCCCTGCAGATAGTTGATCTCGGTCGTGCCGGTCTCGGCGGCGATCGTCTTGCCGCAGAGGTCAGTCGTGCTGGTGATGTTCTTGGGGTTGCCCTTGGCCACCACGAAAGACTGGCCGGCCTGGAAGTAGGGGATCATGTCGACCTGCTTGACGCGGGCCGTCGTGATGTTCTGGGCCGAGATGATGATGTCGCACTTGTTGCCCTGGAGGGCGGCGATGATTGTGTCGAAGACGGTGTTGTTGACGACCATCGACAGGCCCAGACGCTTGGCGATCTCGGCCCCGATGTCGATGTCCGAGCCGGTGGGGTCGCCGTTGCCGTCGAAGAACTCCTGGGGCGGATAGGGGATGTCGGAGCAGACCGTCAGCTTGCCGGGATCCACCAGCTCTGCCGCCGGCACGCTGGCGATCGGCGAGGCGCTCGGGACGGCGGAGGCGGTCGGCGCGGTCGAGGCCGGCGCCGTGCTGGCCGGAGCCGAGGATGCGGGAGCCTGGGACGGACTCGGGGTGGCGGTGGTGCCGGTACAGGCGCCCACGACGAAAAGGGCCGCGGCGGCGACCCCCAGGGTGCGACCTCGCCAGGAGATCATGGTCTGTCCTCCTCTGCCGCGAACCGGGGGCGGGGGATACGCAGTCGAAGCGTGCACCCGGTGACGGAGCGCCCGCAGCGTACGACTCAGCCGCCCCGCGCGCAAATCGGCGGCGGCGCTATGCTCCGGAGCATGGTCCGGCAGCTTCCCCGCCGCCTCCCCCTCGCCGAGCTGCACTGCCACCTCGGATCGGCCGTCACACCGGCCATCATGTGGGGCATCGCCCACGCCCAGGGGATCAGGCTGCCGACCAAGGACTACTGGGAGTTCCGGTCGATGATCACGGTCTCGCCGCGCTCCCGCTCCTTCGACGGCTACCTCCGGCTCTTCCACTGGACCGAGCTGATCCAGTCCTCGCCGCTGGCCGTCGAGCGCTCGGTCTACGAGGTGATCGGCGGCGCCTACCGCAAGAACAACGTCACGACGATGGAGCTCCGCTTCAACCCGATGAAGCGGAACCGCGGCGGTGAGCAGGACCTGGACCACATCATCGCCGCGGCCGTGCGGGGCATGGACCGGGCGACCCTCGAGTACCCGGTCCGGCCGGGCCTGATCTTCTGCCTGGACCGGGCCTTTCCCTACCAGCTCAACGAGATCATCGCGGAGAAGGCGATCACCTGGCGGGACCGCGGGGTGGTCGGCATCGACATCGCCGGGCCCGAGTCACCGGGCTTCAACGTGGCCGACTATCGCCGGCTCTTCCGGCGGGCGCGCCAGTACGGCCTCGGGATCACCGTCCACACGGGCGAGGCCGGGCCCGTCGAAGAGATCGCCCAGGTCATCGAGCAGCTCGAACCGGACCGGATCGGCCACGGCGTGAAGGCGGCCTACGACCCGCGAGCGATGGCCATGCTCCGCGAGCGGGCCATCGTGCTCGAGATCTGCCCCAGCTCGAACCTCAACACCCGGGTGGTCTCCGGCTGGGACGAGTTCCGCTGGATCTTCGACGCGCTCCGCCGCAACGAGGTCCGCTTCTCGATCAACACCGACGGCCCGGAGATGCTGCGGACCTACATCCGCGACGAGCTGGCGACGCTCGGCCGGCTGGGCATCCTCTCCTACGAGGAGCAGCTCCAGGTCGCGGCGACCTCGCTCCAGGCTTCGTTCGTCCCCAACGTCTCGGACGTGCCGCTACCGGTCCGCGAGCCGGCCCGGCGCGGCGAGGTGGAGCGCGAGGAAGCCTGACCCGCGACGCTCGCGGCTCGCGGCCGCGCCCCGTCGCCGACCGCGAGCGTGGCGGATCGTCAGGCCGACCGGCGCCGGCTCGGCGCCGGTCGGATCAGGTAGCTGCAGCAGCGGTCGCCGGCCACGATGTGCTTCTCCCGCTCGACGTGGGCGCCGAGCACCTCGCGGAAGAGGTCCAGCTCCGCCTGGCAGGCCGCCGGATAAGCGGCCGAGACATGGAAGATGGCGCAGTTGTGCTCCCGCAGGCGGAGCTCGCCGTCGTCGCCGGTGATCGCCTCACAGAGGTAGCCCTGCTCGTCCTGGAAGACGGCCAGCTCGCGGGCCCGGGCCGCGAGAGACGCGTCCGCGCCGACCCGCTCGTCCAGGCGGAGCCGGATGCGCCCGGCCAGCTGGCGGCTGCGCGCCAGGAAGACCTGTTCGATCAGCTCCGGCCCGCCCACCTCCGCCACGGCCTGGACGAGCCCTTCGGCGAGCCCCTCGTAGTTGGCGGGGAAGAGCTCCTGGGCGCCCACGGTCACGTCGTAGAGGTGGCGCGGCCGGCCGACGCCGTGGCGGACCGTCTGGCGTGTCACCAGGTCGGCCGACTCCAGCGCCCGGAGCTGCTGAAGGACGCCCGTCCTGCTGGCGCCGAGGTGGGCGGCGAGGGCATCGGGCGAGGAGGCGCCGTTTTGACGGAGGGCGAGCAGGATGTCGCGGCGCAGCGCCGACGCCGGACGGCCACCGGGGTAGGTGCCGTTCTCGCCGGGACGGGACGGCCCTGCGGCCGTCTCCCGGGCGGAGCCGCGCGGCCAGGCCGGGAGGGTTCCTTCCATGCGCCGGAAGGCTAGCACCGGGTCGCCGGATGCGCTGTCGGCCGTGCCCGGCTGCGCGGGCGGTCCCGTGCGCCGAGGCACCCGACCGGCCACGCGCCGGGGCCGAGGACAGGGTCCCGGGCAGAGGACTGCACGACGGGCGCGGTCCGGGCGGCGCGACGGGTCATGCTATCGTGCGCTGACGAATGGACCTCGACCTCTCGCCCGAGCACGAGCTGCTGCGCCGGACGATCCGCGACTTCCTGGTCCGCGAGGTGGAGCCGGTCGTGGACGCGCACGAGCGCGAGCGCCGCTTTCCGATGGAGATCGTCCGCCGAATGGGCGAGCTCGGCTGGCTCGGCATCCCGTTCCCCGAGGAGGAGGGCGGCGCGGGCCTCGACACGCTGGCCTACGCCATCGCCGTGGAGGAGATCGGCCGGGTCTGGGGCTCGCTCGGCCTGATCGTCGCCGCTCACACCAGCCTGGGCTGCGGCCCTCTCCACCTGGCCGGTTCGCCCGAACAGAAGCGGCGCTTCCTGGTGCCGATGGCCGAAGGACGGGTGATCGGGGCGTATGGCCTGACGGAGCCGGGCGCGGGCTCGGACTCGGGCGGCACGCGGACGCGCGCCCAATTCGAGGACGGGCCGGCCGCCGGGTCGTGGGTCCTCGATGGGTCCAAGCGGTTCATCACCAACGCCGGGCAGGCGGGCACGTACGTGGTGACGGCGCGGACCGGCAGCCGCGAGGATGGTGCGCCGGAGATCTCGGCCTTCATCGTCCCCGCCGATACGCCCGGCTTTCGGGTCGGCCGGCTCGAGGAGAAGCTCGGCCTGCACGCCTCCGCGACGGGTGAGCTCTTCTTCGACGCCTGCCGTGTTCCGGCCGCCAACCTGCTCGGCGAGCAGGGGAGTGGCTTCAAGACGTTCCTGGCCATCCTGGATGGCGGACGGATCTCGATCGGCGCCCTCGCCCTCGGCCTGGCCCAGGCCGCGCTGGATGCTGCCGTTCCCTACGTTCGGGAGCGGAAGCAGTTCGGCCGGCCGATCGGCTCCTTCGAGGGGGTCGCCTTCCTGCTGGCCGACATGGCCACGGAGATCGAGGCGGCGCGGGCGCTGGTCTACCGGGCGGCCTGGCTCAAGGACCGCGGACGGGACTTCTCGCTGGCGGCGGCCCAGGCCAAGCTCTTCGCCTCCGAGGTCTCGTCGCGGGCGACCAATGCCGCGGTCCAGGTGCATGGCGGCTATGGGTACGTCGCCGAGTACAAGGTCGAGCGCTTCCTGCGCGACGCGAAGCTGACCGAGATCGGGGAGGGGACCAGCCAGATCCAGCGGCTGGTGATCGCCCGCCGGATCCTGGACCTGCGGGTGGTCTAGGTCCGGCGGTCGCCGCCGCCCACTCCCGAATCAGGCAGGCGGCGCGTCCGGGTTGGGCCCCGCGACCTCCGGCGGAGGGGCGGCTGCCGGCGCCGCCAGCTCGGGCGTGGACGCGCCCGGCGGAGCGGCGACCGGCGCGGCCGGAAAGTTCGGCAGGGTCACGGCGGCCGGGACGGCGGACGCCGACACCGGCGGCGGGCCGGGCTTGGCCGGCACCGCCGGGAGAGCGGGCGCGGTCAGCATCGCCGGCGTCGAAGGCTCGGGCGCGGCCGTGGCCCCGGGCTCCGGCGCAGCGGCCGGCTCCCGGCCCTCCATGGACTCACGGAAGCTGCGGACGGCCCGGCCGATCGCGGCCCCGGTTTCGGGCAGCTTGCCCGGTCCCAGGACGATCAGGGCGATTGCCAGGATCAGCACCAGGTGGAGCGGCGAAAGGCCCTCCATCGATTCACTCCTCGTCGGCCGGCCCGCGGACCGGCAATGACCCCCCACGTCGCGGCGCCGGCGTGGTCGGGCGGCGTCTCGCCAAACGTGGACCGGCGCCTGCACGGGCCGCCGGCTCGTCCAGTCTACGCCGCCCGCCACGGACCCTCTTCTCAGCCCCGCCCGCGGCTTCGCGCGGCGCCCGCCGTTTGACGGGGGTCCGTCACCTGCCGATGATCGTGCCACCGGCAAGATCGGGCGATCGCCCGCTCTCGCCGCGCCAACCGAGGCGCCCGCCCATGCACCGTCCGTCCGCCCGTGGAGCGGCGGTCCCGGCGACCGCCGTCTTCGGCCGCGACGACGCCGACGCCGCCTGGCGGCCCCTGCCGGAACACCTGGCCGAGACGCGCCTCGCCCGCCTGGTCGCCGCCAGCCGCGAGCCCGACCTCGAGGCCCTCCAGGCTCGGGCCGCCTCCGATCCCGGCTGGTTCTGGGGGCTCGGCGCGGACGACCTCGGGCTCGCCTGGCAGCGCCGGCCGCGACAGACGCTCGATCTCTCGGGCGGCGTCGAGTTCGCCCGCTGGTGGATCGGCGGCGCCTTCAACCACGCTGCCGCGTCGCTCGACCCCTGGGTCGCCTCGCGGCCCGCCCAGACGGCGCTGATCTGGGAGGGCGAGGACGGGAGCGTACGGCGCCTGAGCTGGGCTGAGCTCGCCGCGGAAGTCGACCGGGCGTGCGCGATGCTCGCGGACCAGGGCGTGGTCGAGGGGAGCCGGGTCGGCGTGCTGCTGCCGATGCTGGTCGAGACGGTCGTGACCGTCCTGGCCCTAGGCCGACTGCAGGCGGTCTTCAGCCCCATCTTCTCCGGCTACGGGGCTCCCGCGGTAGCGACGCGTCTGCGGGCCTTCGAGGCGACGCACCTGGTCACGGCCGACGGCTTCCTGCGCCGGGGCGCCGTGGTTCCCCTCAAGGCAATCGCCGACGAGGCGGTCGCCGCATCGCCCTCCGTCGAGCGGGTCGTCGTCGTCCGGCGCGCGGGCGGGCGGGACGTGCCCTGGAACCCGGAGCGCGACCGCTGGTGGGACGAGGCGATCGCCGCGGCGCCACCGGTCCGACCCCTGGCGGCGGAGACCGATCCCGAGACCCCCTACATGGTGATCTACACCTCGGGCACGACCGGCGCCCCGAAGGGGACGGTCCACGTCCACGGCGGCTTCCCGGTCAAGTCGGCCGCCGACCTGGCCCACACCTTCGACCTGCGCCGCGGCGACGCCCTCTTCTGGCTCACCGACCTCGGCTGGATGATGGGACCCTGGGCCATCTCGGGCGCCCTCCTGCTCGGTGCCCGTCTCGTCCTCTACGAGGGCGCGCCCGACCACCCCGCGCCCGACCGGCTCTGGTCCCTCGTCGAGCGCCACCGGGTGACCCACCTCGGCGTCAGCCCGACGCTGGTCCGGTCGCTGCGCGTCCACGGCGAGGAGCCGGTCCGATCGCACGACCGCTCCTCGCTGCGCGTCCTGGGCTCGACCGGCGAGCCCTGGAACCCCGACCCCTGGTGGTGGTACTTCCGGGTCGTCGGAGAGGGCCGCCTGCCGGTCGTCAACTACTCCGGCGGGACGGAAGTCTCCGGCGGGATCCTCGGCTGCAACCTCCTGCGGCCGATCCGGCCGACATCGTTCAACGGGCCCTGCCCGGGCATGGCCGCCGACGTCGTCTCGCCGGCGGGTGAGCCGATCCGCGGTTCGGTCGGCGAGCTGGTGGTCCGCGCCCCGTGGCCGGGCATGACGCGCGGCTTCTGGGGCGGCGACCGCGAGCGCTACCTGGACACGTACTGGCGCCGCCTGCCGGGGACCTGGGTTCACGGCGACTGGGCCCTGATCGACGCCGAGGGGTACTGGTACCTGCTGGGTCGCTCGGACGACACGCTCAAGGTGGCCGGCAAGCGGGTCGGGCCGGCCGAGGTCGAAGCGGTGGCGGTCGCCCATCCGGCGGTGGTGGAGGCGGCCGCGCTCGGGGTGCCGGACCCGCTCAAGGGCGAGGAGGTCGTCGTCCTGTGTGTTCTGCGCCCCGGCGTGGCGGACCCGGCCGCCGTCGCCGCGGAGGTCGCCGCCCGCATCGCTCGCGACCTCGGCAAGCCGCTCCGGCCGGCGGCCGTCGTGCCGGTGGCGGAGCTGCCCCGGACCCGGAGCGGCAAGATCATGCGACGCGTCGCCCGGGCCGCCCTGCTCGACCAGGACCCGGGCGATCTCTCGTCCCTCGAGAACCCTCTCGCGGTGGAGGCGATCCGGGCGGCCGGGGCGCGGCTGGCTGGCCGGCAGACCTGACGGCTCCCGGCGATCCTCGGTCGTCCGGCCGGATCGCACCCGGTCGCAGGTCGCAGGTCGCGTTCGCGATCGACCTATCGTAGGATTGGGCGGCGCCGGGGCCCGGGCCGCGGCTCAGCGT
The DNA here is from genome assembly GCA_021789435.1 of Chloroflexota bacterium. Lineage (GTDB taxonomy): Bacteria > Chloroflexota > Limnocylindria > Limnocylindrales > CSP1-4 > JAJYJO01. The sequence continues at coordinate 11,280 of JAJYJO010000061.1, forward strand.
GCCGGCCGCTCGGCCCGTGGGTCCGTCACGCCCCGCCGGCGCTCGACGTCCTCCCGAGGAGACCGTGCCCGAGATCCGACCCTTCCGCGCCCTCCGCTACGACCCGGAGACGGTGGGCGACCTGGACCGCGTCATGGCGCCGCCCTACGACGTCATCGGCCCGGCCGAGCATCGCGCGCTGCTGGCCCGTCACCCGCGCAACGCGGTCCGGCTCGACCTTCCGGCGGAGGAGCCGGGGGACGGCCCCGACGACCGCTATCGGCGCGCCGCCCGCACCTTCGCCGCCTGGCGCTCCGACGGGACCTTCCACAAGGATCCCCGGCCGAGTCTCTACGTCTACGAGCAGGCCTACCGGGTCCCGGGAGGGGACGAGGAGCGCGTACAGCGTGGCTTCTTCGGCCGGCTGCGGCTCGAGCCCTTCGGGCCGGGATCCGGCGTCCTGGCCCACGAGCGGACGCTCGACGCCCCGAAGGAAGACCGTTACAAGCTGCTCCGCGCCACGGGTGCCAACATGAGCCCGGTCGTCGGGCTGTACGCCGAGCCGGCTGGCCGGGCGCCGGCCATCCTCGAGCAGCTGGCCGCCGCGCCCCCGGATGTCGCGGTGCGCGACAACGACCGTGTCGCCCACCGACTCTGGGTCGTGGCCGAGGTCGGCCCAGGTGGCTCGGCCGTGGACGAGCTCTTGAGGATCGCGACGGCGGGTCCGATCACGATCGCCGACGGTCACCACCGCTACGAGACGGCCCTCCGCTACCGCGACGAGCGGCGGATGACGCGATCGTGCGAGACGGATCCCGCCTTTGACTTCATCCTGGCCCTCCTCCTGGACGTGGGCGAGCCCCTCACCGTCCTGCCGACCCACCGCGTCGTCTGCGGCCTCGGGGCGGAGGGGACCGCCACCCTTGAGCGGGGGCTGCCCGAGCTGTTCGAGGCGGAGCCGGCCGGCCCGGACGAGCTGATCCGCCGCTTCGGGCCGCCCCTGACGCTTGGCGGCGCCGGCCGGTTCGGCCTCTGGACCCGCCGGGGCGGCGCACTGCTCACGGCGCGGCGAGCGGCCATCGAGCCGCTGCTGCCGGCCGCCTCGGCGGCCCTTCGCGGCCTGGATGTCACCCTCCTCCAGGTCGCCCTGGATCGGCTCGCCGGCGTCGGTCCGGCGGCTGCCGCGGCCGGCCGGCTCGCCTACACCAAGTCGCCGGCCGAGGCGGTCGCCTGGGTGGATGCCGCCGGCGACGGCGCGGATGCCGCCGGCGACGGCGCGGATGCCGCCGGCGACGGCGCGGATGCCGCCTTCCTCCTCGAGCCGACGCCGATCGCTTCGGTCCTGGCCGTCGCGGCAGCCGGGGAGGCGATGCCCCAGAAGTCCACCTACTTCTACCCAAAGGCCCTGACCGGCCTGCTGGTCAATCCCCACGAGTGGTGAGGCTCTCTCCCGGCCCGCCCGAGGTCTGAACCACCGATGTCCGACGACAAGCTCGACACGCTGCCCCTGACGCCGCCCCAGGTGCCGCCCAACGGGCGCCCGGTGCGCAAGGACGAGTTCGAGCTGCCCGAGCGCGGCCTCTACGTCGAATCGTGGCTGCCGGAGCGCCGCTCCCGGCGCAGGCCGCTCGTGCTGATCCACGGGGAGCTGGCCGGCTCCTGGGTCTGGGAGCGGTTCCTGGGCTACTTCGCGGGTCGCGGCTGGGAGGGCCACGCCCTCAACCTGCGCAACCACCACTGGTCGCAGACCGCGGACGCCGCCAGCCTGAGCTTCGAGAGCTACACTCTCGACGTCCTCGCGGTCGTCGCCCGCTTCGGCTCGTCGGCCGTCCTGGTCGGCCACGGCCTGGGCGGTCTCCTGGCTCTCAAGGCGGCCGAGCGGCAATCGGTGGCCGGGCTGGTTCTGCTCGACGCCGACCTCCCCCGCGCCCTCCGTCCGGCCGCCCAGCCCCATGAGCTGAGGGCCGTGCCGGAGGTCTACGGGCGGGCCTTCGTCGGCTGGGAGACGCTGCCCGAGAAGCTGCAGCGGGAGAACCGCGACCTGTCCCTGGCCGACGTGCTGCGCGTCCAGCACCTGCTCGGCCAGAAACCGCACGAATCGGGACTCGCCCGCCGGGAGATCCTGATGGGCATCCCGGTGGACCGCCGGCGGCTGGATGGGATCCCGGCACTGGTCGTGGGCGCCGGGCCGGACGAGGCGTCGGGGGGCTCGGCCGCGGCGCGTTTGGCCGACTGGCTGGGTGCCGAGTACGAGCCGTTTGCCGCCCACTCCCACTACGGGCTGGTGATCGGCGAGGCGGGCTGCCTCCAGGTCGCCGAAGCCGTCCGGGCGTTCCTGGAGGCACACCGCCTCTGACGCGTCGGCCCGGCCGGCATCACGGCCGACGCCCGCCGGCCGCGTGCTATCATCCTCGCCGGCCCGCCAGGGAATGGCGACGGCCCGAGCCGCATTCGTCTAGAGGCCCAGGACACCGCCCTCTCAAGGCGGAGATCATCGGTTCGAATCCGATATGCGGTACCAGCGCACGTTCCTAACGCCCCCGGACCGCGCCCCGGGGGCGTTTCTCTGCCCGCCCGCCGTGCCTCGCGCCGGGGCCCGCCCCCACGTCGACATCCCGTAGACTCGGAGGAGAGCCGAGCAGCAGGGAGGACGCCTTGGACGGTGGCCGCGAGGGCCGGGGGCGCCGGATCGTGATCCTGGCCGAGGGCCAGTTCGGTGAGGAGGGCTCGAAGACGGCGCGGGGCGTCCTGCGCTACGGCTCCGACCCCGTCGTCGCCGTGATCGATTCGACGCGCGCCGGCCGCACCGTGGCCGACTTCATGGGCCCCGGGCCACGCTATGACGGCGTCCCGGTGGTGAGCGGGATCGGCGAGACCCTGTCGCTGCCCGAGCCGCCGGACAGCCTCTTGGTCGGGATCGCCCCGGCCGGCGGGAAGCTGCCGGACGAGTGGCGGACGACCATCCTGGAGGCGCTCGCGGCCGGGATGGACGTCGTCTCCGGCCTCCACGTCTTCCTGGGCGACGACCCGGAGTTCGCCGCCGCGGCCCGGGCCCAGGGGGCGCGGATCGAGGACCTGCGGCGGCCCCCGGAGCGGATGGAGTGCGCGGTGGGCCGGGCGCACCTGCCCGGCAAGCAGGTGATCCTGACCGTCGGCACGGACTGCGCGCTGGGCAAGATGAGCGTCGCCATCGAGCTGGCGGCGGCGGCCCGGCGGGAGGGCCGCCGGGCCCTGATGCTGCCGACGGGCCAGACCGGGATGATGATCGAGGGCTGGGGGGTCACCATTGACCGTGTCGCCGGCGACTTCATCCAGGGGACGATGGAGTGGCTGACGCAGGAGGCCGAGCGGCGGGCCGACTGGATCTTCGTCGAAGGCCAGGGCTCGCTCGACCACCTCGCCTACAGCGCGGTCACGCTCGGCCTGATCCACGGCACCACGCCCCAGGCGATGGTCATGGTCCACCAGCCCGGGCGAGAGTGGCACATCGACTGGGAGACGGCCGGTGAGATGGCCCGCCTGAAGCCGCTGCCCGAGTTCATCCGGCTCCACGAGCGGGTCGCGGCCCTCGTCCGGCCTTCGAAGGTCGTCGCCGTCGCTCTCAACACCTCGCTCGCCGCGGATGAGGCGGCGGCGCGGAGCATGATCGAGCAGGTGGCGGCCGAGACCGGCCTGCCGACGGACGACCCCTTCCGCTTCGGAGGCGACCGCCTCTTCGCCGCCGTCCGGGCCGCCCTGGAGTAGCGAGATGACCCTCCGCTTCCGCCACGAGACCCTGGTCCTCCCGTTCCGCGACCCGTTCCGCATCGCCCGGGCCATGGACGAGGGCGACCGGGCGATCACGGTGATCCTGGAACTGTGGGAGACCGACGACGGACCGAGCGGACTTGTCGGCCTCGGCGAGGGGTTCCCCGACGCCTACTACGGCGAGACCCCGGCCACCATCGCGGCGGTCCTGCCGCTGCTGCTCAAGGCGGTCGGGCCGTCCGCGGCCACTCTCGGCGAAGCGGCCGGGGCGGGCGACCTGGAGGCCTGCCGGGCGGCGCTCGCCCGTGCCGGCGAGACGATGGACGCGGCCCTCGGCCACAACGGCGCCGCGAAGTGCGCCGTCGACATCGCTCTTCACGACCTGGTGGCGAAGCGGCTGGGCCTGCCCCTGGCCGACCTGCTCGGGCTGTCGCGAGTCATCCCGCCCACGGACTTCACCATCGGCATCGATCGCCCGGACGCGGTGGCGGAACGGGCCGCCCGGGCTGGCCGGTTCCCGGCGCTCAAGATCAAGGTCGGGGGACCCGCGGACCTCGAGACGCTGGAGGCGGTCCGGCGCGTCTACGAGGGCCCCATCCGGGTCGACGCGAACACGGGCTGGCAGCCGGAGCAGGGGGCCGCCCTCCTGCCGGAGCTGGCCCGCCTGGGGGTGGAGCTGGTCGAGCAGCCATTCCCCGCTCACCGGCTGGACCAGCTGCGCTGGCTCCAGGAGCGCTCGCCGCTGCCGATCGTGGCCGACGAGAGCGCCGTGACGATCCGGGACCTGGAGAACCTCGAGGGCGTCGTCGCGGGCGTCAACGTCAAGCTCGCCAAGTGCGGCGGAGTGGGCGCGGCGAAGCGGATGCTGGAGCAGGCCCGCCGGTCCGGGTTCCGGACGTTCCTGGGCTGCATGGAGGAGACGAGCGTCGGCATCGCCGCCTCGGCTGCCGTCGCCTCGCTCGCCGAATGGGTCGACCTCGACGGCTGCCTGCTGCTGGCCGACGAGCCGTTCGAGGGGCTCCAGCTCCGCGAGGATTGCCGCTGGCGGCTCGGCGACGGGCCCGGCCTGGGGGTGGCGCGCCGCGCCGGGTCCGCGACGGCGTCGGCCTGAGGTCCGACCGTCAGCGGTCCCCGGAGCACGGCGGCAGCGACGATGACGGCACGCCGTCGGCCGGCACGCTCCGGATGAGCACCCGGGGCGAGAGGCGATCGCCGGCCACCGCCAGGCCCCCGACGACGGCGGCGGCGACGGCGAAGACCGGCGCGGCATCGCCTCCCTGGAGCCCCACGGCCACGGCCGAGGCGGCAACGGCGACCAGACCGCCGGCCCGAGCCAGCCGGTCGAGGCCCTGCCGCGTCGGGGTGGCGGACGCCGGATCTACCAGCCTGCCGGCGCCCGCGGCATCCGCCCCTTGCCCCGGGCGCGCCGGCGCGGCCCGCCGCTCCGCCGCCAGGTGGCGCCGCCGGCGCCACGCCAGCACCGCCGCCGCG
>JAJYJO010000062.1 GCA_021789435.1 Chloroflexota bacterium
GAGAGCGGCCGTGGCATGGTCGCCGAGGGCGAGAGCCCCGCGGCCGGCCTCCAGCGCGGCGCGCGCGTCGGCCGCCGGACCCCGGGCCGAGAGGGTCGGGTCCGCGTCCCAGAGGCCGGGCTCCGGGACCGGGAGCGGGCCGGCGGGGGGCGGCGGGGCGGCGAAGGGCGCCGGGGCGGCGGGGACCGGGAGCGGGCCGGCGGGGGGCGCGACCGCTCCCGCCGGAGTGGCCGCTGGTCCAGTCGGGGTGGCCGCCGAAAGCGTCGGCGTGGCCGGCGGCGGGCCGACCTCCGGCGCCTCGTGCGGCCAGATCTCGCTCCGGGGCATGCCGGCGAAGACGGCCTCCAGCGACTCCCGTGCCCGCTCCAGGACGCGCCCGACCAGCCGACGCGCCTCGGCCGGCCGGCCGAGGCCGGCCTGCGCTTCGGCCGCGACCACCAGCCCGACGAGGTTCCGGCCGCCGGTCGCCAGGTAGGCGCTTGCCGCCTCGCCGGCGCCGGGCAGGTCGCCGGTCCGCCAGCGGATCTCGGCCAGATCGGCCAGGCCCTCGTCATCCAGGGCGCCGCTGCCGGCCAGGCTCTCGAGCTCGGCCCGGGCGAGCGCCAGCCCCCCGGTTCGCAGGTGGAGGCTGGCCATCCGCAGCTCGATCGTTCGACCCGTCGCCGCGACATCGACGGTCGTGGTGCCGGAGGCGCCTTCGCCTGCCGGAGCCCGTCCGGGCCGCGAGACGCGGGCCACCCGCTCAGCCCCCACCGGGCAGCCGCAGGGCCGCCTCGAGGCGCGTGCCGCGCCGTGGGGGGGCGACCACGGCCAGCCGGAGCGCCGCGTCCCGGATCAGCTGGCCGGCCAGCCGCTGCACGGCGGCCGCGTCGACGGCCGCCACCTCCGCAAGCGCCTCGTCCAGCGTCAGCACCCGGTCGTGCAAGGCCTCCTGCCCGCCGATCCACGAGGCCAGGTGACGCGTCTCCTCCAGCCGCAGCTCAAGGCGCCCGGCGAGGTACGCCCTGGCCTTCGCCAGCTCCGCCGCCGGGACCGGTTCGTCCCGCAGGCGCGCCAGCTCCACCAGGATCGCCTCCAGGGTCGGCCGAAGCCGTTCGGGGTCGGTGCCGGCCGAGACGACGATAGCTCCCGCATCAGCGTAGTCGACCAGGTCGGAACCGATGTCGTAGGCCAGTCCGCGCTCCTCGCGCACGGCCAGGAAGAGCCGGCTGCTCATCCCGTCGCCGAGGACTGCGTTGAGGACCTCCAGGACCCAGGCGTCCGGATGGTCCCGGCGGAGCCCCGGCAAGCCGACGCACAGCTGCGCCTGGCTCGCGTCGCGGTGCGCCAGCAGGTAGCGCTCACCGGCAGGGAGGACTGGCGCGGGCTCGAAGCGCGATCCGTCGACCGCCCCCCTGCCGAAGGCAGCCGCGGCCAGCGCCACCAGCTCGTCATGGGGCAGGTCGCCGGCCGCCGCCACGACCAGGTTCGCCGGCCGGTAGGAGCGTTGCCAGAAGTCCCGGATGGCCGACTCCGGGAGCGACCGCACGCTCGCTTCGCTGCCCGCGATCTCGCGGCCGAGGGGAGTGTCGCCGAAGAGGGCCAGGTCGAAGAGGATGTGCGCGTGCTCGGCCGGGTCGTCCAGGTAGGAGCGGATCTCCTCGACGATTACGTCGCGCTCGCCGGCGATGTCGCGACCGTCAAGGCAGGGCCGGACGATCAGCTCGCCCAGCACCTGCATGGCGCGCTCCGCCTCCCGCCGCGGGACATGGACCCAGTAGACCGTCGACTCCCGGTCCGTCGCCGCGTTGCAGGTGCCGCCGACGCCCTCGATCGCCTCGGACAGGGCGCGGCTGGTCGGGTACGCCGCCGTTCCCTTGAACGTCAGGTGCTCCATGAAGTGGGCGACGCCCGCCTGCTCCGGGTTTTCGAAGCGGGAGCCGGCCAGGACGTAGGCGGCGATGGCCACCGAGCGGGCGGCGGGGAGCCGGGCGCTGATGACCCGCGGGCCGTCCGGCAGCCCGGTCCGTTCGAACATCGCGGGCATGGTACCCCAGCCCGGCCGGGACCTCGCCGCCGGCGCGGCTGCTTGATGAGGGCGCCGATCCAGTCCTTGGCGAAGTGGACGACCGGGGTCCCCCTCGCCCCTCGCACTCCCCCGGTCCGCTACGCCTCGTCGTGCCCGAACCCGTGCAGCTCCATCTGGACGAAGCCGCTGGTGTCGAAGGCGAGCTGACGCGCCTCGAAGGCGTCCACGACCGGCTCGGCCGTGAACTCGATCGTCACCGACTCGTCTCCGCAGACGAGCGTGTAGGCGAGCAACTGGTCGGGACGCGTCTCGAACTCCAGGTGGTCCCAGGAGTCGACGTTGATGCAGATGGAGAGCGGCGTGAAGTAGGTCGAGGCACCCGGGTCGTCCGCCACGATCCGCTCGACCCAGCCGGTTCCGTGCGAGACGAGCGTCCCGCCGCGGAAGTAGCGGTACGAGACAGTCTGCTTCAGGAGCGGGCGGAGGAGGTTCGTCACGTCGGCCCGGCCGGTGACGATGCCCCGGTTGACGAAGAACTTCGCGAGCGGCACGGGAACGCAGTCCTCCTCATCGACCTGGCGCAGGGGAATGGGATGAGACGTGGCCGGGCGAAACCCGTCGGCGATGGTACCGCACGGCGCAGGTCGCCGGAAGCCCGCCGCGCCGTCGGGGGCCGGCGCGACACCGGCCCCCGACGGCGGAACCGTGCCGGCACCGGCGTATCATCCGGCCATGCTGCTCGCCCTCGACATCGGCAACTCGAACGTGACGGTCGGCCTGTTCCGCGACGGGGCCCTTCTGGCGACCCGCCGGGCGCAGACCCGTCCGGCGGCCAGCACCGACGAGCTCGAGCTGCTCCTCGACGGGCTGCTCCGCCTCGACGGGACGGGCCTGGCCGATGTGGCGGCGATCGCCTGCTCCTCCGTCGTCCCGACCTTGAGCGCGGCCGTCCAGGCCCTCGCCGGCCGGCGCGGCAGCTCGCTGGTCCTGGCCTCCCGCGAGACCGTGCCCATCTCCCTCCGGGTCGATCGGCCGGACGAGGTGGGCGCGGATCGCCTGGTCAACGGCTTTGCCGCCCGCGAGCTGTACGGCGCGCCGGCGATCGTCATCGACTTCGGCACGGCCACCACCTTCGACGTCGTCGCCTCCGACGGGGCCTACGTCGGCGGGGCCATCGCGCCCGGCCTGGAGCTGGGGCTCGAGGCGCTCGCCCGGCGCACGGCCAAGCTGCCGCGAGTCGCCCTGGCAGAACCCGATCGAGTCATCGGCCGCGACACGGTCGCGGCGATCCAGGCCGGCGCGGTGGTCGGATACGTGGGCCTGGTGAAGGAGCTGCTGGCGCGGACACGGGCGGAACTGGCGACCGAGGATGACCTCGGCGACGCGAGCCGGATCCCGGCGGTCCTGACCGGCGGTCTCTCCGCCGCGCCCTGGGTCCAGGCCATCCCGGCCGTGGAGATCGTCGATCCGGAGCTCACCCTCAAGGGCCTCGCCCTGCTGCCCGGCTCCGGCCCGCGATCCCATTTCGCGGCGCGGGTTGTCGCGGCGCGGGCCGCCCCGGCTCAGGCCGGCTCGGGTGGGCGAGGGTGAGCGACCTGGTGAGCCGATCGTGAGCGGCGCGGGTGCGGGCCGGCTGGTCGGCCGGACCGTGGGGCTCGGCATCACCGGCTCGATCGCCGCCTTCAAGGCCGTCGAGCTGCTCCGCCTCCTCCAGGCCGAGGGCGCCGACGTCCGCGTCCTGGCCACTCCGAGCGCGCTCCGCTTCGTCGCCCCGCTCACCCTCGCGGCGCTGAGCCGCCACCCCGTCGACGCCGACGTCCTGGACCTCCCGCCGGACGGCCGGATCGGCCACATCGCGACGGCGAGCGAGGCCGACGCGATCGTCGTGGCGCCGGCCACCGCCAACTGGCTCGGGGCCATGGCCAACGGCCTGGCCGCCGACCCGATCACCGCCGCCTGCCTGGCGACCCGCGCCCCGGTGGTGGTGGCCCCGGCCATGGACGGCGAGATGTATGCCCATCCGGCGACCCGGGCCAACGTCGCTCGCCTCCGCGACTTCGGCTACCGGATCGTGGAGCCGGAGCTCGGGCCCCTCGCCTCCGGCCAGGTGGGCGTCGGCCGCCTGGCTGCCCTGCCGCAGATCGTGGCGGCTGTGGTGGCCGCCGTCGCGGGCGCGCCGGACCGGCGGGACCTGGCCGGCCGCCACGTCGTCGTCACGGCAGGGGGAACGGCCGAGCCGATCGATCCGGTCCGCTTCGTCGGCAACCGCTCCAGCGGCCGGATGGGCGTGGCGGTCGCCGAGGCCGCGCTCGGCCGAGGCGCCCGGGTCACCCTGATCGTCGGCCACGTCGCCGTGCCGCTGCCCCCGGCGGCCGCGGTCGTCCGGGCGGAGACGACGGGCGCCATGCGCGAGGCGCTCCTGGCGGCGCTCGACGCGGGCGACGGCCGGACCGGCTTCGACGCGCTGGTGATGGCCGCCGCCGTCGCCGACTTCCGGCCGACCCGTCCGGCGGGGACCAAGCTGGCCCGCGGCAGCGCCCTCACGCTGGAGCTGGAGCCGACACCGGACCTGCTGGCGGAGGTGGTCCGCCGCGTCCGCGGGCTCGGGCCCGACGGCCTCCCCGCCGCCCCGGCCCTGGTCCCCGCTCCCGTCCTGGTCGGGTTCGCGGCCGAGACCGGCTCGCTGGCCCGGGCCGCGGACAAGCTGGCCCGCAAGGGGGTCGACCTCCTCGTCGCCAATGATGTCGCCGAGCCGGGCTCGGGCTTCGGGACGGAGACGAACCGGGTCACCCTGTACGCGCGGTCCGCCGAGCCGGAGGCGTGGCCGCTCCTGTCGAAGCGGGCGGTCGCGGAGCGGCTCCTCGACCGGGTCGTCGCGCTCCTCTCCCCCGATCGCGCGTCGCCGCCCGGCGGCGCCCCAGCCACGGATGACCGCGTCCCCTCGAGCGTCCAGGAGGTCCCATCGTGAGCGCCACCACGCAGGGCAACGCCCGCCTGACCGTCGCCGACATCGCCCGGCTCCACGCCGAGGGCACCCGGATCGCGATGCTGACGGCCTACGACTACCCGACGGCCCGGCTCCTCGACGAGGCCGGGATCCCCATGCTGCTGGTCGGGGATTCGCTCGCCGAGGTGATGCTCGGCTACGACTCGACCGTGCGCGTCTCGATGGCCGAGATGCTGCATCACACCAAGGCGGTCGCGCGGGGCACCCGCCGAGCGCTCGTGGTTGGCGACATGCCGTTCCTCTCCTACGCCACGCCGGACGATGCGACCGCCAACGCCGGGCTCTTCCTGCGCGAAGGGGGCGCACAGGCGGTCAAGGTCGAGGGGGGCGTGCGGACCGCCCGGGCCATGGAGGCGATCACCCGGGCCGGCATCCCCGTGATGGGACACATCGGCTGGACGCCGCAGGCCAAGCACGGCATGGGCGGCAAGGTGCGGGTCCAGGGCAAGAGCCGCGACCAGGCCCGGGCACTGCTGGCCGACGCGCTGGCGGTGCAGCAGGCCGGCGCGTTCGCCATCGTCCTCGAGCTGGTGCCGGAGCAGCTGGCCGCCGCGATCACGGAGCGGCTGCGGATCCCGACCATCGGCATCGGGGCCGGTGCGGGCTGCTCCGGCCAGGTCCAGGTCGTGACCGACATGCTGGGGCTCTCCGTCGACTTCACCCCTCGACACGCGCGGCGCTACACGGAGATGGGCCAGGCGATCCTGGACGCGGCGCGGGCCTACAAGGCGGACGTTGAGGCGGGAGTCTTCCCGGGCCCCGAGAACAGCACGCGGATGGACGATGCGGTCCTCGACGACCTGCTGGGCCGGACGCTCATGGACCGCGCACCCGGAGCCGCGGATGCCCTGCCGCCGGCCATCCCCCTCGACCGCGACCTCTAGCCGATGACGACGGCCGCGACGCGACTCCCCCGGGTGGACCGGGGGTCGTCGCCGCAGGTCGTGCGGACCCGCGCGGAGCTGCGCGCCCTCCTGGCCGCGGCGCCGCGCCCGCTGGGCCTGGTGCCCACCATGGGCTGGCTGCATGCCGGCCACGCCTCGTTGATCCGGCGGGCGCGGGACGAGAGCGCCACGGTCGTCGTGACGATCTTCGTGAACCCGCGGCAGTTCGGCGAGGCGGCCGACTACACCCGCTACCCGCGCAACGAGGCCCGCGATCTCGAGATGTGCGGCGCCGAGGGCGCCGACATCGTCTTCGCCCCGCCGGCCGAGGAGGTCTACCCGCCCGGCTACGACACGACCGTCCACGTCGGGGCGATCGCCGAGCCCCTGGAGGGGGCGGCCCGGCCCGGCCACTTCGACGGCGTGGCGACCGTCGTGGCGATCCTGTTCAGCCTCGTTCGCGCGGAGCGGGCCTACTTCGGCCAGAAGGACGCTCAGCAGGTGCTCGTCGTCCGCCGCATGGCCACCGACCTGGCCCTCGGCACCGAGGTGGCCGCCTGCCCGATCGTCCGGGAGCCGGACGGGCTGGCCCTCAGCTCGCGCAACGTCCACCTCTCGGCCGCAGAGCGGGCCGCCGCGCCGGTTCTGCACCGGGCCCTCGCCGCGGGAGCGGCGCTCCATGGCGCCGGCGAGCGCGATGCGACGGCGCTGCGGGACGAGATCCGCCGCGTTCTGGCGGCTGAGCCGCTGGCCCGCGTCGAGTACGTCAGCTGCGCCGACGCTGCCACGCTCGAGGAGCTGCGGACCGTGGACCGCCCGGCGCTCCTTTCGCTGGCAGCCCGCTTCGGGGCGACCCGGCTGATCGACAACCAGCCGCTCGGCTAGGGGCCCGCCGACGCCCCCCGCGGGAACCCGCGGGGCCCTCCCCGCGTCTCCCGGCCGATGGCCCACACCGTGGGCCCGCCCGGGGAAGGTGGCGGAGATGGACGCTGGAGCCCTGCGGTCCCGCTGGCCGCTGGCGGTCACCGCGGTGGCAGTCGCCCTGGTCGTCGTGGCCTGCGCCGGCGGCGCGCCGGGCCCGATCCTGAGCAACGTGGGCAACTCGGTCGAAGGCCAGCCGGCCGCCAGCGCCGCGCCGAGCGGCGCCGCCTACGACCGGCTGGCACCGGCAGCCCCGGCCGGCGCGTCCACCGGCGGGGAGTCAACGGCCCAGGTCACCGATGGGCCGCAGATCATCAAGACCGGCTCGCTCAGCCTGCAGGTCGACAACCTCGACTCGGCGCTGAGCCAGGCCAACACCGCGATCACCGGCCTCGGCGGCTACGTCAGTGGCTCGCAGCGCTCCAACGAGGGCGAGCAGTCCACGGCCTCGGTGACCTACCGGATCCCGGCCGCCCACTGGGACGCGGCCCTGGCCGCCCTCCACAAGCTCGCGTCCAGGATCCTGAACGAGCAGACGAACGCGGTCGACGTGACCGGCCAGGTCCTGGATCTCGGCGCCCGCATCGACAACCTGCAGGTGACCGAGAAGGCCCTCCAGACGATCATGGCCAAGGCGACCAGGATCGCCGACGTGCTCGACGTCCAATCGCAGCTGACGGACGTCCGCGGCCAGATCGAGCAACTCCAGACCGAGCAGAAGCACCTCCAGGACCAGGCCGCCTACGGCACCCTGGCGGTCAGCTACAACCTGCCGGTCGTCGCGGTCACCGTGGCGACGCGGAGCTGGGATCCGGGAGCGGAGCTCGACCGGGCCGTCGCCCAGCTGGTGGAGGTCGGCCAGGCGCTGGCCACCGGCGGCCTCTGGTTCGTCGTCGTCTGGCTGCCGATCCTGCTGCTGCTGGCCGTCGCCAGCCTGATCGCCTGGGCGATCTTCCGGCGCGCCCGGTCGCTGCGGGCGGACCGCGGCCGGCCGAGCCCGCCGGCCGAGCCGCCGCTGTCGGCCGTCCCCGGCGCCTGAGCGCCGCCTTCCGGCGCTCCGCGATCAGCCGCCCGAGCCTCCTCCGGCCGGGGTCCACCCGGCCCAGCGCAGAGGTCAGCCGCGGACGGTCGTCTTGCGCTCCACCAGCTGGAGAGCGTCGCGCAGCCGGGAGAGCGTCTCGGTGTCGACGGCGTCCGGCTCCAGGTACGGACCCAGGCGCTCCAGGATGTCCACCACGAGGCCGAAGAAAACGCTGGCGTCGGCCAGGAAGAACTGCGGCTCGTTGTTGTAGCGGACGAGCGTCAGGCGGCCCTGCAGGACGCGGCGCTCCTCCACGTGGGCGACCTGGGTCGCGAAGTTGTGGCCCTGGATGCCGTCGGGGTTGTTGAGGTAGTTGAGGGCGTTGTCGATGGCCAGCCCGAAGCGGGCCCGCCAGGCGACCAGCCGCTCGTGGACCTCGCCGGGGATGCGCACCTCGGCGACCTCGTCGAAGACCTCGGGGGCCACGGTGAGCAGCCCGACGAGCGTCGTCCCCGCCCGGCCGCCCAGCATCACCTGGAGCGAGCGCTCGAGGGTGAAGACCTCGGAGTCGAAGCGCGGGCTGGTGATGACATCCGTCAGCAGGTCCTCGACATTGTCGAGCACGCCCGGCTCGGCCAGCGAGGTGGCGAGGTGGAGGATCTCCTCCTTGAACAGGAACTTCTCTTCGTGGTCCAGCATGGCCCGGGCATCGTAGCACCGGCCCGGATCGCTCCGGCCGGAGAGATGACGCGGCCCCGGCCGAAGCCGGGGCCGCGTCGCCCGGTCGAAACGGCTGCGCTCTACGGGTAGAGGCCGCGGACGGAGGTGGCGTCGGCCACCCGCTGGACGGCCAGCATGTAGGCCGCCATCCGCATGTGGACCTGCTCCTTGAGGCTCATCTCGAGGGTCGCGTTGAACGCCTTGACCATGATCTCCTTGAGCTTGGCGTTGACGGTCGCCTCGTTCCAGAAGTCGCGGTTGAGGTCCTGGACCCACTCGAAGTAGCTGACGGTGACGCCGCCGGCGTTGCACAGGATGTCCGGGATCAGGAACTTGCCCGCCCGGTGGAGGATCTCGTCGGCCTCCGGCGTGGTCGGGCCGTTCGCCGCCTCGGCGATGAGGCGCGCCTTGATGCGGCCGGCGTTCTGGGCGGTGATCTGGTTCTCCAGGGCGGCCGGGATCAGGATGTCGCAGTCGGCCTCGAGCACCTCGGCCTGGCCGCAGTCCTTCGCGCCCGGATAGCCCTGGACCGTGCCGTGCTCCTTCTTCCAGGCGATCACCCGGTTGGGGTCGAGCCCGTTCGGATCGAGGATGCCGCCGGTCGAGTCGCTGACGGCGACGATCTTCGAGCCTTCCTCCGCCATCAGCTGGGCGGCGATGGAGCCGGCGTTGCCGAAGCCCTGGACGGCGACCCTGCAGGAGGGCAGGTCCATCCCGAGATGCTTGGCCGCCTCGACGATGGTGTAGACGGCGCCGCGCGCCGTCGCCTCGTTGCGCCCCTCCGAGCCGCCCAGCGGGATCGGCTTGCCGGTCACGACGCCCGGGACCGTGTACCCGACATGCATCGAGTAGGTGTCCATGATCCAGGCCATCGTCTGGGCATTGGTATTGACGTCCGGGGCCGGAATGTCGCGCTCGGGGCCGATGATGATGCTGATCTCGGTCGCGAAGCGCCGCGTCAGGCCCTCGACCTCGCGCAGCGAGAGCTTCTTGGGATCGACCACGACCCCACCCTTGCCGCCGCCGTAGGGGATGCCCACCACGGCGCACTTCCAGGTCATCCACATGGCGAGGGCCTTGACCTCGTCGAGGGAGACGTCCTGGTGGTAGCGGATCCCACCCTTGGCCGGCCCGCGGCTCAAATTGTGCTGGACGCGGTAGCCCGTGTAGACCTGGACGCTGCCGTCATCCATCTTGACCGGGAACTTGACGATCAGGGTCCGGCGGGGCTCCCGCAGGATCTTGCGCAGGCCGGGCGAGAGGTTGAGGCGCTCGGCCGCCAGGTCGAACTGCTCCTGTGCGACGTCCCATGCGTTGATCCGCGCAGTCATCTGCTCGGTGGCCATCGACTGGGGTTCCTCCGTTGTCGCAGGCGCACCCGAGGGAGGGCGGCCTGCCTGATTCCGCCGTCTCCCGGACGGTCCACGATGGGGCGCGGCGGCCTCGCCCGACGGGGAAGCGGCACCGCGCTGGAGAGTGACTGGAGTATATCCGGGCGCCATGAGCCCCAGTGCAAGGGCCGATCGTCCCGGCTCCACGGGCGGGCCGGCCCTGGCCCGGATCGGCAGGCCCTCGGCGCCGGTGCAAAGGTCTCGCGACCACCCCTCCCGGAGGTCAGCCCGGCGGGTAGAGGATGACTCCGCCATAGGCGCCGGGGCCGACGTGGGGCCCGATCGAGGCCCCGATCAGCTGGATGGTGACGCGGGCCGGATCGATGCCGCCCGGCACCCGGCGGACGACCTGGTCCCGCATCTCCTCGACGTCCGGTGAGCCGGCGTGGAGGATCGCGATCCGCTCCGCCGGGCGCTGCGTCAGCAGCTCCATGACCCGCTCCCGGGCCCGTCCGCGGGTCCGCACCCGGTCGCAGGGCTCGACGATCCCGTCGCGGATGGTCAGGATCGGCTTGAGCGAGATGAGCGTGCCGATCAGGGCCGTGGCGTTGCCGATCCGGCCGCCGCGTCGGAGGTACTCCAGGGTCTCCAGCGCCACGTAGAAGCTCGTGTCGCCCACCCGGCGTCCCACCGCGGCGGCAATCTGCGCGGCATCGCCCTCCGCCGCCGCCGCCATCTCGGCGGCGAGGAGGGCGAGGACCCCGACCGCCATCGAGGCCGAGCGCGAGTCGACGATGAAGATCGGCCGGCCGGGGAGCATGTCGCGGGCCATCTCGGCGCTCTGGATCGTGGCCGAGAGCGAGCCCGAGATGCCGACGTAGACGACGCCGCCGGCGCCGCCGGCGAAGGCTTCCTCGAAGGCCGTTTGAAAGGCACCCGGGCTGGCCGCGGCGGTCGTCGGGAACGGAGCCCCCGGGGCCGTCATGCGCGACCAGAACTCCTCGTTGGAGAGGTCCACCCCGGCCTGAAACGAGGCGTCGCCGAAGGTGACGCTGAGCGGCACGACCCGGATCCCGGCGGCCCGGGCGGTCTCGGGCGCAAGGTCCGCGGCGGAATCGGTCACGACGGCGACGCGGCTCACGGTCCCTCCTGGTCTTCGTCGCCCCCTCCCGACCCGCGGCGGGAGCGACGTCGGGTGGTGATGATACGGCGGCGACCTGCCGGCCGGTCAGCGCTCACGCGGGGCGCCGGACGCGGGCGGTCCCCCGGTCCTCGGCCGGCGCAGGCTGCCGACCATGCCCAGCGCCGCCATCGGCGTCGTCTGCGGGATCCGGTCCTCGTACGCGCGCAGGTAGAGGAGGGCTGCCAGGCCGATCGCGATCAGGA
The DNA here is from genome assembly GCA_021789435.1 of Chloroflexota bacterium. Lineage (GTDB taxonomy): Bacteria > Chloroflexota > Limnocylindria > Limnocylindrales > CSP1-4 > JAJYJO01. The sequence continues at coordinate 11,279 of JAJYJO010000062.1, forward strand.
TCCCGGTGGCGCCGACCAGGCCGTCGACACCCGCCTTCGACGCCGCCACGCCGGCCATCGCGATCCCGATCACCTGGCCGAGGCCGAGAAAGACCGAGTAGAGGCCCATGATCGTGCTGCGGTCATCGTGGAAACCTTCGCTCACGTCGGCCAGCAGGCCGACCGCCGCGGGCGTCGCGCCCGCGAGCACGAAGAGCGCACCTGCCAGGATCACCAGCAGCAGGCCGATGACGACCGGCCGGACGTCGAAGGCGTGGTTGATCGCCAGGACATCAGCGGTGGCCACGCTGAAGGCGACCAGGCCGAAGAGCAGGATGGTCGTCCGCCGGAAACGGCCGAAGGCATTCCCCCAGAAAAGGATGCCGGCGCCGAAGAAGAGCGCCAGGACGGCCATGCCGGTCCCGATCTCGATGTCGCTGAAGCCGCGGAGGAGGAGCTGACCCGGGTCGTGAAACGTGCTCCGGCCGGTCAGCAGGAAGGGCCCCTGCGAGCGCCACAGGCCCAGGATCGCATTGATGGCGATCCAGGTCGGCGCGAAGAGCAGGACCTGCCGGTTGAGGAAGACACGCCGGTAGCGATCGAGGCCGATCCCTTCGGCCGGCAGGTCCGCGGGGACCACCGTGATCTCGACCACGCCGTAGGCGTAGAAGGCGAGCGAGACCAGATAGAGGCCGCAGTTCGCGAAGAAGGCCGGCGGCCCCAGGAAGTGGAAGAGGGCCGCCCCCAGGAAGGGACCGATCGCCAGCAGCCCGCCCAGCGTCACCAGCTCGAAGAGCGCCACCACCCGGCCCCGGAGCACCTCGTCGTGGGCGGTCTCCGCGGCGATGAAGCCGAGGGTGGAGGGGACGGAGGCGGCCGTGGAGGCTCCCTCCAGCAGGCGCGTCAGGAAGAGGACCGGCAGGCGCGTCGTGAGGCCGGTGAGGAAGACGGCGATGGCCCCGAAGACCGGCCCGAGCAGCATCACCACCTTGCGACCCCAGCGGTCGGCCAGGATCCCGAAGGCCATGGCCCCCGCGAGCTCCGTGACGTAGAAGCCGCTGTCGAGCACGGCCACCCCGCCGGGTCCGATCCGTGCCCCATGGGCCACGTTGAGGTGGCCGATGTAGAAGACGAGCATCGTGCCGGTGACGGCCGTGCTGACGCGGAGCACGAAGGTGCCCAGCAGCATCGCCCAGAGCGAGCGGGTCATCGGCGACAAGGGTACCGTCCCGCAGGGCCGGTGGAGTCGGTCCGTGACGTGGCGCGCCGGACGGGCCGGCGGACGCGGCGCCGGGCGCCGCGGTACGCTCAGCTCATGACGCAGCCCGATCGGACCGCCGCGGGCCCGGCTCCCGGCCTGGTCCCCGTCCGCGCGGTGCACGGCTCGCACGGCGCGGTCGTGGCACCGCACTACCTGGCCACCGCGGCCGGCCTGGGGATCCTCCGCGCGGGCGGGAGCGCGGTGGATGCGGCGATCGCCACGAACGCCGTCCTGGGCGTCGTGATGGGCAACGCCTGTGGCATCGGCGGCGACGCGTTCTGGCTCATCTGGGACGCGGCCGGCGGCGGCGGTGGTCGCCTCCACGCCCTCAACGGGTCCGGCCGCGCCGCTGCAGGCGCGGATCCGGCCCGTCTGCGGGAGAGCGGCCTGGTGACGCTGCCGCTCCGCGGACCGCTGGCGGCGCTGACCGTGCCGGGCGCGGTCCGCTCGTGGTCGGACGCCGCGGCACGGTTCGGCCGGCTCTCCGTCCGCGGCCTCCTGGGACCGGCGATCGAGCTCGCCCACGAGGGCTTCCCCGCCTGGGAGGGCTACGCGGCGGCGGTAGAGGCGAGCAACCCGCTCTTCACCGCGACGCTGGGTGCGGCATCACCGTGGGCCGCGGTCCACCGTCCCCACGGCCGGCCGTGGCGTCCCGGCGAGCGGGTCCGGCTGCCGGCCCTCGCCGGGACGCTGGAGCGGCTCGCCGAGGCCGGCCTGGACGACTTCTACGACGGCGAGGTCGCCGAGCGCCAGGCCCGCGGGCTGGAGGCAGCCGGCTCCCCGCTCCGCGTCGCCGACTTCCGGCGCCACCGCTCGACCTGGGGTGAGCCGATCGCCACCCCCTACCGCGGGATCACGGTGGCCACCCACCCACCCAACAGCCAGGGCGTGACCGGCCTGCAGATCCTCGGCATCCTCGAGCGCTTCGAGCCGCCGCCGCCGGGCGTCTTCGCGGCCGGCCTGGGCCCCGACCTGCGCTGGGTCCACCTGCTGCTCGAGGCCAACAAGCTGGCCCTCGCGGACCGCGACCGGTGGCTGACCGACCCCGAGGCGCGGGAGGTCCCGGTGGCCGCCCTGCTCGATCCGGCCCATGCGGCCGAGCTGGCCGGACGGATCGATCCTGCGCGGGCGGCGGCCCCGCCGGTCGCGACGGTGCCCCGCGGGGGTGGCACGGTCTACCTGGCTGCGGCCGACCGCTGGGGCAATGCCGTCAGCCTGATCGAATCCAACTACATGGGCTTCGGCTCCGGTGTCCTCGAGCCGGAGACGGGCATCCACTACCAGAACCGCGGCTCCTACTTCTCCCTGGATCCGGCGCACCCCAACGTCCTGACCCCCGGCAAGCGAACCCTCCACACGCTGCTCCCCGCCATGGCCCTCCGGGACGGACGGCCGTGGGTCGTCCTGGGGTCGATGGGCGGCGACGCCCAGCCGGCGATCCTCGCCCAGGTCGTCTCGGGCCTGGTGGACGGGGGCCTGGACGTCGCGACCGCGGTCGGCGCCCCGCGTTGTTTCGCCGAGCCGCCCGCCCACTTCGCGCCGCCGGACCACGTCCCGGCGGAGCCGCGGTTCCGCCCGGGCCTGCTGGAGGGCCTGGCGGCGATGGGCCACACGGTCGTGCGGGCGCAGCCCTTCGACGGCTGGCTCGGCCACTGCCATGCGATCGAGCTGCTGGACGGCGGACCGGTCGCCGGCGGGACCCTGCAGGCGGCCACGGATCCCCGCAGCCACGGCCTGCCCGCGGCATGGTGACGCAGGCAGGCTCCGAAGGGGCGAACGCCGCGCGGATGGCTCTGGGGCTCGTCATCGGCGGGCCGATCGGGCTCACGGCGGAGCTGGCCCGCCGCGCCGAGGCCGCCGGGTTCGAGTCGGCCTGGGTGACCGAGCTGGACCACTCCGCCTTCGTCGCGGCCCAGGCCGCCCTGGGCGCCACCGACCACCTCCTCGTCGGCACCGGCGTCGCCCTCGCCCTGCCGCGCTCGCCGACCATCACCGCCCTGACCGCCTGGGACCTCGACGAGCTCTCCGGTGGCCGCTTCCTGCTCGGCCTGGGTTCGCAGGTCAAGCAGGTGATGGAAGGGCGTTTCTCGGTGCCGTTCGACCGGCCCGCAGCGCGGATGGCCGAGTACATTCGGGCCGTCCGGTCGGTCTGGGCGGCCAACCGCGGGGGGCCGGTGATCCACGAGGGAGAGTTCTACCGGATCACGATGCCGACCTTCCACGGCCCGCCGCGGCCGGAGCGCCGCGACGTGCCGGTCCTGCTGGCGGCCGTCGGCCCGATCCTGGCCCGGACGGCCGGCGAGGTCGCCGACGGGCTGGTCGGCCACCCGCTCGCCTCCCCCCGCTACCTGGCGGAGCAGGTGCGACCGTCCGTCGCCGAGGGCCTGCACCGCGCCGGCCGGCCCTCCGACGCCTGCCCCGTCACGGCCACGGCGATCGTCTCCGTCGGCCCCGATGCGGACGCCGCCCGTCGGGCGGCCCGGCTCCAGCTCGCCTTCTACGCCACGACTCCCTCCTACCGCCCGATCCTCGAGACGCACGGCCGGGGGGCGCTGCAGGGCGCGCTGCGCCGGGCGTTCGTCCGGCGCGATGCCGGCGAGCTGGCGGACCTGATCGACGACGAGCTGCTCGACGCCATCGCCGTGGCGGGCCGGCCGGACGAGGCGCGGGGTCGCCTCGCCGCCTGGCGGGGCGTCGCGGAGCGCCTGGTGGTGGGGCCTCCCTGGTACGGCCTCCGGCCCGGGGCCGAGGCGGAGGCGATGGCCGCGGTGCTCGAGGCGACGGCCGGCGGCCCCGGCTGACGGCGGATCGGCGGCCGGACGGCCTGCCGCGACCCCGCGGGATCCTGCGTCCGGGTCCAGGCTTCGGGGTCCAGGCTTCGGGGTCCCGCTGCCGCGAAGCCGCGGCGGCGAGCCTATACTGCCGGCGGCCGGTGGCGAGACGCGCTCACGACCGCCGCCACCGGCCCGCTCCGCGCGAGCGGCCCGTAGCAACGCGATCGCACCGGAGGGCGGCGTGACGTCCAACGTCGGCCAGAGCTACCCCTACACCAGCGAGACCGAACCCGAGCGCGCCGCGGCGATCGCGGCCACCGTGTCCGCTTACGAGGGCCTGGCCGACAAGGTCCGCCACGAGACCACCCCGCTCGGCGACGACCTCCGCTGGTGGGTCTGGAAGTGCCCGGCCCCCGGCTGTCCCGGCCACCTCCACGTCGCGGGCTACGCGCGCGACGCCCACGCCGTCTACGTGGTCTGCGACACCTGCGGCCGCACCGCCCTTCGTTGAGCCGGGCCCCGAGCCCGGTCAGGCGGCCCGGGGAGGCGGCCGCGGTCGCGGCATCCCGGCGGCGGCTGGCGACCGACGCGATCGGGATCGCCGTCTCGGTCGCGGCGTTTGGGCTCGTCTACGGCCTGGCCGCCCGGCAGGCGGGCTTCTCGCTCCTGGCGGCCCTCGTGGCCAGCGTGGTCGTCCTGGCCGGGGCATCGCAGTTCGCGGCGGTCGGCCTGGTGGCGTCCGGCGTGCCGTGGATCGCCATCGTTCCCCTGACCGCCCTGCTGAACGCTCGCCACCTGCTCTATTCGGCGGCCCTGGCGCCGTGGCTGCGGGACCGGCCGCGGGTGGAGCGGGCGGTCATGGCCCACGTCCTGACCGACGAGACCTTCGCCCTGAGCCTGCCCCACTTCCGGCGGATCGGGCACGCCGACCGCGGCGGGTACTGGCTGGCCGCCGCGTTCGTCGCCGTCCCCTGGGTCGCGGCCACCGGGCTCGGCTTTGTTGCCGGCGGCGCGGTCCCGGACCCGACGCGGCTGGGTCTCGACGTGGTCTTCCCGGCGGCGATGGGCGGCCTGGCCGTGGCCCTCGTCGCCAACCGGCGCGAAGCCGCGGCCGCCGCAGCCGCCGCGGCCATCGCCGTCGCCGTCGGACTGCAGACCGACCCGGCGGTCGGCATCGTCGTCGGCGGAGTCGCC
>JAJYJO010000063.1 GCA_021789435.1 Chloroflexota bacterium
GGCGGGGCTGCGGCCGCCGCGCCGGCTGCGTCCACTGGGTCCGCCGCGCCGGCCATGCCCTCCCTGACATGCCGCCCTGGACATGGCCGCTCGGGCGCCCCGGACCGCCGTTCGAGGCTGCGACGAGGCGGCTCCCGCCGTCGGCTATCATCGGCCCATGGCCTCGCTCTCCCGGCGCGACGTCGAGCACGTCGCCCACCTCGCCCGGCTCGGCCTGACCGAGGATGAGCTGGCCCGCCTCGAGGGCCAGCTCAACCACATCCTCGACCAATACACGATCCTGACGCGCCTGGAGACGGGGTCGATTCCCCCGACCGCCCAGACCATCGAGCTCGAGAACATCCTCCGCGAGGACGTCGCCGGGCCGTCGCTCCCGGTCGAGGAGGCGCTGGCCAACGCCCCGGGGCGCGACGGGGAGTACATCGTGGTGCCCCCGATCCTGGGTGGCGAGTGAGCCGACCCGCGGACCGCGAAGGCGGCCAATGAGCGAGCTGACTCGCCGCACCGCCCACGAGATGGCGGGCCTGCTCCGCCGGGGCGAGACGAGCGCCCGCGAGCTGGCCGAGGCGCACCTGGCCGAGGTCGAGCGGACGGACCGGGCGCTGCATGCCTGGCTCAGCCTTGACCCGGAGCGGGCGCTGGAGGAGGCCGACGAGGCCGACGCTCGCCTGGACGTCGCGCGCCACGAGGGCCCCGCCGCACTCGATGCGCTCCATCCGCTGCTGGGCGTGCCGGTCGCCCTCAAGGACTTGGTCTCCGTCCGCGGCGGCCAGGCGACGGCAGGCTCGCGGATCCTGGCCGGCTACCGGCCGCCCTACGACGCCCACATCGCCGAGTGCCTCCGCGACGCCGGGGCGGTGATCCTGGGCAAGACGAACATGGACGAGTTCGCCATGGGCTCGTCGACGGAGCACTCCGCCTTCGGCCCGACGGCCAACCCCTGGGCCCTCGATCGCGTGCCGGGCGGCTCGTCCGGTGGCTCGGCCGCCGCCGTCGCCGCCTATCACGTTCCGCTCGCCATCGGGACCGACACCGGCGGCTCGATCCGACAGCCGGCGGCTCTCTGCGGGATCGTCGGGATGAAGCCGACCTACGGCCGGGTCAGCCGCTACGGCATCGTCGCCTTCGCCAGCTCGCTCGACCAGGTCGGCCCGCTCGGGCGCGACGCCCGCGACGCGGCCGCGCTCCTGCACGCCGTGGCCGGCCGCGACGAGCGCGACTCGACCTCCGCGCCGATCCCGGTGCCCGACGGCCTGCTGCGCCTTGCTGCCGACGATGACGAGGCCGCGGCCGAGCTCCGCGGCAAGCGCCTTGGCCTGCCCCGCGAGTACTTCGTGCCAGGCATGGAGCCGGGCGTGGAGGCCCGCGTCCGGGAGGGCGTGGCGGCCCTGGAGGCGGCCGGCGCCACGGTGGAAGAGGTGAGCCTGCCGCACACGGAGTACGGCCTGGCCACCTACTACATCATCGCCCCGGCGGAGGCCTCGGCGAACCTGGCCCGCTACGACGGGATCCGCTTCGGCTTCTCGGTCCGCGAGCCGGCCGCGGACTTCATCGCCGACTACAAGGCGACCCGCGGCCAGGGGTTCGGGGCCGAGGTCAAGCGCCGGATCATGCTCGGCACCTATGCTCTCTCCGCCGGCTACTACGACGCCTACTACCTCAAGGCCCAGAAGGTCCGGACCCTGATCAAGGCCGACTTCGACGCCCTCTGGGCACGGGGATTCGACGCCCTGGTGGCACCCACGAGCCCGAGCGTCGCCTTCCGGTTCGGCGCCCGCATGGCCGACCCGGTGGCGATGTACCTCTCGGACGCCTGCACCCTGCCGGTCAACATGGCCGGCCTGCCCGGCGTCTCGTTCCCCTGCGGCCTGGCGGACGGCCTGCCCGTTGGACTGCAGCTGATCGCCGGGCCCTGGCGCGAGGCCGAGCTCCTCCGCCTCGTCCGGGCCTACGAGGCGGTCACGGCCGGGGCGGACTGGCGGCGGCTGGAGCCGGCCGAGCTGGGGCTGGCGGCCGTCCCCGACGCGCCCACGCCGGCGGAGCGAGCCTCGGCCCTGGCGGCGGCCGACCGGGTGGCCAGCTCGACGGCCGGGTGGCCGGCAACCTGAGGGAGGCGGCGAATGGCGATCGAGACGACCGGACGACTGGGAGAACGGGCGCTGGCGCAGCGCGTCCGCACGGTCCCGCGGTCGGGGATCCGCCGCTTCTTCGACATCGCGGCGACGATGACGGACGTCATCAGCCTGGGCGTCGGGGAGCCGGACTTCGACACGCCCGAGCATGTCCGGGCGGCCGGCATCCGGAGCCTGGAGGCGGGCCGCACGCACTACACCTCCAACTTCGGGACGCTCGAGCTGCGCCACGCCCTGGCCGACCACCTGGCGCGGCTCTACGGCGTGCGGTACGACCCGGAACGCGAGGTGCTGATCACGGTCGGCGCCTCCGAGGCGCTCATGCTGGCCCTGCTCGGGACCTGCGACCCCGGCGACGAGGTGATCCTCCATGAGCCCTCGTTCGTCAGCTACCGGCCGTCGATCATCTTCGCCGGCGGCCTGCCCGTCGTCGTCGAGACCCGGTTGGAGGACGACTTCGCGCTCGACCCGGCGGCCGTCGAGGGGGCCGTCACCGACCGCACCCGGGCCATCCTCCTGGGCTATCCCTGCAACCCGACCGGGGCGGTCCTGCCACCCGATGCTCAGGATGAGCTCGCCCGGATCGCGATCCGCCACGACCTGCTGGTCCACTCGGACGAGATCTACGACCGCCTCGGCTACGGCGGCTATCGCCACCGGCCGATGAGCGCCCTCCCGGGCATGCGGGAACGGACGGTCCTGATCGGCGGCTTTTCCAAGGCCTACGCCATGACCGGATGGCGCGTCGGCTGGATCTGCGCCCCGGCCGCCATCCTGGAGGGGTTCGTCAAGATCCACCAGTACGCCATCATGTCGGCCCCCACCGTCAGCCAGGAGGCGGCCCTGGAGGCCCTGGTCCACGGCGAGGAGGACGTCGCCCGGATGGTCGCCTCGTACGACCGGCGCCGCCGGATCCTGGTGGGCGGCCTCAACCGGCTCGGGCTACGGACCTTCGAGCCGCGGGGCGCCTTCTACGCCTTCCCGGAGATCCGCTCGCTGGGGATGAGCAGCGACGCGTTCGCCGAGGGGCTCATCCGCGAAGAGCACGTGGCGGTGGTGCCCGGGACGGCCTTCGGGCCCTCCGGAGAGGGCCATGTCCGGGCCTGCTACGCCGCCCGCGACGACCAGCTGCGGGAGGCCCTGGTCCGGATCGGGCGCTTCGTGGAACGGCACCGGGCCGGCGGGGCGGCCGGGCCGGGGGCGCGACCGTGAGCACCACGCTGCTCGGCGCGCTGCTGGGCGGCTGCGGCGTCGTCCTGGGCGCCGTCGGCGTCTGGCGGAGCTACGCGCTGGCCCGCGAGGCGCTGGTGCCCTTCGTCCACGAAGGCGATCCGACCCGTGAGGCGATCGAGGCCCGCCGCCCGGTCCCGCTGCGGCCCCGGGTCAGGCTGGTCGCCCGACGCGTCGCCCTCTCGCTGGCCTGGATGCTGGTCGCCTTCTACGGGCTCTACCTCGTCCTGCGCGGCGGCGCGCTGGGGGGCTGGTGACCGTGGTCGCGACGGGCGCCGCCGGAGCGAGGGCGCCGCGATGAGCGCCGTTCCGGGCGCTGCCGGCACCCGCCACGAGGCCGCTCGCTACGAGGCGGTGATCGGCATCGAGGTCCACTGCAAGCTGCGGACGGCGAGCAAGATGTTCTGCGCCTGCTCGACGGCCTACGACGGCGCGGCCCCGAACAGCCACACCTGCCCGGTCTGCCTGGGGCTGCCCGGTGTCCTGCCGACGATCAACCGGCGGGCCGTTCAGCTCGTCCTGGCGACCGGCCTGGCGATCGACGCGGAGCTGGCGCCGACGACGCGCTGGGACCGCAAGAACTACTTCTACCCGGACCTCCCGAAGGGCTACCAGATCAGCCAGTACCAGCTGCCCCTGGCGGCCGACGGCCGGCTGGCCTTCGACACGTCCGAGGGCCCGGTCACGATCCGGATCCGGCGAGCCCACCTGGAGGAGGACACGGCCCGGCTGGTCCACGCCGAGCTCGGCGGCCGGCGGGTCAGCCTGGTCGACTTCAATCGGGCCGGGGTTCCGCTCATGGAGGTCGTCACCGAGCCGGACGTCCGGACGGCCGAGCAGGCGCGGCGCTACGCAGAGGAGCTGCGGCTGGTCCTCAGGGCCATCGGCGCGTCCGATGCCGAGATGGAGAACGGCCAGCTCCGAGTGGAGGCCAACGTCTCGCTCCGACCGGCGGGCCGGGAGGAACTCGGGACCCGGGTCGAGGTGAAGAACATGAACTCGTTCAGGGCCGTGGAGCGGGCGATCGCCCACGAGATCGAGCGCCAGGCGGAGGTGCTGAACGCCGGGGGCTCGGTCCACCAGGAGACCCGCGGCTGGGACGACGCGCGCCAGGCGACCTACCTGATGCGGATCAAGGAATCGGAGGACGACTACCGCTATTTCCCGGAGCCGGACCTGCCGCCGCTCCGGGTGGCGCCCGCCTGGCTCGACGAGATCGGCGGGACGCTGCCGGAGCTGCCAGGGACGCGTCGGGCCCGCTACCGGGAGGCGCTGGGGCTCTCCGCCTACGATGCCGCCGTGATCGTCGCGGACCCGGGCGCCACGGAGCTCTTCGAGGGCACGCTGGCCGAGGCCGCCGACCTGGCGCCGAAGGCCGTCGCGAACTGGGTCACCGGGGAGTACCTCCGGCTCTCCAGGGCCGGTGGGGCGGGAGCGCCCGAGGCGAGCGCTCCCGGCTCGACCGCTCCGGCCGCGAGGGCGCCCCTCGCGGGTCACGCCGGCCAGCCGGCCACCGCGATCGCCGGCCGGGTCACGCCGGCCGCCCTGGCCGCCCTGCTGCGCCTGGTCGCGGACGGCCAGCTCTCCGGCACCAACGCGAAGGAGGTCTTCGCCGCCCACTTCGCCTCTGGGCAGGCCGTGGCCGCGATCGTCGAAGCGCGCGGCCTTCGCCAGATCTCCGACGCGGACGTCATTGCCGCGGCGGTGGACAGGGTCCTGGCGGCCAGCCCGGCGGCCGTCGCCGACTATCGGGCCGGGAAGGCCCAGGCGCTCGGGTTCCTGGTGGGCCAGGTCATGAAGGCGACCCGCGGCCAGGCCAACGCTGGCGCGGTGCAGGGCGCGCTCCGCGAGCGCCTGGACCGAACGGAGGCGTAGGCGTGGGCCCGCTCAACATCGCCCTCTGGGTCGTGGGGCTGCTCCTGCTGGCCGCCGGCTACGCCCGCGGCCGGAGGCCGTGGGCGCGCTACCAGGAGCTCAAGGCCCGGGACGCCAACATCGCCCGCTACGAGGCCTGGCGCGGCGGCATCCGCGACAACGAGCCGACCGGCGCCTCGGTGGCGATGGCGATGCTCCGGCGACAGGTGCAGGTTGCGGCGGCGATCGCGGTCGCGGGGGTGATGGTCTTCCTGGCCGGCTTCGCCGTCCACTAAGCTTGGCGAGGCCCGAAGACGTTGTCGGGGGCCGGCCCCCGGGCCGGGCCCAGGGTACAGAAGGAGGCGTCCCCATGGCCAATGCGCCGATCATCCTCGTTCCCGGGTTCTGGCTTGGCGGGTGGGCGTGGGACGAGGTCGCCGCCGCGCTCCGGGCCGAGAGCCACGACGTGACCGCGCTGACGCTGCCCGGCCTCGAGTCGACCGACGCCGACCGGTCGTCGGTCACGTTCGCCGACCACGTTGAGGCGATCGTCGAGGCCGTTCAGGCGGCGGCGGCGCCCGTCGTCCTCGCCGTGCACAGCGCGAGCGGTTTCTCCGGCTACGCCGCGAGCGACCGTGTCCCCGAGCGGATCGCGGCCATGGTCTACGTCGACACCGCGCCGGGGATCGGCCCGCTCGACCCCGGCTTCCGGGGCGTGGAGCGCCCACTCCACTGGCCGGCCATCGAGCAGGAGGAGAACCTAGACGGCCTGAGCGAGGAGCAGAAGGAGACGTTCCGGCGCCGGGCCGTGCCGGTGCCGGGCGGCGTGATCCGCGAGGGCGCCACGCTCAGCAACGACGCCCGCCGCGACATCCCGAGCACGATCGTCTGCACCGGCTTCCCCTCCGAGCAGGTCAGGGCCTACGCCAAGGAGCACGACTGGGCGTGGCTCGCCGGCATCGCCGAGCTGCGCGACGTCACCTGGATCGATCTTCCCACGAGCCACTGGCCGATGTGGTCGCGCCCGGCCGAGCTCGCCGTGATCATCGGCGACGTGGCGAGGGCCGCCCCGGCCATGCGCGGCCGCTGACGGCGAGCCGGGCGGCGGGAGGAGCTCCGGGCGGATGCGCGCGGCGGCCAGGCGCGGCCGGAGAACCGTCAGGCCCGGCCGCCGATCCGGCGCAGCTCGATGGCCGTGCAGCGGTCCATGACGATCGGCAGGCCGGCCTCGTCGGCGATCCTCGCCGCCTCCCAGCTGACGACGCCAAGCTGCAACCAGAGTGCGGCCGCCCCGGCCGCCACCGCCTCGCGCGCCACGTCCGGGCAGGCCTCGGAGCGGCGGAAGACGTCGACGATGTCGAAGCGGCCCGTCGCCGCGGAGGCCTCGCGAAGTGTCGGATAGGCCGGGACGCCCAGGATCTCGGCCTCGTTCGGGTTGATCGGCACGCAGTCGTAGCCGGCCGCCAGGAGCGTGGCCATCACCTCGTGGGAGGGGCGGCGCGGATCGCCGGAGGCGCCCACGACCGCGATCCGTCGCGCGCTCCGGAGCAGCCCCGCGATGCCGGCGTCGTCGAGCAGCGGGACGCGGCCCCGTCCCTCCTGGAGGTCCAGGATCTCGGCCGCCCGGCGTCGCTCCTCGGCAGTCATCGGATCCGAGGCTCAGGTCGCGGATTCGCGCTCGTAGGGCTGACCGTCGGCGGCCGGGGCGATGCTGCGGCCGACCACGCCGGCCAGGACGATGATCGTGACAAGGTATGGCAGCGCATCGTAGATCTGGGACGGCATCGCCGTCATCAGTACCCCCAGCTCGCCGCCCGGCGGGGCGAAGGCGATCGCCTGCCCGAGCGACTGAAAGGTCGCGAAGAGGAGGGCCGCCCCCAGCGCCCCGACCGGCGTCCAGCGCCCCACGATCATGGCCGCCAGGGCGATGAAGCCGCGTCCGGCCGTCATGTTCGCCTGGAACGAGTTGGTCGCCTCCATGCTCAGGTAGGCGCCCGCCAGGCCGGCGAAGAGGCCGCCGATCAGGACGTTGCGGTAGCGCAGGCGGATCACGTCGATGCCGACGGTCTCGGCCGCGCGCGGGTGCTCGCCCACGGCCCGCGTCCGCAGGCCCCAGCGGGAGCGGAACAGCATCACCTGGGTGATGACCACCAGGACCAGCATCGACATCGTGATCGGGCCCTGGTTGAGGACCATGTTGAAGAGCCAGCCCACGATCGGCAGGTTCGTCAGGGCCGTCGGCGGAGTGAAGAGGGCGAAGCTGCCGGCGCTCGTCGGCGAGTTCTTGGAGATCAGGGTGTTGAGGTAGCCGGTCACGCCGGCCGCCGCGATGTTGATGATCGTGCCGCTGATGATCTGGTCCGCCCGGACGGTGATCGAGAGCCAGGCGTGGAGGTAGGAGACGGCCAGGGCGACGAGCAGCGATGCCACCAGCGCGAGGAGCAGCGGCAGGGTGATCCCGAAGAGGGCGATCGGCGTGCTGCCGAGGACGGGCGCCAGGGCCACCCCGACCACCCAGCCGGTGAAGGCGCTGGCCAGCATCGTCCCCTCGATGCCGATGTTGACCACGCCGGACCGCTCCGAGACCACGCCGCACATCCCGCCGAGGGCCAGCGGGGTCGCCCCGCGCAGGATGATCGGCGAGATCGGCGGGATGATGGCCACCAGGTAGCCGGCGAACTGGAAGACGAGGCCGACGATGGGGATGGCGTAGAGGGCGTTGACCAGGGCGTCCATCAGCGCACCGCCTCGCCGCCGTAGGTCCGCGTGATCGTGTCTGTGCTGCCGAGCTCGGTCTGCACCCCGCGCAGGCGGAAGAGCGCGCGAAGGACGGGGCTGGCCACCAGGAAGAGCAGGATCGTGGCCTGGACCACGTCCACCAGCTCCACGGGGATCTGGGCCTGGATCTGCATCAGGCCCGCCCCGGCGCGCATGGCGCCGAAGAGGATGGCCGCGAAGATGATGCCGACCGGGTTCGACCGGGCGAGCAGGGCGACGGCGATCGAGTCGAACCCGACGGTGGTCCCGAAGCTGGAGGTCATGGAGTGCGAGACGCCCAGCAGGACGCCCGTGCCGGCCAGGCCCGCCAGCATCCCGCAGAGCGTCATCGTGAAGGCGATCACCGCCCGCGGGTGCATCCCCGCGTAGCGGGCGGCCTCGGGGTTCGCGCCGACCGTGCGGATCTCGAAGCCCCAGGTGGTTCGGTAGAGGAGCCACCAGATGATCGCCACGCCCGCCAGGGCCACCAGGATGCCCAGGTGCCCGTCGCGTCCCAGGATGATCGGGTAGGCGGCGTTGCCCACGTCGTAGGTCACCGGAGAGGGTGAGCGCGGCACCTTGAGCGGCCCGCTGACCAGGGCCGCCAGCACGCCCACGGCGATGTAGTTGAGCATGATCGTGGTGACCACTTCGTGGGCCCCGGAGAGCGCCTTGAGGATGCCGGGGATGAAGCCCATGATCGCCCCGGCCAGCAGGCCGGCCGCCACCGCGATCGGGATCGCCAGGAACGGCGGCCAGGTGGCCACCGCCACCCCGGCCATCACGGAGCCGAGGGCGCCCATCAGGAACTGGCCCTGGGCCCCAATGTTGAAGAGGCCGGCCTTGAAGCCTATGGCGACCGAGAGACCGCCGAGCACGAGCGGCGCCGCGTTCACGAAGGTGGCCACGAGGCCGTCGAAGCTGCCGAAGGCGCCCACGAAGAGGGCCTGGTAGGCCGTCAGCGGGAGGGTGGGCTGGAAGGGCCGGCCGGTCACGAGCAGCTCGGAGACCAGGATGATGAGGGCCCCGACGACGAGGGCCATGACGATCGCCACGAAGGGCAGGGCGATCGCCGCCCAAGCCGCCCGGGCAAACGCGCCGGCGGACCTGCCGGCCGGTGTGGCCACGGGCGGCGTCATGCTGTCCTTCCCTCGGTTGCATCCGCTCCGTGCTCGGCTCCGCCCGTCGCCATCAGCAGGCCCACCTCGTTCTTGTCGGCGGTCCGGCCGTCCATGACCGCAACGATCGTGCCGCGGTACATGACGCCGATCCGGTCGGACATCTCCAGGATCTCGTCGAGCTCGGCCGAGACGAGGAGGAGGGCCGTCCCGGCGTTGCGCTTGTCGATCGCCTGGCGGTGGATGAACTCGATGCTGCCGACATCCAGGCCGCGCGTGGGCTGGTCCAGGACCAGGAGCTGGATCTCCCGGCCGAACTCGCGGGCAACGATGGCCTTCTGCTGGTTGCCGCCCGAGAGCGTGCCTGCCTTCACGGTGGCGGAAGGTGTCCGGATGTCGAACCGCTCGATCGTCTTCTCGGCGTCCCGCAGGATCGCGGCGTCGTCGCGCAGGATGCCGCGGGAGTAGGGGCGCCGGTAGTAGCTCGTGAGGACCAGGTTGTCGGCCAGCGGGAAGGCGAGCACCAGGCCGAAGCGGTGCCGGTCGGCCGGGACGTACGCCACGCCCGCCTCGTTCATCGCCCGCGGCGAGCGGCCGGTGACGTCCGTGCCACCCAGGCTGACCCGGCCGCCGGCCGGTCGACGCAGCCCGACGATCGCTTCGACCAGCTCGTCCTGGCCGTTGCCCGCCACCCCGGCGATGCCGAAGATCTCGCCGGCCCGGACCTCGAGGTCCACGCCGCGCACGACCTCGTTGCCGCGGTCGTCCTTGACGCGCAGTCCGTCCACCTCGAGGACCACTCCGGCGGGGTGGGAGATGCCGCGGTCCACGGTCAGCTGGACCTCCCGGCCGACCATCAGCTCGGCCAGGTCGTCCTCGTTGGTCTCGGTCGGAATGCGCTCGCCGACCACCTTGCCCCGCCGGATGACGGTGATCCGGTCGGCGATCTCGAGCACCTCGTACAGCTTGTGGCTGATGAAGACGATGCTGTGGCCGTCCTGGGCCAGGCGGCGCAGGACGGCGAAGATCTCCTCGGTCTCCTGCGGCGTCAGGACCGCCGTAGGCTCGTCCAGGACCAGGATCCGCGCCCGCCGGTAGAGAGCCTTCAGGATCTCGACCCGCTGCTGCCAGCCGACCGAGAGTGAGCCGACCTTGACGTCCGGATCGATCTCGAAGCCGAACCGCCGGCCGAGCTCCACGATCCGGCGATGAGCCTCGTTGCGGTCCAAGAAGATCGGGTTGGCCATCGTCTCCTCGCCGAGGAGGATGTTCTCGGCGACGGAGAGGACGGGCACCAGCATGAAGTGCTGGTGGACCATGTTGATCCCGCGGGCGATGGCGTCGGCGGGATCCTCGATCCGCACCGGCTGCCCGTCGAGCAGGATCTGGCCCTCGTCCGGCCGGGCCAGGCCGTAGAGGACGTTCATCAGGGTCGTCTTGCCGGCGCCGTTCTCGCCGAGCAGGGCATGGATTTCGCCGGGCCGCACGTCCAGGCTGATCTGGTCGTTGGCGACGACGCCGGGATAGCGCTTGGTGATGCCGCGCATCGCCAGGGCGGGCGCGAGGGTGGGGCTGAGGCCGGGGCTGAGGCTGGAGTCGGCCGGGTGGGTCATGCCGCGCTGGCTCCCGTCTGGACGACCGGGGAGATGCGGACGGGCCGGCCGAGGATGGCCGGCCCGTCCGGGAGGGCTCGCCGAGAGTCGATGGTTACGGCGTGCTCTTGGCCACGTTGTTGCAGGTGCTGTTCGGGCAGGTGTTCAGGGTGCCCGCCTTCATCGCGGCCAGCGCGTCGTTGATCTTGGTCTGGACGTCGGACGCCAGCGTCACGTTCGTGATCGGCGAGATGCCGATGCCGTCGTTCGTGGCGTCGAAGCGGTTGTCACCGCCCACGGCCGTCCCAGCGGCGATCCCCTTGATCGCCGATTCCACGGCGCTCTGGAGGTGTTTCTCGGCGCTCGTGATGATGCACGGGTCCGCGTTCGGGTAGGACAGGTACTGGTCCACGTCGACGCCGATACCGTAGATCTTCGCGGCGCAGGCCGCGTCGAGCACCCCGTTGCCGGTCTTGCCGGCGACCTGGAAGAGGACGTCCGGCTTGTTGGTCGAGATGAACGACTGGGCGAAGTTCTTGCCGCCGACCGGGTCGTTGAAGGCCGCGTTCGAGAAGTCATGGGTGACGTAGGCGACCTTGACCTTGACGCTCGGGTTCTGCGCCTGCGCGCCCTCGATGTAGCCGTTGATGTAGCGGTTGCAGGGCTGGCAGAGGGTAGTGCCGCCGATGGCCCCGATGACGCCGGTCTTGCTCTCCGCCGCGGCCACGATCCCGGCCAGGTAGCCGGCCTGGTCCTCGGCGAACTGGAGCGAGATGTACTTCGGCAGCAGGGTCTTCGCGTCACCCTTGCAGGCAAAGGTGGTGTCGAGCTTGCCGGTCGTGTCGACGCAGATGGGCGACTGGTCGACGCCGATGAACCAGATGTTCGGGTTGTCATGAGCCGCGGTGGTCGTCGGGCCGGCCAGGTTGAAGCCGACGGTGACGATGATGTTGTAGCCCTGGCTCACGAAGGACTGGATGTCGGTGGCGTACTCCGACTGGTCCTTCGGGACGATCGACGGCGGCGTTGCCGCGCCGATGTCCGCCGCGCCGGCCACGGCGCCCTTGTACGAGTACTCGTTGAAGTTCTTGTCGTCGAGCGTGCCGATGTCGGTCACGACACCGATCTTGAGGTTGCTGCTCGGCGCCGGCGTGGCGGTCGGGGCAACCGACGCCGGTGTCGAGGGCGATGTGGTCGCCGCGGGCGCCGACGGCGACGGGCTTGCGCCGCCACCCGTGCAGCCGGCCACGACGGCCAGGCTGGCGAGCGCGACGAGCGCGGGCTGGAGTCTCCGGATCATGTGGTCCTCCGTGCGACGCTCGGGTCTACCACCCTCCACCGGCCCCCCACGGGCGCCGGCACTGGCAGGCATTGTATCGCGCTGCGGGACGGCGAAGAGAGGATTTGACGGGCGGGCGGATGAGGCCATCTGCACGGTCGGCCGGGCGTTGCCGGCCGGGCGGCGACCTCCGGGCCGGACCGGTGTCCCCGCCCGGCGCTACTCGACGCCCGGCTGGTTGGCGTAGGGCCCCAGGTGCCGGTAGAGCGCCGCGAGCAGCTGGCTGGCAAGGCCGGGCGGGACGATGAAGCGGCGCGGCCCAGCCGCCGAGTCCACCACCGCGTAGGAGGTCCCGGCAGGATCGGGCACGGCGCCGGCGAGGTCGACCACCATCCGCCGTGTCGTCCCGCGCAGGGTGGTGCCGTCGACCACGGCCGCCCAGCCAAGCGGCGAGGCGCGCTCCACGACGACGAGGAAAGTGCCCGCCAGCGGCGTCCCGCTCGTGTCGCGGACGCCGGGCCCGTCCCAGGGACCCGCCAGGTTCGCGGCCACGATCGTCGCCAGCTGCTGGGCCCGGTCGACGCAGCGGCGGTCAGCCGGCGCGCAGCGGAGCGCGACCGTCGCCGCGGCGAAGCTCGGCAGGGGCGGCTGCGGGAAGCTGATCCCGTCGCCCGCCGCGGCCGGGGCCGCGGCGCAGCCGCCGAGGAGCGCCGCAGCCAGCACCGCGCCGCCGAGCAGGCGGGCCAGGCGGGACGGATGCGGGATCACGACGGCGGACGGCGAACGCAGCACGGATCGGGACGGGTCGTTGGGGGTCCTGGGGAGTCGGGTCTGGGTGGGTCCCGATGGTCGCCGTCCGGCGCGGATCGCGCAAGCATGCCCGCGGACCGGCCCGGCTGGCAGGCCGTTCCGAGGCCTCGTCGACCGTGGCCGCCATCTTGGCCGTAAGGCCGGGGTTGCGGAACGATGTGCAGCTGACCCGGGGCCCGCGCGAGCTGGCCGTGCCGTCGCCTCGGCGGACCGCCGCCGGACGGCCCCGGCGGGCTACCATTGACCTCCCGTGACCGTCGCACCCAACGACTTCGTCCACCTCCACGTCCACTCCGAGTTCAGCCTGCTCGACGGCCTCGGCCGGATCGGCGAGATCGTGGACGCGGCCGCCGCCCACGGCATGGACGCGATGGCCATCACCGATCATGGCGCCCTCTACGGCGCGGTCGCCTTCGTCCAGGCGGCTTCAGCGCGGGGGATCAAGCCGATCGTCGGCGTCGAGACCTACGTCGCCCGCCGCTCGATGCGGGACAAGGAGGGCAAGGCCGACGCCCAGCCGTACCACCTGGTCCTGCTGGCCCAGGACTGGGAGGGCTACCTGAACCTCTGCCGGCTGGTGACGGACGCCCACCTCGACGGCTACTACTACAAGCCCAGGATCGACCGCGAACACCTTGCCCGTTACAGCAAGGGCCTGATCGGGCTGTCGGCCTGCCTGGGCGGCGAGATCCCCAAGGCCCTCGAGGTCGACGACTGGGAGTCGGCCCGCCGGCTGGCCGGCGAATACGGCGAGATCTTCGGCAAGGACCGCTTCTACCTGGAGCTCCAGGACCATGGCCTGCCCGAGCAGCGCCGGCTCAACGAGCAGCTGCTCCGGCTGGCGCCCGAAGTCGGTCTGCCGCTGGTGGTGAGCAACGATCTCCACTATGTCTCCGAAGGCCAGTCGGAGGCGCACGACGTCCTGCTCTGCGTGGGCACGGGCTCCAACCTGGACACGCCCGGCCGCCTGCGCTTCGAGACCCGCGAGTTCTACGTCAAGTCGGCGGCCCAGATGGCGGCCCTCTTCCCCGACCAGCCGGAGGCGATCCGCAACACCCGCCGGATCGCCGAGATGACGGACCTCCGGCTGCCCTTCGGCCAGCTGCGGATCCCGAGCTTCCCGGTCCCCGAGGGCGAGACGATCGAGACCTGGCTGCGCAGGGAGTGCCAGGCGGGACTGGAGCGGCGCTATCCGGTGGTGACGCCCGAGCTGCAGGCGCGCCTGGACTACGAGCTCGGGGTGATCACCCCGATGGGCTACGCCGGCTACTTCCTGATCGTGGCCGACTTCACGCGCTTCGCCCGCGAGCAGGGGATCGCGACCACCTGCCGCGGCAGCGCGCCCGGCTCGATCGTCACCTACACCCTCGGCATCACGCCCGTCGATCCGATCCAGTACCAGCTCCCCTTCGAGCGGTTCCTCAACCCGGACCGCGTGACCATGCCCGACATCGACGTGGACTTCGAGGACGGCCGGCGCGAGGAGGTGATCCAGTACGTGGCCCGCAAGTACGGCACGGACCACGTCGCCCAGATCATCACCTTCGGCACGATGCTCGCCCGGGCGGCCATCCGCGACGTGGGCCGCGTCTTGGGCCTGAGCTACGGCGAGGTGGACCGGATCGCCAAGGCGGTCCCGAACCAGCTCGGCATCAGGCTGGACGAGGCGCTGGAGGTGGCGCCCCAGCTGCGAGAGCAGTACGACGGCGACGGGCAGGTCCGCCGCCTGATCGACCTGGCCCGCCAGCTGGAGGGGGTGGCCCGCAACGCCTCCACCCACGCCGCCGGCGTCGTCATCAGCCGCGAACCGCTGACCGAGCTGATGCCGCTCCAGCGGGCGACGAACTCCGACGCCGTCATGACCCAGTACGAGATGCACGCGGTGGACGCGCTGGGCCTCCTCAAGTTCGACTTCCTGGGCCTCTCCAACCTGACCATCCTGCGCCAGGCGGTCGACACGATCCGGGAGCAGCGGGGGATCTCCGTCGACCTCGAGCGGATCCCGCTCGACGACGCCCGGACCTTCGAGCTGCTGGCCTCGGGAGAGACCACCGGCGTCTTCCAGCTGGAGTCCGCCGGCATGCGCCGCTACGTCCGGGAGCTCCGCCCGACCTCCGTCTACGACCTTGCCGCGATGGTCGCGCTCTACCGCCCGGGGCCGATGGAGAACATCCCGGCCTACATCCGGCGCAAGCATGGCGAGGAGCCGGTCACCTACCTCCACCCACTCCTGGAGCCCTACCTGGAGCGGACCTATGGGATCTTCGTCTACCAGGAAGACATCATGGCGGCCTCCATGGCGCTGGCCGGCTTCACCGGCCCGGAGGCGGACACGCTCGGCTACGCCATCCGCAAGAAGAAGGCCGCCCTGATGCGCGACATGCGCGAGAAGTTCGTCCGCCAGGCGGCCGAGCGAGGGGTCCGGGCGGAGGTGATCGACGCTGTCTTCGCCGCCTTCCAGCCGTTCGAGCGCTACGGCTTCAACAAGGCCCACGCCACCTGCTACGGCCTGGTCGCCTACCAGACGGCCTACCTCAAGGCGAACTACCCGGTCGAGTACATGACCAGCGTCCTGACCGCCTTCCGCGACAACGAGGAGAAGGTGGCGGCCGCCATCGCCGAGTGTCGTCGGCTGGACATCGAGGTCCGGCCGCCGGACGTCCACCGCAGCCACCTCGAGTTCATTGTCGAGGACGAGGCGATCCGCTTCGGGCTGCTGGCGGTCAAGAACGCCGGCGCCGGGGCGATCGAATCGATCATCGCCGCCCGCGAGGAGGGCGGGGCCTTCCGTTCCCTGACCGACCTCTGCTCCCGGGTGGACCTGCGGCTGGTGAACAAGCGGGTGCTCGAATCGCTGATCAAGGTGGGGGCGCTCGGCGTCTTCGGCCACCCGGCCGCCCTGCTGCAGGGCCTCGACGACGCGCTGGCGGCCGCCCAGGCGGTGCAGCGCGACCGGGCCACCGGCCAGACCTCGCTCTTCGAGCTGGCCGGCGGAGCGGACGAGCCGGCCCTCGAGCGGCCGCTGCCGGCCGTCCCGGAAGCCCCTCTCCGCGAGCGCCTCCGCTGGGAGAAGGAGCTGCTCGGGCTCTACCTCTCCGACCATCCGCTCAAGGACCTGGCCGATCAGGTCGGGGCCTTCGTGAGCGCCTACTCGGGCGACCTGAAGGACGAATCGCTCGACGGTCAGCGGGTCGTCGTGGCCGGCATCGTGACCGGCCTGCGGACGGTCGTGACCAGGAGCCGCGACACCATGGCCGTCGTCACGGTGGAGGACCTCCAGGGGACGCTGGAGGTCGTCGTCTTTCCCCGGCTCTACGCCCAGACCGGGGCGGCCTGGGCGGAGGGCGCCGTCCTGCTGGTGGCCGGGCGGGTCGATCACCGCGGCGACGAGGCCTCCGTCCTGGCCGACCTGGTGACGGCCTGGGACGACGCGGTGGCCCGCGGCCCGTCGGCCTTCGCCGCGGAGCTCGCGGCCGCCGACCGGGGGCGGGGTGGCCGGCCTGGCCCGAACGGCAATGGCCACGGCCGCAGCGGGACCGGACGTGGCGGGATGGAGAGCGGCGGGAGCGCCCGCCCGCCCGGGGCGGTTCCGGCGGGCCGCGGCGAGCCGGCGGCGCTCGGTCCCGCCGCGGGACCCGGACGCGGCCCG
>JAJYJO010000064.1 GCA_021789435.1 Chloroflexota bacterium
TCACCTTCCGGCACTGGATCTCCGTCGACATCAAGTACTACTTCCCGATCCGTGGCCGCCTGTATCCCGCGCACTACTCGCTGCTCTACTTCTGCAAAGGGGCTCGACCGACGACCTTCACGCCACCACGCCAGCCGATGGTGACCTGTCGCCACTGCGGGATGGAGCTCAAGGACTACGGCGGCTACAAGGACAAGCTGGATCCTGGCGGCTTCAACCTGAGCGACGTGTGGAGTGACCTCAGTCCGGTGAGGCACCACCGTTATAAGAGGCGCCAGCAGGGTATGAACGAGCTGCCAGTCAAGATGCTCGACCGGATCATCGACATGGCATCGAGGCCGGGCGACAGGGTCCTCGATCCGTTCGCGGGCTCAGGCACCACGATGGTCGTGGCCGAACTCAAGGGCCGTCACTGGACGGGCGTGGAGATCGAGGACGTCGGCCCCATCGTGGAGCGGTTCCGCGCAATCGAGGAGGACCGCCAGGTCTTGAATGACCTTGAGCGGACGAAGAACCGTCTGTTCACCGACGACGCGCTGCTGCTCCGTCAGCGAAAGGGCCATCCACTCGGCCGCTATCGGATTCTCGACAGCCAGAGGGCATTACTGGATCACCAACAGAACGGGCATGTTCACGAGCCGACGCAGACGCCGCTCGCGTTGGATGTCACGGACGACTAGGCCGCGACGCCCCGGAGCGCGCTGGTCGGGCGAGCCCGAGATCGAGCCTCCGGTCGCGCCGCGCGGCCCGAGCTGACGATCCGGCCCACCGTTCACCGGTCGTTTATCTGAGGTCGATCTCCTGGCGCAACCACCTGTGGCCACCTACATGAACGCCTCGACCAGCGAGCACCGTGATCCACTTCGAGCGGCCCGCCGGGCGCAGACGAACGCCGCCCAGGGACCGACGGCGTACGATGCCGCCGATGCCTCCGCGCCGCAGCCCGCTTACCTTCCCCAACGGCCAGCAGCAGGCGCTGTTCGCCCCGCCGCCGGGCAGCCGGCCGCTGGCCGCCCGGATGCGGCCGCGCTCGCTCGAGGAGTTCGTCGGCCAGGACCACCTCGTCGGCGAACGCGGGCCCCTGCGCCGGGCGATCGCCCGCGGCCACCTCGGCTCCAGCCTGCTCTGGGGACCTCCGGGGACCGGCAAGACCAGCCTGGCCCGTCTCCTGGCGGAGGCCGTCGGGGCCGAGTTCGTGACCCTCTCGGCGGTCATGAGCGGGGTGGCCGACGTTCGGAGCGTCATGGCCGAGGCGCGCCGGACCCTCGTCGAGGGCGGGCCCCGGACAGTCCTCTTCATCGACGAGATCCACCGTTTCAACAAGGCCCAGCAGGATGCGCTCCTGCCGCAGGTCGAGGACGGCACCATCACCCTGATCGGGGCGACGACCGAGAACCCCTACTTCGAGGTGAACTCCGCCCTGCTCTCGCGCCTCCGCGTCTTCCGCCTGGAACCGCTGACGGACGAGCAGGTGGGGCTGGTGGTCCGGCGGGCCTTGATCGACCCGGAGCGCGGCCTGGCCGGCGCGCTCGGCCCGGACGGCGGCGTGAGCCTGGCCGACGACGCCTTCGGCCACCTGGTCGAGCTGGCCGGCGGGGATGCACGCCAGGCCCTCAACGTCCTGGAGAGTGCGGTCGCGATCGCCGAGGCGGCCGAGGCGCGGGGGCCCGGCGGGGAGGTCGCGCCTCGCCTGGAGGACGTGGAGGCGGCGGCCCAGCAGCGGGTCCTGGCCTACGACCGGGCGGGCGACGGCCACTACGACACGGTCTCCGCCTTCATCAAGAGCATCCGCGGCAACGACCCGGACGCGGCGCTCTACTGGCTGGCGGCGATGATCGCGGCCGGCGAGGACCCCCGCTTCATCGCCCGCCGGCTGATCATCGCCGCCTCGGAGGACGTCGGGAACGCCGACCCGCGCGCCCTCCAGGTCGCGGTCGCCGCCGCCCACGCCCTCGATTGGGTCGGCCTGCCCGAGGGCCAGTACGCGCTGGCCCAGGCGACCGTGATGCTGGCCGTATCTCCGAAGTCGAACCGAGTCGGGAAGGCCTACGGCGCCGGGACGGAGGACCTCCTGCGCTACGGCTCGCAACCAGTGCCCAGGCACCTGCGGTCAGCCACCGGCCGGCAGCGCCGTGACACCGGCGACGGGACCGGCTATCTCTCCCCGCACGAATTCGACGGAGCCGACGTCCAGCAGCAGTATCTGCCCGACGCCCTGGTGGGGCATCGCTACTACTACCCCTCCGACCAGGGCGCGGAACGCCGCATCGGCGAGTTCATGGAGGAGCGGCGTGCCCGTCGTGCCGCTGGCCGTCCCCGCCGCGTCCCACAGCCGGGCGGCAACCCGATGACAGGGATCGGCGACGGCATGAAGGCCCACACGGAGTCGCGACGGAAGCTCGCCGACACGCAGAAACGCGACGCCGACGGAGGGTGAGCCAACAGCCGACCGGTGGCCATCCGCAACCTTGACCTGGTGCGCTGGATGCCTGGCTCTCGCAACTGCGGTGTCTCGGGTAGCGCCGTGCATACGCGACTCGTGCCTTCCAGGGCATGGTTCGCGGCCTGACTCAACCGGGTAAGCCGACGCACCGCACTTCAATTGGAGCGCCACCCCGCAGGTGGCTGACGGATGGCCGGTGGAGGTTGCGGGATCCAGGCCGCGAGGGTCCGGGGCAGGCACCCTCGCTGCCCGGCCGGGGCCCGGTCAGCTCGCCGCGAGCATCCGCCCCGCCGTGCGAGCCGCCAGGGCCATGATCGTCAGCATCGGGTTGACCCCGCTCGGGCTCGGGAAGGCGCTGGCGTCGGTCACGTAGAGGCCCCGCACGCCCCAGACCCGGCCGTCCGGGTCGGCCACCGAATCGCGCGGGCTCGTCCCGATCCGGCAGCTGGACATCTGGTGGGCGGTGAAGAGCATGATCCGGTTCGGGACCACCCCGCGACGCTCGATCTCGGCCGTGAAGGCCTCGAAGGAGCCGCCCGGCTCCAGGGCGAGCGGCGGCGTGTGGAGGGTGGTCAGCCGGCGGGCGCCGGCGGCGCGATGGATCCGCGCCAGCTCGACCATTCCCCGGACGAGGAGCCGGCGCTCGGCGGCGCCCGGACGGTAGCGGACGCGGACCATGCCGTCCCGGTCGAGGTCCACGCGGCCGCCCGACCGATCCCGGACGATGGCGAGGAAGGCGGCGGTGCGCGCGGCGTCGCCCATCGCCGCCAGGTGGTCGGCGCCGGTCCACCAGGGCAGGCCCGACGCGATCAGGCCGGGGTGCGTCGGCGCGGCCTCGATCCTGAAGCCGTAGGCGCCGTCGACCTCGCCGTACGCTTCGCTCATCACCGCCTGCGGCACGCCCTGCCACGGATCGATCCGATCGTCGTACGTCCCGGCGATGGCCGCGACCGGGTGGATGAAGAGCGAGCGCCCGGCCGTCTCCCGCGCCAGGCCGGAGCGAAGCAGGACGGCGGGCGCGAGGATCGCGCCGCCGGCCAGGGCCACCAGCGGCGCACGGACGGTGATCTCGCCGCCCGGCACCGCCGCCAGCACCCCCTCGACCCGCTGACCCGGCCCATCGTTCCGCACCAGGATCCGCCGGGCCTCGGCCCGGTCGAGGACCGTCGCCCCGTCGCGGCACGCGTCGGCCAGGTATGTCCGCAGAGTCGAGCGCTTGGCGCCGCGACGGCAGCCGACGGCGCAGGGGCCGCAGTCGCCGCAGGCACGCACGTTGCGCGGCACCACCCTTGAGTCGAGGCCCAGCCGGTTGAGGCCCCGCTCCAGCGCCGCGTTCGGGCCGTTCCGCTCGCTCTCGTCGGTGTCCACGTCGAGGACCCGCTCGACCTCGTCGTAGAGTCCGTCGAGCTCGCCGTCGATTCCGACGGCGCGCCACTCTTCCCGGACCGCCGCGGGGAGCCGCAGGGAGGTGCTCCAGTTGACGACCGTTCCGCCGCCGACAGCACTCCCCGCCCGGATGGCGATCGCGCGATCGTCCGTCGCGGCCAGCCCGCGATCGAGGAAGAGCGCCACGAGCCCGGGGAGCTCCGCACCGCCGAACGCCTCCTCGGAGACGTGGGCGGCCCGTTCCAGGACGATCACCCGCTTCCCGGCGGCGGCGAGCGCGGCCGCGGCGACGGATCCCCCCGCGCCGGAGCCGATGACCACGGCGTCCGCTTCGACGACCTCCCCGGCGGCCGGAGTGCGGACGGTGAGCCGGCTGCGGTCGGGCGGATCGGCCGCCGGCGGCACGTAGCCGGCCAGGTCGCGATAGGGCGAAGCCTCGAGGCCGTAGGCCAGGAGCAGCGTCAGCCGCTTCAGGTCCTGGAACGCCGTCCTCTTGAGCGGGAGCGGGCTCGCGGCGAGCCGGCGGAGGTAGGCCTGGCGGTCGGGCAGCGAGAGCCGGGAGAAGCGGACCGGGCGCCCGACGAGGGCGAGGTTCGCCGCCGGCGATTCCACCAGCCGCAGGAGGAGGCCCAGCTGGGCCTCGAAGGACGGTCGGCCCAGCGCCCGCACCTCGGACAGAAGCAGGTCGTGAATGCCGAGTGCGCTCGCGGACGGCAGACCGTCACCGCCGGGCACAAAGGTGTCCACGATCGATGCGAGCGTTTGCCCTCGGCCGTCCACGGGCCGCACAGCATAGCGGTTCGGCTGGGGCGAGCGGAACCGGGTCCACGGGCCGGCACAGGAGGGCCGCGGGGCCGGCACAGGAGGGCCGCGGGGCCGGCCACGGGCCCGCTCGGGACGGCCTCCGCGTCGGGGGCTCGGGTGCCCTCCCGCCGATTCGGACCGTTGCCCACCCACTCGAACGAGGGGTCGCAGGCAGGCCGTGGTGCCCTAGCCTGTGGATGGTCCCGTTCCGCAGGATCGAGAGCGGTCCTACCCGGAAGTGCCGGGGGCCGCCCGGGCCGGGCAGGCCACAGCCCCAATCGACCATCCTGAGGGGCGCGTCGGGACCTACTCGAAGGGAGGATTGCCGGAGGGTGGACACACCAGCGACCTATCTCCAGTTCGGATTCGTCCTCATCAGCATCCCCAACCTGGCGCTGATCATCGGCATGATCGCGGTCTTCGTCATCGCGCTGCTCGCGCCATTCCCGCACGACGGCGGGCAGTCCGATCGCGAGGGGCGCGGCCATGAGTGAGCAAGTCACGAGTCGCACCGGGACGGGGGCGGCGGACGAGCCCACCTCCGCGCCCTCGAGCTGGACCGGCGCGATCCGGCGCTTCCTCGAAGGCCGCCTCCCTCTCGACAGCCTGCTGCCGGAACGTCAGCCCTACTACGTCGGGTCGTGGGTCTACGTCTTCGGCGTCGTGACCATCGCTGCGCTGGTCTGGGTGATCGCCAGCGGCGTCGTGCTGGCTCTCTTCGGCCCCCAGTGGTGGCACGTCTCGGGCGTCGGGCATTTCGTGAACAGCCTCCACTTCTGGGCGGTCCAGGTCTTCTTCGTCTTCATGGTCCTGCACCTGTGGGGCCAGTACTTCGCGGCAGGCTGGCGTGACGGCCGGGCACCAACCTGGATGATCGGCGTCGTGGTCTTCGCGGTGAGCGTCGTGGCGGCCTTCACCGGCTACCTGTCGCAGCAGAACTTCGACGCACAGTGGATCGCCGTCAACGCCAAGGACGCGACGAACGCGGCCGGGATCGGCGCCTTCTTCAACGTCCTCAACTTCGGCCAGATGTACGGCGTCCACGTGATGCTCTTCCCGATCCTCGTCACGACGCTGGTCGTGCTCCACATCGTCCAGGTCAGGATGCGTGGTGTCGTCCGGCCGATCCAGCCCGCTGCGGGCGATGCACCGTCGGCGCAAGGGGGCAAGGCATGAGCCGGACCGCGTCCACCCCGGAGAGCTACTACGCCGGCATCCGCCAGGTCCCCTACGACCTGTTCAAGGAACTGACGCTGGCGCTCCTCGGCACAGCGATCCTGGTGATCATCCTGGCCGGCGCCCTCTCGTCGCCCGACGCACGTTCGGTGACGATCCAGTCCTGGGCCCAGAATGACCCGGTCGACTTCGTGACCACTGCGATCTCCGAGCTGTCCGGACAGAGCGGCACCGCCGGCTACGGGCAGCCCTACAACGACTCGGCGGGTGCGGCCCAGGCGATCGGCCCCCTCCAGCCCGCCGTCTGGGCCGGCGTCAGCACCCCGATCGACACGGCCCAGGACTTCGTCCTCAAGCCCCTCTCGTACGCGACACCGGGCAACTCGGCCCTCGCCGCCGCCCTCAAGACCTACGAGCAGGCCGGCTCCAGCCAGCAGAGCTCGTGGCTCGACGCGTACACCACGGCCCTCGGCCAGGCCACCACCAAGGACGGCCAGGTGGTCGTCGCATCCGGTGACTACGGGCCGCTGCCGACGCTCATGAGCAGCCTGCTCGACATCGCCCGGACGGGCGGCCTGGACGGCCTGCTCCTGAGCAGCCCCCAGTTCTACCAGACCGACTACACGCTCCCGCTGCTCTTCATGGGCGACGGCAACTACTTCTCCGGGCTGGCCGACCAGCAGCACCTCACCGGCGACCAGTGGGGGATGATGAACGAGACGGGCAGCTACCCCGGCCAGACCTGGCTCTGGCTGTACACGTTCTGGTACCAGATCCCGCCGTTCAACACGGCAGCGAATGCCGACCTGGTCGTGGTCCTCTTCATGGTCATCCTGACGGCTCTCCTGGCGCTGGTGCCGTTCATTCCGGTCCTGCGCGACATCCCGCGCTGGGTGCCGGTCCACCGGCTGATCTGGCGGCGCTACTACCGCGAACAGCGCACCTGACCCCGACCGGCGGCCGCGCGGCGGCCCGACCGATGACGACGGCGGTCGGCGCCGCCGCTCCAGGTCGCGGCCCCGCGCGGCTCCCCGCCCAACACCCCCCTACGGCTCCAGCTGCAGCGCCCGCACGTGGCGCGGCCGCAGGACCGCGATGGGGCGCCGGTCGAACGTGGCGACGCGGCGGATGCGCAGCCGCTCGGCCGTCGCCACCAGGACCACGTCGGCCAGCCGGGGCCGGTGCTCCGCTGCCTCCACCAGCAGCTCGCTCGCCCGGGCCAGGTCGGCCGGCGTCGGGGGCACGACCCGCAGCGCTCCGGTCCGGATCGCTTCGAGGACCGCCTGGACGGCGGCCACGCCGAGCTCGCGCTGGAGGACGACGTCCAGCTCGGCCAGGCTCAACGCTCCGATCAGGAGCGGCTCCTCCTCGCGCTCGAACCAGCCGACGGCGGCGGCGTGGTTCAGGTCGGCCGTGTCGGCGGCGGCCACGACCGCGCTTGAATCGAGCAGGACCGCCACCGCGCCGGGCCCGCTCAGCCGCGGCCGCGCCGCCCCGCCTCACGGCGGGAGATAGCGCGGCCGTCCAGCGAGAGCCGACCGTGCCCGCTCGACCCGACCGCCAAAAAGGGCAGACCGGGCCGCGGCTCACCGGCGTCCAGGAACGCCTCGATGGCCGCCGCGATCAGGGCCGTCTTGGTGGTCCGCTCCCGGCGGGCATGGCGGTCCAGGCGATCCAGGAGGTCGGCATCAAGGAGGATCGTGGTACGGACGGTGGCCACCGCCGAAGGATACGCCGTCATATATGACCCGGTGGCGCGCCAGCGGCCGTTCCGGCTAGCATCGGAGGCGCCGTTCGTCCAGCGCACCACCGAGGAGGGCCCGTGAACCGCTTCGAGCCGAACCTGCGCATCCCCGGCCCCACCTCGCTGCCGTCGCCGGTCCGCGACGCCGGCGCCCGCCAGATGATCAACCACCGCGGTCCCGAGTACGCCGCCCTCCAGGGCCGCGTCCTGGCCCGTCTCCGCGCCTTCTTTCGGACGAGCAACGACGTGGTGGTGCTCACCGCGGCCGGCACGGGCGGCCTCGAGGCGGCAATCGTCAACCACCTCTCGCCGGGCGACCGCGTCCTGGCCGTTTCGGTCGGGACGTTCGGCGAGCGGTTCGCCAGGATCGCGACGACCTACGGGGCCGACGTCACCCGGCTGACGGTCACCCCCGGGGCGGCGGCCGAGCCCGGACTCCTGCGTGAGGCGTTGACCGGGGCCGAGGCGTTCCGGGCGATCCTGCTGACCCACAATGAGACCTCCACCGGCCTGACCAACCCGGTGGCCGAGCTGGCCGCCGTCGCGCGGGAGCTGGCACCGGACGCCCTCCTCCTGGTGGACGCCATCAGCGGCCTGGGCGCGGTCCCGTTCGAGACCGACGCCTGGGGCCTGGACGTGGTCGTGACCGGCTCGCAGAAGAGCTGGATGGTGCCGCCCGGGCTGACGATGCTGGCGGTCTCCGGCCGGGCCTGGAAGGCGCAGGAGACGGCCACGATCCCCCGCTTCTACTTCGACCTGGCGGCCCACCGGGCCAGCGCCGAGAAGGGCCAGACGCCGTGGACGCCGGCCGTCGGGATCATGATCCAGCTGGACGTCGCGCTCGAGCTGATGGAGCGGGAAGGAGCAGCCGCGATCTTCGAGCGACACCACGCCGTCGCCGAGGCGACGCGGGCCGGGCTCCTGGCCCTCGACTTCGAGCTCTTCGCCGACCCCCGCTTCTTCTCGGACACGGTGACGGCCGCCCGCGTCCCGGAGGGCCTGGACTGGAAGCCCTTCAGCGCGGCGCTCCGCGAGCGCGGCCTGGTGGTCGCCGGCGGGCAGGGGGCCCTTACCGGGCGCATCTTCCGGATCGGCCACCTGGGTTCGGTGACGCTGGCCGACATCCTGGCCGCGATCGGGGTCCTGGAGGAGGTGAGCCTCGCCTTTGGCCGGCCGGTGGAGGCGGGCACGGCCGTCGCCGCCGCCCAGCGCGCCGCTCTGGCGGTTCTCGGGACGACCGGTCCCGTCCCGGCCGGGGCCCGCTGATGCGGATCCTGGTCGCCGAGCCCCTGGCGGCCCAGGGGCTCGAACTGCTCCGCGCCCACCACCAGGTCGACGAGCGGATCGGCCTCTCGCCGGAGGAGCTGGCGGCCATCCTGCCCGATTACGACGCGCTGGTCGTGCGCAGCCAGGTCAGGGTCGACGCCACGCTCATAGCCGCCGGCCGGCGGCTGGTGGCGATCGGCCGGGCCGGCGTCGGCGTCGACAATGTCGACCTGGAGGCGGCCACCCGGGCCGGCATCACCGTCGTCAACGCCCCGACCGGCAACACCGTCTCGGCGGCCGAGCTGACCGTCGCCCTGATGCTGGCGCTGGCCCGCCGGGTCGCGGCCGCGGACGCGTCGGTCAGGCGCGGCGAGTGGAAGCGATCCGCCTTCACCGGCGTCGAGCTGCGCGGCCGAACGCTCGGCATCATCGGCCTCGGCAAGATCGGCCAGGCGGTCGCGGGCAGGGCGCGCGCGCTCGAGATGACGGTCCTCGCGGCGGACCCGTACGTGACCGCGGACCAGGCGGCCGGCCTGGGCGTGGAGCTCGTCGAGCAGGCCGAGCTCCTGGCCCGGGCCGACGTGCTGACCGTCCACGTCCCGGGGGGCCGGGTCACCCGGGGCCTGATCGGGGCGGCCGAGCTGGCTCGCCTCAGGCCGGGCGCGATCGTCCTCAATGTCGCGCGCGGCGGTGTCTACGACGAGGCCGCGGTGGCCGAGGCCCTCCGCTCCGGCCACCTGGCGGGAGCGGGCTTCGACGTCTACGAGCACGAGCCGCCGGCCGGCTCGCCGCTGCTCGATGCGCCCAACACGGTCCTGACGCCCCACCTGGGAGCCTCCACCGCCGAGGCCCAGGTCCGGGTCGCGGAGGAGGCGGCCGAGCAGATCCTCGACGTCCTCGACGGCCGCCCGGCGCGCTACGCCGTCAACGCCCCGCTCCTCACCCCCGAGACGGCGCGGGCGATCGCCCCCTACCTGGGCCTGGCCGAGACGCTCGGCCGCTTCCTCGCCCAGTACACCCGGACAGGGATCCGGTCGCTGACGCTGGAGGCGGGCGGCGAGCTGGCCCGCCACGACACCTCGCCGCTCGTAGCGGCGGCCCTCCGCGGCCTCCTCGAGGCCGCCACGACCGAGCGGGTGAACCTGGTCAATGCGGCGCACCTGGCGGCCGCCCGCGGCATCCGGATCGTGGAGCGCAAGACGCCCGAGGCAGGCGCTTTCAGCGCCCTCATCACCCTGACCGGCCAGGCCGACGGGGGCGCGCCGACGGTCGCCGGCACGGTGGTCGGCGGCGAGTCCCGGCTGACCCGGCTCGACGACTACTGGCTGGACATGGCGCTCGGACCGCGGATGCTCCTGACCCGCCACCAGGACCGGCCGGGGACCATGGGCCGGATCGGCCTGCTGCTGGGCGCGGCGGACGTCAACATCAGCGCCATGCACCTGGCCCGCTCGGTCCCGCGCGGGGACGCCCTGATGCTGCTGGCGCTCGACGAGGACCTCCCCGACCACGTGGAGGCCGCCGTCCGGGCCGACCCGGCGGTCTTCGATGCCTGGGTGCTCCGCCTGGGGCCGGAGCCGCCGGAGGCCCGGGCGCAGGCCGACCCCTCATGAGCCCGGCCCCCGCCGGCTCCGACGCCCTGATCCCGGCCGGCCTGGACGGGACGCTCGTCCTGCTGCGCCACGGCGAAACCACTTTCATCGTCGAGGGCCGCTTCCAGGGCCGGCTGCCGGCGCCCCTCTCGCCGCTCGGCGAGCGGCAGGCGGACCTGGCCGCCGCCCGGCTCGCGAGGCCGGCCGACCCCCCGCCGCTACCGGTCCCGCCGGGCTGGCCGCGGGCGATCGTCCACTCGCCGCTCCTGCGGACGAGCCAGGTCGCGGAGCGCGTGACGGCCGCGTTCGAGCGGGAGGCGCGCCGACGCCGGCCGGGCGATCCCGGGCCGCCGGCGGTCCCGCCCCGCCGCTCCGAGCCGGGCCTGGCCGAGGTGAGCCAGGGTGACTGGGAGGGGCTGGCGCATGCCGAGGTCAAGGCACGCTACCGGGCCGAGCTGGCCGCCTGGCACCGGACACCGCTGCTGGCCCATGCCCCCGGCGGCGAGAGCCTGCCGGAGGTCCGCGAGCGCGTCGCGACCGGGCTCCGCGAGATCCTGGCTGACCTCGCGGTGCACCGCCCCGGCGGCGCCCCGGAGGCCGCGCCACCGTGGACCGTCCTGGTCGGCCACGAGGGCAACTTCAAGGTGCTCCTGCTGACGCTGCTGGACCTGCCGCTGGAGCGGTTCTGGAGCTTCCCCTTCGCCCTCTGCGGGATCAGCGTGGTCGACATCCGCGGCGGCCGGGCCGCGCTGCGGGCCCACAACCTGCTGGGGCACCTCGCGGCCCTCGAGCGGACGGTGCCGGCCGAGCGCGCGTCCGGGGCCGAATCCGAGCGCCGCGAGGCGACCGGCGCGCTCTGAACGCGGCGGCCGCGCCCGGCGGGCCGCGGCCGTGATCAGGCGCCGGGCCGGCGGCGGGGCCGCCTGAGGAGGAGCCGGAGCAGCGACAGCCGGAGGCGGCTCTGCGCGACGCGCAGCAGCCGGAGCCGCTCCACGGGCAGTTCGCGCCGGCCGTACGCCACCTCCACCTTGGCCGCGGCCACGACCTCCAGCTCCGGCCGCGCCAGCGGGACCAGGTCGCCCAGCGCGCCCATGTACTCGAAGACCGTCTGCGTCGGGCGCTGACCGTAGCCCAGCCGGCGCGCCCAGCCGGTCACGCCGCGATAGACGCCGTCGGGGGTGGGCAGGGTCCGCTGCCGGCGGCGGTAGGCCCAGGTGGCCATGCCGAGCACCAGGGCGAAGAGCAGCAGGGCACCCCCGATCAGGCCGATGCGGGTCGCCTGGTCGGCGCCGCTGCCGGGCGTGGAGCTGCCGGGCGCCCGGGTCGGCTGGTCGCCGAACCGCCGGTTGGGAGCGTTGCCCCCGGCGCCGGGCGAGGTGGAGGGGGCGGTCGTCCGCGTGGCGCTCGGCACGGGCGGCCCGGCCGGCAGGGGGGTCGTGAACGCCTGGTTCCCGCCGGTCGGGTCGAACTCGATCCAGCCGTAGCCCGGGAAGTAGGCCTCCACCCAGGCATGGGCCTGGTCCCGGGTGATCGTCTCCACCCCGTTGGCGTCGGGCGTGGTGGGCAGGTAGCCCTCGACCATCCGGGCCGGGATCTGCTCCACGCGGAGCATCATGGTCATCAGGCTGGCGTAGTACTCGCAGTAGCCGACCCGCGACTTCACGAAGCAGTCGACCACCGACAGGCCGCCGCAGTCCACGCTCGCGACGTTGGTCTGGTAGGTGAAGTGAGCGGGGTCGCGGAGGTAGCTCTCGATCTCCCGCGCGATGTCGTAGGGATCGGTGGCCTTGCTCCCCTCGAGGATCGTGTTCAGAAGCAGCCGCGTCGGCGAGCCGACGGTGTCGGGCAGGATCTCCGTGTAGACCTGCTCGAGCGCCGCCGGGTAGTCCGTGCCGGCGGCCCGGAGCTCGTTGGCGGTCAGGCCCTTGACGCCGCTCGGGTCGATCTGCGGGACACTGGCGGTGACGGCGTAGGGCGCCACCGTGTCCAGGCCGAGCGAGGCGAAGAAGGTCTGGTCGGCCTGCAGGATCGCCGTCAGGCGAGTCTGCTGGTTGACGGTCAGGGGGGTGTCCGGGCTGACGACGTCCTGGAGGGTCGCGTCGAGCGGCGTCACCTGGAACGAGACGGTCTGACGATCCTGCGTCGGCAGGCTGCCCTCGGTGGTCCCGGCCAGGACCTTCGTGCCGGCCGGCACGGCCTGGCTGGCCGTGGAGGTCTGCGTCCAGCCGCTGCCGGTGAAGCGATCGTAGGCGATGACCCGCCAGTGGTACTCGCCGCTGCCGGGGACCTGGATGCGGAGGACCGGCGCGGCGTCGGTCTGCCAGACGCGCCCGATCGTCAGGGTCGTCGGGAAGCTGGAGCCCGCGATCCGGCTCGCCTGCCCGGGAGGCAGGACCCCGGCGTACTGCCGGCCCACGTCGATCAGCCAGTTGTTGACGTCGACGAACAGGCCCGCCAGCGGGGCCGACGAGGCCGTCGCGGTCAGCAGGACGGAGCCCGTCACGATGAGCGCGACGAAGAGGAGCCCACCCCGCAGGTAGGGCGTATCGATCGTGCCGGCCCGCCAGACCTGGTGGCTGATCCAGGTGGACCGCTCTTCCGCGGCGTGCATTCGGATGAGCAGGAGCAGGCCGGCCACGCTGAAGACGACCAGGTCCGGGAACTGGTCGAAGGTCGTCAGGCACATGTTGGTAACGAGGACCCCACCGGCCAGCAGGACCGCGTTGATCGCCCGCCGGTGGTGCAGGGTCGTGTACGTCGCGAACTGGCCGGTCGCCCAGGCCAGGACCGCGAAGACCAGCAGCCAGTGCCCGTACTGGGGCGTGGTCGCATGGCCCAGCCGCACGACGTCCACGAAGGCCTGCACGACCGAGGCGGCCGTCGCCCGGTACTGCCCGGCAAAGCTGGCCCCGGGGGCGAGGACGCCGCCGACCATTACCGGCAGGATCAGCGCCGCCAGGGCGGCCCCCACCGGCAGCGCGATCCGGCGGGGCCAGCCCACCTTGGCCGCGATGAAGCCGTAGGCCGTACCCGCCAGGGAGGCCGGCAGCAGGAACGGAGTCAGGTCGCTCTGCCCGAACAGCCAGCGGGCGTCGTCGATGGACCAGGCGACGCTGGCGGCCATGATCGCCAGCAGCAGGACGGTCAGCCAGCCCTCCTCCGGCGCCAGCGGGATCCGCATCGCCTGTGCGGCATGGCGCGGGTGGGGTTGCCCGAACGGCGTGGCCGGCGCGGTCATCGTGGGCCTCAGCTCGCCAGCACCGCCCCGAGGCGGTCGCCCGCCCGGACGGTGTAGCTGGGCAGGTCGTATTCGGCCAGGGCGTGGTGGAGGGCCCGCCTCTCCTGGCTCGCCAGCTCGGCGGTCGCCGGATCTGCCTCGCCGGCGCCGGCGGCCCGCGCGTAGCTGGCCGCGTCGAGGGCGACCACCAGGCAGGCGACGCCGCGGCCGCGGAGAGCGGCCAGGAGCCGGACCCAGGACCGGTCCACCGAGGGCGTGATGACCACGGCGGTCATCCCCCGCCGCAGGCGCGGCAGGCCGGTCAGCAGCGCCTCGACGAGCGAGGTCTCGCCGTCCCCCTCGACCGCCGCCAGGAGCTGCATGATCTTCTGGTGCTGGCGCGGGCCGCGATCGGCCGGCAGGACCACCGTCCGGTGGCCGGTCGCGGTCAGGCCCACGGCGCGGTTCTCACCGACCGCCCGGCCGGCTATCGACGCCGCCGCCCGGACCGCGACCTCGACGGTCGACTCGTCCCCCACCCCGGCCTGGACCGGACGGTCGAGGTCCAGGAAGATCCAGGCATCCGCGGTCTGCTCGAGATCGAACTCCTTGACCTGGATCTCGCCGAAGCGGGCCGTCGTCTTCCAGTGGATCCGGTTGAAGCTGTCACCCGGCGCGTAGGGCCGGACCGTCGTCGCCAGCGGGGTGGTCTGGAGGGTCCGCTCCGGCGCCGAGTGGCTGCCCTCGATGTTGGCGGCCGGCAGCCGCCAGCGCGGCAGGGCCTCCACCCGCGGGTAGACGACCAGGGCCACGGCGTGGCCGACGGTCGCCCCCGCCTCGAAGAACCCGAACGGGTCGCCGGTCCGGATCTGGAGCGGCTCGATCCGGTAGGTTCCGCGCCGGGTCAGCGGGATCCGGGCGACCCAGGCCCGCTCGGAGGCCGGCCCGAGAGACATGGCCCTTCCCGGGACGGCGACCGGCAGGTCGGTCGGGTTGTGGACCTCCAGCCAGGGCTTGGGGATGCGGCTGGTGTTGCGCAGCGTGTAGGTCGTCCGCAGCTCCTCGCCGACGTGGGCATGGAGCCGGTCGACGGCGTAGCCGGCCTCCAGGTCGGTCAGCCCCAGCCGCGTGAGGACGTAGCTGCCGCCCACGGCGAGCAGGCCCAGGTAGACGAGGTAGAAGAGGAAGGCGAGCCCCGTCGAGAAGGCGGCCAGGAGGAGGACCCCGGCGACGAGCAGGAGCTCCAGACGGCGGAGCACGCGGTCCTCCGGCCGACCCCGGCCTAGGAACCGGCGTCGCGGGGCGGGTCGGCCGCGGCCGTCCGCGCGGCCGCGAAGCCGTCCGAGGGTGGCGAGATCGGCGCCCGCTCGGTGACGACACGCCCGGACGGCGGCCGGACGGCCTCCACCGGGACCGACGCGAGCAGCTCGCGAACCACCTGGGCCGGGTCCACGTCGTGGATCGAGGCGCTCGTCTTGATGATGAGCCGGTGGGCCAGGGCGGGCTCGGCCAGCACCTTGACGTCGTCGGGGATCACATAATCGCGTCCGACGAGGCCTGCCAGCGCCTGCCCGGCCCGGTACAGGGCGAGCGAGCCGCGCGGCGACGCCCCAAGGTAGACGTCCTGGTGGCTGCGGGTGGCGTTGACCAGCCGGACGATGTAATCGCTGACGGTCGGGTCCACGTAAACGCCCCGGACTTCCTGCTGGAGCGAGCGGAGCTGGTCGACGCCGAGGACCTCCTCCAGGTCCTCCAGCGGGTGGACGACCTTCTGCTCCTCCAGGATCGTCACCTCCTCCTGGGGCTGGGGATAGCCGAGCCGAAGGCGGAGCATGAAACGGTCGAGCTGGGCCTCGGGGAGGGCGAAGGTCCCCTCGTACTCGATCGGGTTCTGGGTGGCGATGACCAGGAACGGGTCGGGCATCTTGTGGGTGACGCCGTCGATCGTGGCCTGCCGCTCCTCCATGCACTCGAGGAGCGCGGACTGCGTCTTCGGCGTGGCCCGGTTGATCTCGTCCGCCAGCACCACCTGGGCCATGATCGGTCCCGGCCGGAACTCGAACTCCTGGGTCTTCTGGTTGTAGATCGAGAGGCCGGTCACGTCCGAGGGGAGCAGGTCCGGGGTGAACTGGATCCGCCGGAAGCTGCAGCCGAGACTGCGGGCGATCGCCTTCGCCAGGACCGTCTTGCCCGTTCCGGGAACGTCCTCGATCAGGAGGTGCCCGCGGCAGAGGAGGGCCACCAGCGCCAGGCGGACCTCGTGGTGCTTGCCGACGATGACCCGCTCGACGTTGCCGAGGACCCGTTCGCCGTACTCCTGGATCCTGGTGCTCATGGGCATCTCCGGTGGCGGTGGGTGAGGGCGATGATGAGCGATCGGCTTGGGGCCGCCGGGCGAGCGACCGCGGTCGCCGGGGATCGAGGCACGACGCCGCCTGCCCGAGGATAGTACGTCTCCAGCGTCAGGACGGTTCGCGGCCCGGTCCTGTTCCGGACCGGGGGACCGCGCCGCGAGCCCCGGGACGCGGCTTCCCGCCCGTCCCTGCGGCGCTCCCGGGGGACCGCGTCACGGCACGCTCACGCGGCGCTCGGGGCGGCCGTCGCCGCGCCGGCCGGCGCGCTCCGACCGG
>JAJYJO010000005.1 GCA_021789435.1 Chloroflexota bacterium
GGCCCGCTCCGCGGCCGCGACCGCCGAGGCGAGCGCATCCCCCCCGCGCCCCTCGCCACTCAGCAGGGCGGCGGCCGCAGCGGCCACGCTCGCGGCCGCCGCCAGTCCCTCGTCCAGCCCCGGGTCCGCGGCCAGCCGCCGCAGGCCGGCGAGGGCCACCTCCACGTCGCCGGCCAGGAGCCCGACCAGGCCCGCCGCCAGCTCGTCGCCGGCGGCGTCGCGGCCTCCGGCTCCGGAAGGGCCTTCCAGGCCCGCAGTGCCGCCCGGCGGTCCGGCCCGCCTGCCGCGCGGGTCGCGGCCGAGAGCGCTCCGGAGGCGGCCGCTCCAGCCGCCGCCGGGCCAGGGCGCCGGATCCAGGAAGGCCGCCAGGGCGTGGCGCTCGCGCCGGCAGGCCACCGCCGACTCGGCGGACCCGAAGGCCGCCTCGGCCTGGCCGTACGTCTGGAGGGCCGCCCGCCAGTGGCCGTCGGCGCGGAGGCGACGGGCCGAGGCCAGCATCAACCAGGGATCCTGGGCAATGAGCGCGGCCGGGATCGCGTCGAGCCAGCCGCCGCCTCCGGCCGCCAGGCGGTCCCCGTCGGCCCCCAGGATCCGGGCCACGTCGGCCCACGCGCCGGCCCGGCAGTAGGCCGCCAGCGCCTCGGCGACCGCACCGTCCTCCTCCAGGGCCCGCGCCGCCCGCTCGGAGATGGCTCGGGCGGCCGGCTCGCCGCGCTCCTCGACCAGTGCGCCCTCCAGGTGGGCTCGCAGGACCTCGTGGTAGCGGTAGGTGCCGTCATCGAGGGCGACCGTGAAGACCTGGCGCCGCTCCAGCTCGTCGAGAAGCCGGCCGCTGTCGGTCCGGCCGAGGAAACGGTCGCAGAGTGGGCCGGACAGGCGCCGCAGAACGCAGGTGTCGACCAGGAACCGGCGCAGCTCCTCGGGCAGCTCGTCGAGCACGTTGCGGGCGAGGTACTCGCGGACCAGGCGCGAGCCACCGGCGACGGCCTCCAGGATCCGGACTCGCTCGGCCGGCGACTTGCCCTGGGTGGCCAGGTGGTAGAGCTGGAGGCCGGCCGCCCAGCCCTCAGTACGCCGGGCCAGGCGGGCCAGTTCGTCGCCCCGCAGCGTTTCGCCGTAGAAGTCGCGGAAGAGGGCCTCCACCTCCCAGGAGCGGAAGCGGAGATCGTCGCCGCCGATCTCCAGCAGCCGGCCGGAGACGCGCCGGCGCGACAGGTTGAGGGCAGGCTGGGCGCGCGTCCCGGCGGCCACCACCAGGCCC
Organism: Chloroflexota bacterium; assembly: GCA_021789435.1. Lineage (GTDB taxonomy): Bacteria > Chloroflexota > Limnocylindria > Limnocylindrales > CSP1-4 > JAJYJO01. Next base: position 1,262 of record JAJYJO010000005.1, read on the forward strand.
GGCCCGACATAGTCGAGGAGCCGCTCCAGCGTCCGCTCAGCCGGGCTGCCGACCAGCGTATGCAAGTCGTCGACCACCAGCAGCAGCCGGTCGCCGGCCCGCCGTTCCAGGTCCTCGGCCGCCGCCTCCGCGCTCGCCCAGGGGAGTCCCGGGGTCGTCTCCGGCACGCCGGCGCGGCGGAGCGCCTCCGCCACGGCCGTCCGGAGGAACGCCAGCAGCGTCGCGGGGTCGCCGTCCGTGCTCTCGGCCCGGTACCAGCCGACCGGGACCCCGTCGCCCGCCGCCGCGGCCGCCCAGGAGGCCAGCAGGGTGGTCTTGCCCGACCCGGCCGGGGCGACGACCAGGGCCAGGCCGTACCGCCAGAGGTCGTCCACCCGATGGTCCAGGCGCTCGCGGGCCATGCCGCGGAGGCGCGGGACCTGGAGCTTGCCCGGGATCGGCGCCGGTGCACGTACGGAGCCGGGCGCCGACCCGCCGGTCGGCGCCCCTGGTCCGCCTGCGTCGGGACGCGAACGCATCGGCCGCCAGCCACCCCTCCTGCCCCGCCGGCCCGCAACCGGCGCGTCATTCTCGCGCCCCGGAGGATGTCGGTCCAGTCCCAATCCGGGACCGGGACCATCGTTCCGAGCGATCCCGCCGCGCGCGCCGCTCAGGCCGGCTGTCGGACCGGCTGACGCACCGGCTGCGGCCGGCCGGACGGGAGGAGGAGAGAAGGGACCACGCCGAGGTGGACGAAGCCGGCGGCGACGAAGCCGGGCGGCCGTGCCGCGCCCACGAAGGGCTCAGGCGGCGCGGTTGCCGCCCGACAGCCAGCGCGCCAGCGTGGGCACAAGCGCCAGCGCCGCCAGCCCGACGACGACGTAGATCAGGCTCGAGAGGAGATTCGTCCTGCCGAACGAGTCGCCGGTGATGGCGGCGACCAGGTCGATCCTGGCTAGGCCCACGAGCAGCCAGTTGACGCCGCCCACGATGACCAGCAGGAGAGCCAGGGGGTTGAGGTAGCGCATTTCAGGTTCCTTCCTTCGTGCTTCACCTTGGATGTATCAGGTTTGTTCAAGGTGTGGCCGAAGTCTAGACGCCGAACAGGGCGCTTGTCAAGGGTCTGTTTCGTGTTATCTTGGACACACCATGTACACGATCAAGCAGGCCGCAGCCCGTGTCGGGCTCTCCGTGCCACTCCTCCGCGCCTGGGAGCGGCGCTACGGGATCGTGGCGCCGGCGCGGACGGCCTCCGGCTACCGGATCTACGACGAGGGTGCCATCGCCCGGGTCCGGGCGATGCGCCGCCTCGTCGACAGCGGGTGGTCTCCCAGCGCCGCCGCCATCGCGGTCCGCTCCGGAGAGGTGGGCCGGCCGGGATCGTCCGAGAGCGCGGGCGCGGCCGCCGCCGGACCGCGGCCGTCGCCCGCTCGCGACGCGCTCGTCGAGGCATTCGTGGTCGCCGCCGGCGCCTTCGACCAGGGCGGCCTGGAGCGCACGCTGGACGAGATGTTCGCCAGCGGCTCATTCGAGCAGGCGGCCGGGGACTATCTCCTGCCGGCGATGGTCGCCCTCGGCGAGGCGTGGGCGGCCGGGAGGCTCGACGTGGCCGCCGAGCACGGGGCCACCAACGCGGCGCTCCGCAGGCTCGCCGCCGCCTACCAGGCCGCGAGCCGCCCCGTCACGGGCGGCTCGCCCGTCGGCCCGATCCTGGTCGGGCTGCCGGCGGGGAGCCGCCACGAACTCGGGGCACTGGCGTTCAGCGTCGCGGCCCGGCGGGCTGGCCTCCCGGCCCTCTACCTGGGGGCGGACCTGCCGGCGGACGACTGGGTCCGCGCGGCCGCCCGTACGGACGCCGCGGGGGCCGTCATCGGCGTCGTGACCCGCGCCGATGCCGAGGCCGCCGAGCGGGTGGCCGACGCGCTGCAGGCCGCGCCCCCCGATCTCCTGGTGGCATTCGGCGGCAGGGCGGCCGCGGGACCGCGGGACGGGGCGGCGCAGCGCGCCCGGCTTCGGCTGCCGGAGGACCTGGTCGCGGCGGTCGACGCACTGGCCGAGGCGCTGCGGGCCCCGGAGCGGCCCGGCCCCGCCCGCCGCGCCCGGGCCTGACCCGTCGGGCCCTGGTTCCGCGCGGGGAGCCGGCCGCCGGCCGCGGGGCGCACCAGCGTCGGGATGGGCGAGGCATGGCCACGGATCCACGGCCGCCCGCCCATTTTGCGGGGGCGCGCGCGCACCACCTTGCGGGAATCCCCCCCTTCCTGTCTCGGGAGACCGTTGCTACACTCCGCCAACCTTCGATCGCAGCGGGGCAAGGGAGGGCCTGGCGACGGGAGGCAGCGTCCCGGAATTCGGTGCCGGCAGCGGAGCCGGAGGGGGTGCGGCAGGGGCGGGCGGTGGCCCGCTCTCCGGCCTCGCCGGCCTCTTCGGCGGCACGACCCTGCCCGCCATCGGCGCCGGCCTGCTGGTAGGCGTCCTGGCCGGCGGCGGCCTGCTGGCCAGCAACGCGGTCCGCTTCCCGACCTCGTCCCCGCCGCCCGCCGGTTCGAAGCTGACCCTGCTGGCCTGCCCGGGCGCCGGCCAGCCCCTGGCCCAGGTGGACCCGGGCACCAGGCTGCTGGTGACGGGGCGGAGCTCCGACGGGAGCTGGCTCCAGGTCTACTTCCCGGGACCGGCCCTCGATCGGGCCTGGGTCACGGCCTCGGCGCTGTCCGTCACCGGCAGCACCGCCCAGCTTCCGGTCGAGGCCTGCGCGGCCCCGCCCCAGACGTCGGGCCCGACGCTGATCGCCGAGGCGTCCGAGCCACCCTCGGCCAGCCCGACTGCCTCGCCCACGGCCAGCCCCACCGCCTCGCCGACGGCCAGCCCCACCGCTAGCCCCACTGCGAAGCCGACCGCCGAGCCCACCCCGAAGCCGACGCCCAGGCCGACCGCGCCGCCGACCGCACCACCGACGCCGGTACCGACGCCCACCGTTTCAACGCCCTCGAACCTGCCGCCAGTCATCCTCGGATCAAGCGCCAGGCCGTCAGCCGTCTACGCATTCAGCGCAACCGGGGCCCAGTGCAACAATGCGTACGTGACCGTTCAGGCACAGGACCAGGACGCGGATGGCATCGCCGCTCGTGGCGTCTGGCTGACGCTGGTCCCGTACAGCGCGACCCAGGTGACCTACTACCTCTTGCCGGTCGTGGGCGCTGCCGGGAATCTGTACTCAGCTCAGATCGTGCCTGCCGGTAGCGGGTGGCCGGCTCCCGATCCAGCTCAGTACCCGAACGGATACCCGCTCAGGACCACGGTCTATGCGAAAGACAACCTCGGTCTTGTGACGTCCGCCGCCGGTCCGGTATTGACAGAGCTTGGGCCGTGCTGACGCGGGCGTCATTGCGGGTTCAGGCGCCCGAGCGCGGCCGCTCCGAGGGCCGGAGCGCCTCGACCAAATACGGGCCCAACAAGCCACCGAAGCCCAACCGAGACGCCAGTTTGCCGAGATGAGCATCCCCGCTCCAACCACGATCCTGAAGTTCATTTTGGCGGCCGCCGTCGGGATGGGCGGCACCCTGGGCGTCGCGAGCCTGACCCAGTCCGGTCCGACGTCCACTGCCGTGGCCGGCCCGACGACCCTCTACCAGACGCCGGCCGGCAACGTCCCGGTTGCCTTCAAGGCCGTCTCGGGCGGGGCCGGCGGCGGGAGCCTGGTCCCGCTCCAGGCGCCGCCGGCCAACCAGGGCATCCAGCTCACCTCGTTCACCTCCAACCCGGTCCCGCCCAACGCCGGCTCGGACTACCGGCCCGCCTGGACCAGCCCGAGCGGCTTCCCGCGTGTCCCACCGATCTCCCAGTTCGACGGCGGGCCCCTCCAGGGCTACAACTGCGTGATGGCCTCCGGGGCGATGCTGGCTCGCCTGGCCTACGGCATCGTCACGAGCGGCAGCCAGCTCCGTGCCCTGCAGGCCGACATCGGCCCGCAGGGCACGACGCTCGACGACCTGAACCAGGCCGTCGGCAACGGCTGGGGGGTCCACTTCGCCGAGAACTCGCTCACGCCGCTCCAGTTCCGGGCCCTGATCTATGCCGGGGCCGGCGCGGTCCTGATCGGCATCTACGGCGAGCTCCCGGTCCCCCTGCGCCTCCAGCCCGACTTCGTCGCCGCCCACGCCATCTACATCGACGGCTTCCGGCCTCCGCAGGGCGGCCGGCCGGCCGCCTACTACGTGATCGACCCGATCGGCCGACCGTGGGCCGGCTACAAGGGCGACTGGTTGCCGGCCGACGCGATCGAGTCCTTCGCGACGGATTTCGGGAGCGGGCTGATGGTCACCGCCTGGGCCTTCCCGGGCGGCCTGACGCCGCCCGCTCACTACCGGACGCTGCCGCCCGAGGCGTTCCCGACCAGCAGCCCTGGCCCGAGCCCGTCGGTTCCGGTGCTGCCCAGCCCGTCGGCGGGTGCCTCGCCGTCCGCGGGCTCCTCCGCCTCGCCGTCCGCGCCGCCGAGCGGTGCCCCGACCCCGCCGCCACTGCCGACCCCCTCCACCGGGAGTGGGGGCGGCGGAGGGAAGCACGTCGGCAGCATCTCGCCGCTGGTGCCGGCCGATATCGCCAACCTGCTGCACCTGGTGGCGACCAGCGGCGGGTCGTCGGTGGTGCCGAACTTCGGCGTCTGCCTGGCGATCCCCGTCCCGACCGGCTGCCCGACCGGCCTGCCGGCCACCTATCCGGGCGGGCTCCATCCGGGGCCCTTCCCCACTCCGCCGCCACCGGTCCAGCTCCTCTTCGCCAGCATCCCCGAGCCGGGCCAGGTCCAGGTGATCTTCTCGGCCTCCGGGAGCGCTTCGTCGCTCGACTTCTGGTCGACGAGCGGGTCCGGCGCGGTCCAGCCGGCCGACGTCCAGCCGGCCACGCTCGGCGGCAAGGCGGTCTGGATCGCGACGTTCCCGGTCCAGGCGGGCAGCTACGGGTTCGCCGCCGGCACCCTCGGCAGCGGCGTCGCCGGCCTGAGCCAGCTCGGCGGGCTGACGATCGGCCAGTAGCCGGCCCTTGCCGGGCCGGGACGGGCGCCGCCGGTCGGCCGCCGGCCGTTCGCTCCCTGCGTTGGCGCCTGGTCCATTCCCAGCCTGGCCGGGTGGCCGAGTTGCCGTCGACGATCGGAAGGCACAGTGCGCCGGATCGCCCACCTCTGGCGCACTCGGCGGCCCGGATGGTACGATCGCAACGAGCATCGCTGTTCGGATACGCAGTCGCAGCGTCTGCGGCCGGCACGCCACGTGGGTGTCGGCGACCGTCTTCGACTCGACCGCCGTTGCAGGACGAACTCGTCCGCCCGGCCGGGCCGGCACCCGTGATGACTCAGGCAGGAGTCTGTTCTTGACATTCGAAGATCTCGGCCTGTCGGCCGACCTTCTCGCCAACGTCGCGCGAGAAGGATACGAGGAGCCGACGCCCGTCCAGGCGGCGGCCATCCCACTGGTTCTCGCCGGGCGCGACGTCCTCGCCGCCGCCCAGACCGGCACCGGCAAGACGGCGGCCTTCGTGCTTCCGATCCTGGAGCGGCTGCGCCACCACGGCAACGCGGCCTTCTCGCCGGCCCGCCACCCCGTCCGGGTGCTGATCCTGACGCCGACGCGCGAGCTGGCGATGCAGATCGCCGAGTCGGTCAGAACCTACGGCCGGAGCGTCCCGCTCCGCTCGACCGTCGTCTACGGCGGTACGCGCATGGACCCCGAGATCCGGACCCTGTGGGCCGGAGTCGAGATCCTCGTCGCCACCCCCGGCCGGCTGCTCGACCACGTCGGCCAGCGCACCGTCAACCTCAGCCAGGTCGAAGTGCTCGTCCTCGACGAGGGCGATCGGATGCTCGACATGGGCTTCATCCCCGACGTCCGCCAGATCGTCTCGCTGCTGCCGAAGTCGCGCCAGACGCTGCTCTTCTCGGCCACCTTCTCCGACGACGTCCGGCGGCTGGCGAAGGAGTTCCTGCGGGATCCCGAGACGGTCGAGGTGGCGGCCCGCAACAGCGTGGCCGACAACCTGGCCGAGGTGCTCTACCCGGTCGACGGCCGCCTGAAGGCCGACCTGTTGATCCACCTGATCGAGCGAGACCAGATGGAACAGGTCCTGGTCTTCACCCGCAGCAAGCTCGGCGCCGGCCGGCTGGCGTCGTACCTGGACCGGCGGGGCGTCAACACCTCGGCGATCCATGGCGATCGCAGCCAGGCGGAGCGGACGCGCGCCCTGGCCGCCTTCAAGGGCGGGTTCGTGAAGGTGCTGGTCGCAACCGACGTCGCCTCGCGCGGCCTCGACATCGAGGGCCTGCCGTACGTCGTCAACTACGAGCTCCCCTACGAACCGCAGGACTACATCCACCGGATCGGTCGGACCGGCCGGGCCGGCGCGAGCGGCGTCGCGATCTCGCTCGTCTCGCCGGACGAGGTGGACGAGCTGCGCGGCGTCCAGCGCCTGCTGCGACGGGCCATCCCGGTGCAGGTCGTGGACGAGTTCCTGCCCGACCCGGACCGCGAGCCCGAGCCGGTGCGGCGCTTCGGCCGCGGCCATGGCTCCGCCGCCCCGGGCTCCGTGCCCGCCCCCGCATCCGGACGGGCGCGCTCCCCGCGCCCCCGGCGCTCCGCCGCGGCGGCCGGTCGCTAGAGAGGCCGCATCCGCTCCCGCCGCGGTCACCTGCGCATCCCGGGCGAACCGGCCCGGGATGCGCACCGCGAAACCCCTCGCGGGCGCTTCCGGCCCGGCGGGGCTATAGTCGGAGACAAGGCGCCCCGCGGAACCCGTGCCGGCGCCGTGGAACCGATGGCCCCGCTCAGGCCATGCATCCCGAGGCAGCGCGGTGTACACCAAGCTTCCCTCGCCGGGCCGGGACGTCGTCGCCATCCGGACGCTCGCCGTCCGGGGGTGGAGCGTGGAAGGGCGCTCCGACGCGCTCGCCGGCGAAGAGCCGATGGAGATCCGGGCGGCCGGCCCGGGCCAGCAACCGTACGCGGTCGCCATCACGATGCGCACCCCCGGCGACGACGAAGAGCTCGCCGCCGGCTTCCTGTGCACCGAGGGCCTGGTCCGGCCCGGCGACATCGCCCGGATCGAGCTGGGCGACCCAGTCGAGATCGGCCGGCCCGACAACGTCGTCACCGTCCGGCTCCGCCGGCCCTTCGACGCGTCCGCGGTCGCCGCCCGCCACTTCGTCGCCACCGCCAGCTGCGGGATCTGCGGCAAGGCCTCGCTGGACGCCGTCGACGCCCGCTGCGACCCGCTGCCACCCGGCCCCACCGTGCGGCGGGCCACGATCCTCGGCCTGCCAGAGGCGCTCCGCCACAGCCAGCCGGTCTTCGAAGCCACCGGTGGGCTCCACGCCGCCGGGCTCTTCGACCCCGACGGCCGGCTGCTGGCCGCCCGGGAGGACGTCGGTCGCCACAACGCCCTCGACAAGCTCGTCGGGGCGATGCTCCTGGCCGGTCGCCTGCCCCTCCACCGGACCGCCCTGCTCGTCTCCGGCCGCGTCAGCTTCGAGATCGTCCAGAAGGCCGCCATGGCCGGCATGCCGATCGTCTGCGCCGTCTCCGCGCCGACCGACCTGGCGGTCGAGGCCGCCGAGCGCTTCGGCATGACCCTCGTCGGGTTCCTCCGCGGCGAGGGCTTCAACATCTACGTCCGCCCGGAACGGATCGAGCTGGAGGTCTGAAATGGCCATCGCAGGATCCCCGCCGCACAAGCGTCCCCGGCTGGTCGCCCCGGAGCTCTGGGCCGGCTGGCGGCCGAACGGGATCGGCGAGCAGAAGCCGAACCACTACCAGGAGATCGCCCAGACGGTCTGGGACAACCGGCGCGCCCTGCCCTACGCCTGGCGGATCCTGAGCCAGGGCGTCTGTGACGGCTGCGCCCTGGGGGTCAGCGGCTTCCACGACTGGACGATCGACGGCGTCCACCTCTGCACGACCCGCCTGAACCTGCTCCGCCTCAACACGATGCGGCCGCTCGACCACGACCGTCTCGCCGACGTCGCCGGGCTCCGGGCGATGAGCGGCGCGGAGCTTCGGGACCTGGGCCGCCTCGCCCACCCGATGATCCGCCGCCGTGGTGACGGCGGCTTCCGAAGGGCCACCTGGGACGAGGCGCTCGACCTCGTCGCGGACCGGATCCGGGCGACCGACCCTGATCGGCTGGCCTTCTACCTGACCAGCCGGGGGATCACCAACGAGGTCTACTACGTCGCCCAGAAGGTCGCCCGCTTCCTGGGCACGAACAACGTCGACAATGCCGCCCGCGTCTGCCACGCGCCCTCCACCGCCGGGCTGAAGAAGGCCCTGGGCGTGGGGGCCACCACCATCTCCTACAGCGACGTCCTCCAGAGCGACCTGGTCGTGCTCTTCGGCGCCGACGTCGCCAACGCCCAGCCGGTCTTCATGAAGTACCTCTACCTGGCGCGCAAGGGCGGCACCAAGGTCGCGGTGGTCAACCCGCTCCGCGAGCCGGGCCTGGACCGCTACTGGGTCCCCTCCAACGTCGAGAGCGCGATCTTCGGCACCAAGATGACCGACGCCTGGTTCCAGGTCCACACCGGCGGCGACGTCGCCTTCATCAACGGCGTCCTCAAGGTCCTCCTCGATGAGGGCGGGACCGACAGCGCGTTCATCCACGACCAGACGGCCGGCTTCGACGCGCTGCGCGCCTCCCTCGGCGGCCAGCCGTTCGAGGCGCTGGAGCAGGCCAGCGGGACAACCCGAGCCGAGATGGCCCGCTTCGCCCGCCTCTACGCCGGCGCGCGCTCCGCGGTCCTCGTCTGGGCGATGGGCATCACCCAGCACGTCTGCGGCAGCGACAACGTCCGGGCGATGGTCAACCTGGCCCTGGCCCGCGGCAACGTGGGCCGCGTCGGGGCGGGGCTGATGCCGATGCGCGGCCATTCCGGCGTCCAGGGAGGCGCGGAGATGGGCGCCTACGCCACCGTCTTCCCCGGCGGCGTCCCGATCACGCCGGAGAGCGCGGCCACGCTCACCGAGGCGTACGGTTTTCCGGTCCGCGGCGAGCGCGGCCTCTCGGCCGCGGAGATGATCGAGGCGGCCGGCCGCGGCGAGCTGGACGTCCTCTACTCGAGCGGCGGCAACTTCCTCGACGTCCTGCCCGACCCGGCGGCAGTCCGGGCGGCTCTCGAGCGGGTCCCGCTCCGCATCCACCAGGACATCGTCGTCTCCAGCCAGATGCTGCTCGACCCGGCCGAGGCGGTCGTCCTGCTGCCGGCCCGGACCCGCTACGAGCAGCCGGGCGGCGGGACGGAGACGACGACCGAGCGCCGGGTCCTGTTCAGCCCCCGCATCCGCGGCCCCAAGGTGGGCGAGGCGCGCAGCGAGTGGGAGATCCTGGTAGACCTGGCCGGCCGCGTCCACCCGGACCGGCGGCACCAGGTCGACTTCCGGACGGGCCAGCAGGTCCGCGACGAGATCGCCCGGGTGATCCCCGCCTACCGTGGCATCGAGAAGCTGCGCCGGGCCGGCGACCAGTTCCAGTGGGGCGGCCCACGGCTGTGCGACGGCTGGGTCTTCACGACGGCGGACGGGAAGGCCCACTTCGATCCGGTCGAACCGCCGGAGCTGGCGATCCCCGAGGGCCGCTACCTGCTCTCGACTCGGCGGGGCAAGCAGTTCAACTCGATGGTGATCAAGAAGAAGGATCCCCTGACCGGGGCGGGCCGCGACGCGCTCTTCATCTCGGCCGAGGACGCGGCGGCGCTGGGGCTCGCGGACGGCGAGCCGGTCACCGTGCGCTCCGAGTCGGGCGAGGTGGCGGCCCGGGTCAAGGTGGCACCGATCAAGCCGCGCAACGTCCAGATGTTCTTTCCGGAGGCCAACCCGCTCATCGCCCCCGGCCGGCGGGACCCCGTGGCGCTGGTGCCGGACTACAACGCCACCGTCCAGGTGCTCCCCCGCCGGAGGGTGGCTGCCGCGTCCGAAGGCTCGCCCGGCGAGAGCGCGCCCGGCGGCGCCGGGGCGGGACGGGCTGCCGCCCGCTGAGGGCAGGCCGCGGACAGTACCCGGCCCCGGCGCCCCAGTACTATCGAGTCACTGGCGGAATGCGCGGGACACGGTAGAGATGGTGGGAGCGGAGTGGTCCGGTCCCCCGCCCCGAGGGCCGACCGGAAGCTCCGGGCCAGGAGGGACCGCGGTGCACGGCGCAGGATCGAGAGGGCGGCGCGAGAGTACGTCCACGGTCCGTCGCCGCCACGGCGTGGGCCAGCTGGCGATTCCGGCCGGCGCGCCGCAGAAGTTCCGCTGCGACGCCGCGGTGGCCGGACGCCCTCGACCCGTCAGGCGACCGGACCCTCCCCGGGAGCCGGCAGCTCGTCGAGCCACAGGAGTGCCCCCTGATGGATCCGGCTCCGCTTCCCGTCGACCAGGATCGTGACGCCCGCATCGAGGCCATCCTCGAGCGGGCGCGACGGCTATCGGCCAATGAACTGCGTCGCCTCGTCGCCACGAGTCGGGGCGACGGAGGGATCGGTTTCGAGGACCGCCGCCAGGTCGAACGACGGCGCCGCCGGCTCCGCGCGGTCATGATCGCCGTGAGCCGGTCGCGAGCCTCCGCCCGCGCGGCCGCGGTCCAGGCGGAGGCGGTGGCGGCGGTCCGTTCGGCCGCGGCGCAGGCCCGCGTGCCGGCCGCGTTCGGCCGGCTGGGCACGCTCTTCGACGCCGAGCTTGCCGTCGCCGACGCCGCGCTCGCCGTCCTGCTCGAGGACCGTCTCGGCGCGGAGGTCGTGGCGCTGCTGAACGAACCCTGGCTGCGGGCCATCGGCAGGCCGGCGCCGAGCGCCGCGCTCGTCCGGGAGGTGCCGCGATGAGCCGCGCCCCTTTGATCGAGCGCCGCCCGACCGGCCCGGAACTGGCCGTCTACACCGCGGTCGAGATCGCCGCCGGCCTCGGCATTTTGGCCTGGGCCTGCCTGACCCTGCCCCTGGCCGCCACGATCGCCGCTCCGGACCTGCCCGTGCCCGCGGCGGACGCAGCCGGGGTCGGCCTGGCCTTCTGGGTCGGCATCGGCCTGCTCGGCTCCCTCCGGACCTCCACGCTCCAGGGACGGGCGGTCCTGACCTTCGACGTGCCGTTCATCGTGGCCGCCATGATCCTCGGCGGCCCCCTGGCGGCCGGCTGGGTCGCGGCCCTGGCCGGCCTGGAGCTGCGCGAGCTGCGCGGCGAGGTCCCCTGGTACGGCGCCCTGGCCAATCACGCGGTGGCCGGCCTGGCCGGCGTGATCGGCGGTCTCGTGGTGATCTCGCTCCGGGTGACGCTGGTGGCCCTCGCGGGCGACCAGCTGGCCGCGCTCGTCGCCGCCCTGGCCGGGGCCTTCGTCTTCGCAGCTCTCGACGTCGGCATGGTGACGGTCACGATCTCGCTGCGCGAGCGGCTCTCGCCGACCGAGGCGTCCGACATCTTCGGCGGCGCGTTCCGCCGGACGGCCGGGGCCGAGGCGATCCTCGGCTGGGTCCTGGCCCTCGGCTACCGGGAGGTCGGCTGGTGGGCGCCGGTCGCCTGCATCGCGCTCGTCCTCCTGGCCTGGCAGGCCAACGACGATCGCGAGGAGACGAGCCACGATGCGATGACCGCGCTGCTCAACCGCCGGGGCTTCCAGCGACAGCTGGGCCAGGCGGTCTGGCGGGCCCGGAAGGGAGCCGCTCACAGCGCGCTGATCGCCATCGACCTGGACGGCTTCCACGACGTCAACAACCGGCTCGGCCACGCGGTGGGCGACGAGGTGATCAAGGCGATCGGCGGCCGCCTGCGCGCCGCGATCCGGCTCACGGACCAGGCCGCACGCCTGGGCGGTGACGAGTTCGCCCTGCTGCTGCCGGGAGTCCCGGACCTCACGACGGCGGAGATGCTCGCCCGGCGGATCCACGCCCGACTGACCGAGCCGCTCGGGCTGGCCTCGGGCCAGCTCGCGGTCGGGGCGTCGCTCGGCCTGGTCCTGCTCGACGAATCGGTCGTCTCCGGCGCCCAGGCGCTCGACGTTGCCGATGGGCTCATGTACGAAGCGAAGCGAGCCGGCGGCGGTGTCGCCAGCCGGCGGGCGAACTTGCCCGCCCTGGCGGCCGCTCCCGCCTGAGCACTCCCCCTTCCGCAGCCGCTGGCCGCGGGAACCGGGTGCCGGTCCCCCTCGGCGACCAATCGGCCGGGACGAGTCGGGCGGCTTGCCACTGGACCGGACCCTCACCGCGGGCCAGACTCGACGGCGTCGAGACCGACCGCGGTCCGGATCGGGCCGCAGGCTCGACCCGCCTCGACGAGCCTCGGCCGGCAGGTGCCTGGAATGGTGAGTGGAGCCAGCTTCCGGCGGCGGGTCCGAATCCCGGGGATCCATCCGGTCCCGGTCCTCGCGCTGGGCGTCACGGGCGGCCTGATGGCGCTCTGTCTCGTCGAGCGCGGGGCCGCGGCCGGCCAGGACGCCTTCGCCTACTGGCAGGGCGCCAGGACCTGGCTGAACGGCGGAGACCCCTACCAGCCCGCCGGTCCGTGGTGGCCGTATGTCTACGCTGTCTGGCTGCTGCCCCTCTTCGCGCCCTGGGCCCTGCTGCCCTGGCCGGTCGCCTGGGCGCTCTGGCGCGGCGCGATGCTGGTGCTCCTCGGCTGGTCCGTGACCTGGGCCTACGAGCGGCGGCCTGCCGCGACCGCCCTGGCCTTCCTGTTGCTTGCGATTCCGATCGGCGTCGTGCTCGATTCGGGCAACGTGGCTCTCTTCCTGGCCCTCGGCATCTGGGCCACCCGCTTCGTGCGACCGCCGGCCGGAGGCTTCCTGCTGGCGCTCGCCTCGGCCATGAAGTGGTTTCCGATCGTCTTCCTGCCCCTGCTCGGCGCCCCGGCCCGGCGCTGGGCTCTCCTCTTCCTCGGCGTGGCCGCGCTGCTCTACGCGGTCACCTGGCCCGCGACCGTCGAGCAGTTTCGGGCCGTGCAGGTCTCCGGGATCCCCAGCCTGTTCGAGGGTCCGCACGGACTGCGGGTGGATCACCTCGTCTTCGGCTGGGCGGCGATCCCCTGGCTCTGGAGCCTCCTGGACCGGCCGCCACGCCCCCATCTCCACCTGCCGACCCGGCCGCACGGAGCGCTCCACCGGGCCGGCTAGGGACGGAGGGCCCTGTCCCGGCCCGCCCGGCCCGTGTACCCTGTGGCCCACACGGCGTCCCGGGAGGGACCGAGATGGCGCCCGAGGTCAACCAGCGGCCCGGTCTCGACGACGAGACGATCCGCAGCGCTCCCAAGGTCCTCCTGCACGACCATCTCGACGGCGGCCTGCGGCCGGCCACCATCGTGGACCTCGCCCGCGAGCAGGGCTACCACGGCCTGCCGACCTCGGATCCGGAAGCGCTCCGCCAGTGGTTCACTCGCGGCGCCGATCGCAAGAGCCTGGAGCTCTACCTGGAGGGGTTCGCCCACACCGTCGGCGTGATGCAGCGCCGGGACGCCCTGGAGCGGGTCGCCGCCGAATGCGCCGAGGACCTGGCCGCGGACGGGGTCGTCTATGCCGAGGTGCGTTACGCCCCGGAGCTCCACCTGGAGGGCGGGCTGACGCTCGACGAAACCGTGGCCGCGGTCCTGGAGGGCTTCCGGCAGGGCTCGGCGGAGCGGCCCATCACCGTCCGCACGCTGCTCACGGCGATGCGGACCGGGGCCCACTCGCTCGAGATCGCCGAGCTGGCCGTCCGCCACCGCGACGAAGGCGTGGTGGGCTTCGACATCGCCGGCGCGGAGGCCGGCTACCCGCCGACCCGCCACCTCGACGCCTTCCACTACATCGCCCGGGAGAACTTCCACTTCACCATCCACGCCGGCGAGGCGTTCGGGCTGCCCTCGATCTGGGAGGCACTCCAGTGGTGCGGTGCCGAGCGGCTGGGCCACGGGGTCCGGATCGTGGACGACATCCATCCCCAGGCGAACGGGCGCATCTCCATCGGCCGTCTCGCCGCCTACGTCCGCGATCGGCGGATCCCGCTCGAGATGTGCCCCACCTCCAACGTCCACACCGGGGCGGTGGCCTCCATCGACCAACACCCGATCGACCTGCTGCGCCGGCTCCGCTTCCGGGTGACCGTCAACACCGACAACCGCCTGATGAGCGGGGTCACGCTCTCGTCGGAGTTCGCCACGCTGGTCCGAGTCTTCGGCCTGGACGTCACTGAGATGGAGTGGCTGACCCTCAACGCGATGAAGAGCGCCTTCTGCTCGTTCGACCTGCGGCTGCGCCTGATCAACGAGCAGATCAAGCCGGGCTATGCGCACCTGCGGGCGCTCGCCTCGCAGGCGGACATGCCGAGCCTGGTGGACTGAGGTCCGGCCTGCGCCGGAAGCGTCCGGGACGGGGCCCGGGCCCCGGGCGCTCGGGGCTCCGCCAATGCGGCGAGCCGCATTGGCGGGCGAGGTGGCCCCCCGACGCATGGGCCGCGGACCTCCCGAACCCAGCGCGGGCCGGACCGGCCTCGCGGCGGCTTGTCCGGCAGGACCTTGCGGGCCCCGGCGCGGAACTCCCCGGTAGCACTCCTCGAGGTTATGCGGCTCGTCGCATCGCCGGGCCGGCCCGGCCGGGCCGGCCAAGCCTGGCGGCCCGGCCGGGCGGCAGTGACGAACGGGCTGGATGGACGGGCTGGATGGACGGCGGGCCAGCCCGTTTCAACGCATCGTGAGCGCCATCACGGCCTTCTGGACGTGGAGCCGGTTCTCCGCCTCGTCGTAGACCACCGAATGCGGGCCGTCGATGACCGCGTCGGCCACCTCGATCCCCCGGTCGGCCGGCAGCGGGTGCATGTAGAGGGCCTCGTCGGCCGCCATGGCCATCCGCCGCTCGTCGGTGATCCAGTCGGTGTACTGGCCGGCGATCGCGGCCCCCTCGGCATCGTCCTTGGCCGTCATCAGGGCGCCCCAGCTCTTGGCGTAGACGACATCGGAGCCGCGCATGCCGGCCTCGAAGTCGTCGAGCAGCTCGAGCGAGCCGCCCGAGCGCCGGGCGTTCTCGGTCGCCTGATCGACGATCTCCGGCATCAGCCGGAACTCCGGCGGGTGGACCAGCCGGACATTCATCCCGAAGCGGGTCGCCAGGAGCGCCAGGTCCTGCGGGACGCTCAGCGGCTTCTGGTAGGAGGCTGCGTAGGCCCAGGAGACCGTGATCGTCCGGCCGCGCGGGTCGCCCAGCTTCTCGCGGATCGTCAGCAGGTCCGCCAGCACCTGGAAGGGATGGCAGACCTCGCACTGCATGTTGAGGACCGGGACCCGGCTGGCCGCGGCCACGTCGCGGATGTAGCGGTTGCCGACGCCCCAGTCCACGTTGCGGATGGCAATGCCGTCGTTGTAGCGGCCCAGGATCTCACCGATCTCGTGGGCCGTGTCGCCATGGGCGATCTGCGTCGTCCGGCTCTCGATGAACTGGGCATGGCCGCCGAGCTGGGCCATGCCCGCCTCGAACGACGCCCGCGTCCGGGTCGACGAGAAGAAGAAGAGCATGGCCAGCACCTTGTCCCGCAGGAGCGGGTGCGGCTGGCCGAGGGCGCGCTCCAGCTTGAGCCGAGCCGCCACCTCCAGGACGGTCTCGATCTCTTCGTTCGACCATCCCTGGAGGCTGACGAGGTCGCGGCCGCGAAGGTCCGTCTGCATGGCGCGCCTCCTACTCCGCAGCGCCCAGGACCAGCGAGAGGAGAGCCATCCGCATCACGACGCCGTTGAAGGCCTCCACCCAGTAGCGCTGGTGGCGCGTCTCGTCCACGTCCTCCGGCAGCTCGTCCATGCGCGGCAGCGAGTGGAGGATGATGGCGTCGCGCTTCGCCCGGTCGGCGAGCAGCGGCCGCGTGACTCGGTAGGCCTCGGGCGTGCGGCCGGTCTCGCTGCCGCGCTCCACCCGCGACTGGGTGTAGTCGGCCTGGACGACCGGCTCCATGTAGATCACGTCGGCGTCGGCGAGGCAGTCGGCGACCGACGGCACCTCGCGGTAGCTGACGCCCATCGCGTCGAGCTCGGCCTTGAACTCCGGGAGCAGCGACATCTCGGGCGGCGAGACGACGTCGGCGCTCAGGTCGAACTGCGACGCGGCGTAGAGGATCGAGTGCATCGTCCGCATCCGCATATCGCCGACGCACAGGACGCGGAGACCATCCAGGGTCCCCTTCTCCAGCCAGATCGTGTAGAGGTCGGTCAGGACCTGGGTGGGGTGTTCGCCCCAGCCGTCGCCGCAGTTGATGACCGGCACCGAGGCCCACCTGGCCGCCTCGGCCGGCGCCCCCTGCTGGAAGTGCCGGATGGCGATCACGTCGGCGTAGTACTCCAGCATGTGGAAGGTGTCCTTGATCGACTCCTGGTAGAAGTCGCCGGCCCGCGTCATCTTTGCGTCGCTGAAACCCAGGACGTGGCCGCCCAGCCGGTGCATCGCCGCCTCCGTGGAGAGGCGCGTCCGGGTGCTCGGCTGGTAGAAGGCCGTCAGCAGCGTCTTGTTCTTGAGCAGGTCGGTGTTGCGGCGGTCGCGGGCGTACGGCTTGAGGTCTTCGGCGACCTGGAAGACACGCAGGAACTCGTCGCGGCTGAAATCCTTGAGCGACAGGATGTCGCGGCCCAGGAAGCTTCTCATGATCGTTCTCCCCTCGCTGACGGTATGGCGATCGACGGCCGGGCGGGCGACGACCGGTTGGGCGGTGGGCGACGGCGGACGCCCGTGAAGAGGACGGCCACCGTCTCGTCCGGGCGGAGGACGCCGCGCCGGGTGAGCTCGATCAGGCCGGCCAGGCCGGCCGACCCGGTCGGGTCGACGTCGATGCCGGTGGTGGCCCGGCCGGTCTCGTTGGCCTCCACGAGCGTCGGCTCGTCCACGACGATCGGGTAGCCGCCGCTCTCCAGCATCCCCCGGACGACGGCCAGCCAGTCGTAGGTCTCGTCGTCGAGAATGCCCCCGGCGACGCTCCGCGGCTCCTCCTCCCAGGGCCACATGAAGGCGGAGCGGTGCCGGGCGGCCCCGGCCAGGACCCGCCGGCCGGCGGCGGAGGCGGCCGCGACCCGCAGGCGCTCCGCGCGGGCCTCCTGGTCGGCCGGCGGCGCGGCCGGATCCTCGCCCAGCAGCCGCGCGGCCAGGCGATCATAGGCCCGGGCGAGGGGGAAGACCCCGCGCGCCTGGACGGCATGGAGCCGCGGCAGCGCGACCGGCTCTCCGAGCGACCTCGCGTCGTCGAAGGCCTGGACGCAGGCGGAGGCAAGCGCCCCGCCGCCGACCTGGACGAAGAGCCGATCCAGGGTGCGGCCGGCGGCCCGCAGCTCGCTCACCAGCTCCCAGCCGAGTGTCTCGCCCCCCTCGATCGCCAGCCCGTTCAGGTTGCCCTGGCAGGTGAAGGCGAGGGCGCCCCCGGCCAGGGCCGCCAGCAGCCGGTGGTAGGTCGGGTCGCCCCGCACGCCGGCCGGGCGCTCGCAGACTTCCAGCCGCGCCCCGAGCTCGCGCAGCCGGGCCACCACCGCCGGGTCCGCATCGGGGGGGATGAAGACGTCGAGCGGCCGCCCGGCGGCCCGGGCGACCACCGCCGCGGCCAGGGCGGCGTTGCCGCAGCTGGCGATCGCCAGCCGCCGGCCGGCCAGCCCGGGCTCGAGGCCTTCGGCCACGGTCAACTCCAGGAGCGTGCCCATCAGGTGGCGCGCCTTGTGCGAGCCGCTCACGTTGCCCGTCTCGTCCTTGACGAGGACCGTTCCCCGCTCCCCGAGCCCGATGGCCGCTGCCAGCGCTGCCTCCGGCGCGAAGGGCGTGGCCCGGAAGCCGTGCCCGTCCAGCGCCGCGATCGCGTCGTCCAGCCGGTTCACCAGGCCGACGTAGTCGGCGTCGGTCCAGCCGGCCGCCCGGGCGACGTGGTAGGCGTGGAAGAGCTCCCGGTAGCGAACGAACGGGTTGGGTTCCTCGCCGGCCGGGGCGCCGGGGAAGTGGAGACGGGCGGGGTCCAGGCGGCGGCCGAGGACGTGGTCGACATCGTCTCGCGGAGTGGCCGCCGGGCAGGCGAGGGGAACCGGCTCCCCGGCCGGCGCCCTCCAGCCGCAGCCGGCGCAGGCGATCCGGGTCGGCAGGTCGGGCGCCGCGACCGCCGCCCCGCGGCGGTTGGGCCGGGTCCGGGACGTCACGCCCCGGCCATCCCGGTCCGGGCGTTGAATTCCTCGATCAGGAGGTCCCAGGTCGGGAGGACCGCCCGGATCTCGGCCCAGAAGGCCGGCTGGCGGCGGGCCTGGAACTCCTCGATCGTCACACCCCGCTGCTCGACCCAGGTGAAGTACCCCAGGTTGAAGATCCGCTCGCGATCGGCCCGCGTCAGCTCCAGCAGGTTGTCCGCCCCGGCTCCCAGCACCACCTCGCCGAAGGTCTCGCCGGCGGCCACCGCGTCGAAGCCGGCGGGGAAGTCGCGAGCCAGGATCCGAGGCCACTCCGTCGCGTACATCGCCGCCCCGTCGGTGGCGACCGTCATCACCACGTCGGCGGGCCCCAGGCCCTGGTGGCGGGCCAGCTTGATCGCCGCCAGGACGTTGCAGAGAGCGGAGATCCCGAGCGACGGCAGGGCCGCCAAGAGCTCGTCCGGGACCCCGCGGCGACCGGCCAGGTACTCGCGACCGGCGGGCTCGTCGAAGAGGATGCCCAGCCGGTCGGTCGCGCGGTCGGAGATGGCGACCACGAAGTCGGTCGCCATCACGTCGTGGATCAGCGGGATGTGCTTGTCGCCGATCCCCTGGATGTTGTGCTCGCCGAAGCCGTTGGCCAGCATGGTCGGGCACTCGAGGGCCTCCACGGCGGCCGTCTTTGCGCCGAGCCGCTCCTTGAGGTAGTCGCCGGCCGCGATCGTGCCGGCCGAACCGGTGGCCGAGACGAACGCCGCCAGGCGCAGCTCGGGCCGGTCCGCCCGGAGGGCCTCGAAGACCCGCTCCAGGGCGCGGCCGGTCACAAGGTAGTGGACCAGGTGGTTCCCGAACTCGGAGAACTGGTTGAGGATGACGTTGGCGGGATCCGTCTCCAGCTCGGCGCAGCGGTCGTAGATCTCGCGGACGTTGCTCTCCGTGCCTGGCGTCCGGACGATGTCCGCGGGATCGGCCACCCAGCGCTCCAGCCAGGCGAAGCGCTCGCGGCTCATCCCCTCCGGCAGGACGGCCACGCCCCGGCAGCCCATGATCCGCGAGATCGCCACGCCGCCCCGGCAGTAGTTGCCGGTGGACGGCCACACGGCGCGCTGGGTCGTGGGGTCGAACTGGCCGGTGATCAGGCGCGGCGCCAGGCAGGCGTAGGCGGCCAGGACCTTGTGGGCGGCGATCATCGGGAACCGGTCGCCCAGGGCCACGACGATGGGTGCCTCCACGCCGGTCAGCGCCGGCGGAAGGACGACGTGGTCCGGCACCTCGACCCGGCTCCGGCGGTCGCCGCCGTTGTGCCAGTGGACGCGGAAGAGGTTGCGGGCATCGGGGGCGTCGGGGTCCACCTCTGCCAGCGAGGCGGTCACGCTCGCCGAGATCGTGGCCGGGTGGGCGAGCTGGGCGAAGGTCGGCAGGCGGATCCCGTTCTCCCGGAAGCGCCCGACCGTCCGGTCGTAGACGGCCCGGTCAACCAGTTCGTGCTCGAGCCCGAATCGCCGCATCGCGCTCCCCTCTCACCCCGAAGCGGGGCGGAACCTCCCGCCGGGACGCCGCGTCGCCGCGCCCGCCGGCGGGCCGTGGGCGCCCGGCCGCGATGACGGCGGCGGGCCTCCGGCCGACGACCGGGTCGTGATGCCGGTCCAGGTCGGGCCGAACAGCACGCGTCGGGCGAACGTTCGCTCGCTAGATTCCGCGTCGGCGGCCGCCGCCGGAAGGGCCACATGGCCTCTCCGGCGGGACCCGCGAGCGGGGAGGAGCATCGGATGGAGCGGCCGGACGCCGAGCCCCGCCTCGCCTCGGAGGCCGCGCCGCGGCATCCGGGTACGCGGCGCCCGGCACCCCGCCCCGACCCGGCCGCGGCGCCGCTGCCCTCCGCCCCCCCGTTCCGCCTCCGCGCCCGCATCCTGACGCCGCTCCCGGGGGGCGCCACGCGCTTCCTGCCCGACGGCCTGCTCGAGGTCGACGCCGCGGGACGGATCACCTCCGTCTCCCCCTGGCAGGCGCCGGACGGGACGGTCGAGCCGGGCCAGGCCGTCGGGCCCGACACGGCACCCATCCACGACCTGCGGCCGCTGCTCCTGCTGCCGGGGCTGGTCGACCTCCACACGCACGTCCCACAGCTCCCCAACGCCGGGATCGGGGCGGGGTTGGACCTCCTGACCTGGCTCGAGCGCTACACCCTGCCCCTCGAGCGCAGTTTCGACGTCCCCACCGCCGAGCGCCTGGCGCCGCTCGCCTTCCGGGCATACGCGGCGGCCGGAACGACCACGGTCGCGGCCTACGCCACGGCCGACCCCGCGGCCACCGAGGCGGTCTTCGCCGCGGCCGAGGCGCACGGCATCCGGGCAGCGATCGGCCTCGTCCTGATGGACCGGGGGGTCGGCTCGACCGAGATCGACCGCTGGCCCTCCGGCACAGAGCAGCTCGACGCGTCGGCCGCGCTCTGCGCCCGCTGGCACGGCCGCGACGGGGGCCGGCTCCGCTACGCGGTCACTCCCCGCTTCGCCGTCAGCTGCTCCGCTGACCTGCTGCGCGCCTCCGTCCGCCTGGCCGGCGAGACGGGAGCGCTCTGGCAGACGCATCTCTCCGAGGACCCGCGCGAGCTGGCCGAGGTCCGGCGGGCCTTCCCCGGCGCCGCCGACTACCTCGCGGTCTACGAGGCGGCGGGGGCGCTCGGGCCGCGAGCCCTCTTCGCCCACGCCATCCACCTGTCGGCGGGTGAGGTCGCCCGTCTCGCCGCGAGCGGCTCCGGCATCGCCCATTGCCCGGCCTCCAACCTCTTCCTGCCCAGCGGGGTCATGCCCCTGGCGAGCTACCTCGCGGCCGGCCTGAAGGTCGGCCTCGGCTCGGACGTGTCGGGCGGGCCCAGCCCTTCGCTCTTCGAGACGATGCGGGCCGGCTTCTACGCCGGCCACGCCCTCCAGTCGCTGGCGCCGGGCGGTCCGCCGCCGATCGTCGACCCGCTGGCCTGGCTGCGCCTGGCGACGCTCGACGGCGCCGGGGCGATCGGCCTGGCCGACCTGGTCGGCTCGCTGGAGGCCGGCAAGGAGGCCGACCTCGTCGCCGTCGATCCGCGCCCGACCGAGCCGGTGCCGGGGGCGAGCTGCCGCGACGATCCCGCCGAGCTCGTCAGCCGCCTGATCTTCCGGACCCACCCGGAGATGGTCCGGGCCGCCTGGGTCCGGGGCCGGCTGCTCCCCACCGGGCCGAGCTCCCGCGGGCCGGTCAGCCCGCTGCCGGCGATCCGGTCCGACCGCGACCCGGCGCGCAGCCGTCGGTAGGATCGACAGGCGCGCACCGGAGCGTTGCCCCGGCTGATCCGCGACCCGGCGGCCGCGGGTTTCCGGTCACGGCGATGGGGCCGACGTCCGGCAGCGGCGCTCCGCCGTCCGCGGCCGGCGGAGCTCAGGGCGCGGCGCGGCGGGGAGGTCGGGCCGAACGGCACGGGTCCCGGGCGTCCGGGGCGGGCTAGATTGACCCCACGTGCGGCGTCGCGTCCCCGTCGCCGGCAGGGAGGAGCGGACGCCCGGATGCACCTGACGCTCAACGGCCGGCCCGTTTCGGTCGAGGTCGAGCCCGACGAGAGTCTCCTTGAGCTGCTGCGCGAGCGGCTCGGACTGCGCTCGATGAAGGACGGCTGCGCGCCCGAAGGCTCGTGCGGGGCCTGCACGGTGATCGTCGGTGGGCGGCCGGTGGTCGCCTGCTCACAGCCCGCTCTTCGTTTCGCGGGCAAGGACGTCCTGACGCTGGAAGGGCTGCCTGCGGACGCCCGGGCCCTGTGGGCGGACGCCTTCGTGGCCGCCGGCGCGGTCCAGTGCGGCTACTGCACTCCCGGCATCGTGATGAAGGCGGAGGCGCTCCTCCGACGGACGCCCGATCCGAGCCCCGGGGAGGTGGCGACCGCCCTGGCCGGCAACCTCTGCCGCTGCACCGGCTACGTCAAGGTGATCGAGGCGATCCGCCAGGTGACCGCGGTCCGGCGCGGCGTGGAGTCCGCCCCCGCCGTTCCGGCCGACGGCGGCGTCGGCGAGCGCGCTCCACGCTACGAGGGCCGCGAGCTGGTCCTCGGGGAGCGGCCGTTCGTCCGTGACCTGGCCGTCCCGGGCATGCTCCATGGCGCCGTCCGCCTCTCGGACCATCCCCGGGCGCTCGTCCGGCGGATCGACCCGACCCGGGCCGCGGCGCTGCCCGGGGTCGTCCGGATCGCGACCGCCGCCGACGTGCCGGGCCGGCGCGTCCAGGGCCTGATCGAGGCGGACTGGCCGCTCCTCGTCGCCGAGGGCGAGGAGACGCACTGCGTCGGCGACGTCCTGGCGATCGTGGCCGCGGAGACGCGCCGGGCGGCCCGCCGGGCCGCGGCCGCGATCGACGTGGACTACGACGTTCGCGAGCCGCTCACCGATCCCTTCGCCGCGATGGCGGACGGTGCGCCGCGCCTCCACGCCGGCGGCAACGTCCGCTCACTCTCCGTCGTCCGCCACGGCGACGTCGAGGCGGCCCTGGCCGGCGCCGCCAACGTCGTGAGCGAGACCTTCCGGACGCAGCCGATCGAGCACGCCTTCCTGGAGCCGGAGGCCTGCCTGGCCGTCCCGAACCGGGCCGGCGAACCGGGGACGGACGGCCGACCGGCTCCGACCCTCCGGGTCCACTCGCAGGGCCAGGGCGCCTGGGAGGACCGCCGCCAGATCGCCTCGTTCCTGGGCCTGCCCGAGTCCGCGGTCCGGGTCACCCAGGTGCCCACCGGCGGCGGCTTCGGCGGCAAGGAGGATCTGAGCGTCCAGGGCCAGGCCGCCCTGCTGGCCCTGCTCACCGGCCGGCCGGTCCACCTGGCCCTGAGCCGCGGCGAGAGCATCCGCCTCCACCCGAAGCGCCACGCCATGACCATGGACTACACGGCCGGCTGCGACCCCGAAGGGCGGCTCGTGGCGGTCCGGGCCCGGATCGTCGGCGACACCGGCGCCTACCTGAGCGTCGGCGACAAGGTCCTAGAGCGGGCCGCCGGCCACGCCTGCGGCGCCTACCGCGTGCCGAACGTGGACGTGGAGGCCAGAGCGGTGGCCACCAACAACCCGCCGGCCGGGGCGATGCGCGGCTTCGGCGTCGTCCAGGTCACCTTCGCCATGGAGGGGCTGCTGGACCGCCTGGCCGAGCGGGTCGGCCTCGACGGCTGGGAGATACGCTGGCGCAACGCGGTGGAGGCGGGCGACCGCTTCGGCACGGGCCAGCTCCTGGGGCCCGGCGTGGGTGTCAAGCGGACCCTGCTGGCGGTCCGGGACGCCTACCGCGGCGCCCGCTTCGCCGGGATCGCCTGCGGGGCCAAGAACACCGGTGTCGGCAACGGGATGATCGAGCGGGGCAGGGCGATCCTGCGGCCGGAGGCCGACGGCACGATCACGCTCCTCCATTCCTGGACGGAGATGGGCCAGGGTGTCCACACGGTCCTCCGCCAGCTCGCCGCCGGGGCGCTGGGCTTCCCGGCCGAGCGGATCCGCGTCGCGGTGGACACCGAGCGCGAGCTCGACACCGGCGAGACGACGGCCTCGCGCGCGACCGCGCTCGGCGGCCAGGCGGTGCTCGACGCGGCCCGGCGGCTGAAGGCGGCCCTGGCCGACGCACCCCTGGAAGCCCTGGCCGGGCGCGAGTTCGACGGGGAGTTCGTGGTCGACTGGACGACCGACAACGCGGCCGCCGAGCCGGTCACCCACTTCGCCTACGGCTGGTCGAGCCAGGTGGTGATCCTCGACGAGACCGGCCGGCTGGCCCGCGTGGTGGCCGCCCAAGACGTCGGACGGGCGATCAACCCGGCGGCGATGGAGGGCCAGGTGGAGGGCGGCGTCCACATGGGCCTCGGCTACGCCCTCAGCGAGGAGCTGCGGCTCGAGGGCGGTTGGCCGGTCACCCACAGCCTCAAGTCGCTGGGTATGATCCCGCCGGCGGGGATGCCGCCGCTCGAGGTGATCCTGGTCGAGGAGCCGCAGCCGGAGGGGCCGCTCGGCGCCAAGGGCGCCGGCGAGGCCGTCCTGGTCCCGACGCCGGCGGCGGTCGCGGGCGCGCTCCACGCCTTCGACGGGGCCTGGCGGACGCGGCTGCCGATGCGCGATTCGCCCGCCGCCCGGGCCGCCGCCCCCCGGGCAGCCGGGGCGGCCGCCGGGCGCAGGCAGGCGTCGGTCTCGGAAACGGTGCCGTGAGCCGGCTGCCGGCAGGCCGAGCGCGCTCGCTCCTTTCGTCCCGGCGGCCCGGGCCGCGCGGCCGGCTGATCGCCTCCCGGCCGGCGGGTCAGCCGGCTTTACGGCCGGGGACGGCGTCCAGGATCAGGCGGCGCAGGACCCGCGCCGTCACCGAGCGGCGGTAAACGGCGGTCGAGCGGACGTCGTCGATCGGGCTGATCTCCGCGGCGACGGCCGCAGCGGCCCGGTCGGCCAGTGCCGCTGTGGGTCGCTGGCCCTCCAGCACGGCCTCCGTGGCGAGGGCCCGGACCGGCGTCGGGGCGAGTGAACCGAGCGCGACCCGGACGTCGCGCCAGGTGCCGCCCTCCTCGCGCCAGGCGAGGGCCACGGACGCCTTGGCGATCGCCTGCGCCTGCCGCGTGCCGACCTTGCGGAAGCGGACGTGGCGGCCGACCGGCAGCGGGACCCGGACCGCCAAGACCAGCTCGTCGGACGCCAGGGCCGTCTGCCGGTAGGCGGGCCAGAAGGCGGCGGCGGGGACAGATCGCCGGCCGCGGAGGCTCTCGACCAGGATCTCCGCGTCGGTCGCGAGGAGCAGCGGCAGGCTGTCGCCGGCAGGCGAGGCGGTCACGATGTTGCCGCCCAGGGTGCCGCGGTTCTGGACCTGGACCGCGCCGACGGAGGCGGCCATCTCGGCGAGGACGGGCAGGTGCTCGGCCACGAGCGCCGACCGGCGGAGCTCGGCGTAGGTGGTCAGGGCCCCCAAAACGAGCGCCCCGAACTGTGCCGCCCGGCCCGGCTCCAGGCGGATCCCCCGCAGCTCGTCGAGGTCGCCCAGGTCCAGCAGCGGCCAGGCCGCGGTGGCCGCCCGGGAGGCCAGGCCTACCATCAGGTCGGTCCCGCCGGCGATCGGTCGAGGATGCTCCGCCGCCAGCACCGCCAGGGCGTCGGCCAGGCTGCCGGGCGAGACCACCTCCGGGGCACCGGAGGGCAGAGCGGCCGGGGAGCCCCCGGCTTCGGCCAGCGGCGCCAGAGCGGGCGCCGGGATCGCCGCGCCCGGTGGGTCCGTCGCGGCCAGCCGGATCCCCTCGACGATCCGCGTGTAGCCGGTGCAGCGGCAGAGCGTGCCCGCGATCGCCTCCCGGATGGCGTCCTCGGTCGGCTCCGCGCCGGAGGCCAGGAACGCCCGGCCCGCCAGCAGCATCGCCGGCGTGCAGAAGCCGCACTGGCTCGCGCCGGTCTCGAGGAAGGCCACCTGGAGGGGGTCGAGCCGGCCCTCCCGGGCCAGGCCCTCGACCGTAAGCACCGCCCGGCCCTGGACCTGGGCCACCGGGACCAGGCAGCTCGCCACGAGCTCGCCGTCGAGCAGCACCGAGCAGGCGCCGCACTCGCCCTCGCCGCAGCCCTCTTTCGTGCCGGTCAGGCCGAGCTCCAGGCGCAGGAGGTCGAGGAGGCGCCGGCCACCTGGCCCGGCCACCTCGGCCGGCCGGCCGTTGACCGTGAAGCGCAGCCGGGCCGCCGTCGCGAGCGTCATCGCCGGCCCTCCCGGGCCTCGAGCGCGGCCAAGACCCGCTCGGGCGTCGCCGGCAGCTCGGCGATCCAGGCACCCGTCGCGTCGTGGATCGCGTCGATGACGGCCGGTGCGCCGACGTCCATCGGCAGCTCGCCCAGCCCCTTGGCCCGGTGCGGCGCGCCGGCGAACGGCTCTTCGAGCAGGATCGCCTCGATCCGCGGCGCGTCGACGGCCGTCGGCACCAGGTAGGTCGCCAGCCGGTCGTTCAGGTAGCGTCCGTCCCGGGCCTGCAGCTCCTCGATGGTCGCGTAGCCGACGGCCTGGAGCGTGCCGCCCTCGACCTGGCCGGCGGCCAGGACCGGGTTGACCACGCGGCCGATCTCGTCGGCGGCCACGACCGAGCCGACCCGGACCTCGCCGGTGTCGAGGTCGACGTCCACCTCGGCCACGGCGGCCGCCCAGCTGTAGGCCGGGTAGGCGTCGCCGCGGTGGGTCGCGTCGTCCCAGACAATGCCGGGGTAGCCCTCGAACTGCTCATCGAAGCGGACGCGGCCGGCCTGCGCCGCGTCGGTGCGATAGGAGGTCGCGAACGGGGCGCCGGTCCGCGCCTCGACGTCGGCCCGGAGCCGCTCGGCGGCCCGGATCAGCAGGCCGCCGACGACCATGGTCGTCCGCGAGGCGACCGTGGGGCCGCTGTTCGGCACGACGGACGTGTCGCCGGGCGCCACCTCCACGGCCTCGGCCGGCACCCCGAGGGCCTCGGCGACGAGCTGGGACAGGACGGTCCTGGCTCCCTGGCCGATCTCGGTCGAGTCCGTGTAGACGAGGACCTGCCCGTCGGCCGACCGCTCCACGCCGGCCACGCTGGCCAGGAAGCGCTCCCCGGCGCCGGTGAAGCCGGCCCCGTGCCAGGCCAGGGCGAGCCCGATGCCGTGGGCCGTTCGGCCATCGAGCCTGTCGGTGCGGGCGCCTGCCGGGCGCGTCGCCCGCGCCATTCGCGCCTCGGCCGTGCGAGCGCGCACCGGCTCGTAGTCGGCCGCCTCCGCCACCCTCTCCAGGACCACCCCCGCGCCCACGCTCTCGCGGAGGACCTGGCCGGTCGGCGTCACGTCGCCCGGCCGGTAGGCCCAGCGGCGCCGGAGCTCCAGCGGGCTGACGCCGAGGGCTTCGGCCACCCGGTTCACCTGCGTCTCCGCCGCGAACTCGGTCTGGGGCGCGCCGAAGCCGCGGAACGCCCCGTTCGGCGGCGTGTTGGTGGCCATCGTCCGGGCCCGGATCCGCACGTTCGGGCAGGCATAGGGGCCGGCCGCGTGGATCGCCCCCCGCGAAAGGACGACGGGCGACAGCGTCGCGTAGGCCCCCGCGTCCATGACCACGTCCACGTCCTGGGCGACCAGGCGGCCATCGCGCGTGACACCGGTCCGGTGGGTGACGACGGCCGGATGGCGCTTGGTGGTCGCCGCGACATCCTCGTGGCGGTCGTAGACGATCCGCACGGGACGGCCGGCCCGCAGGGCCAGCAGCGAGGCATGGATCGCCAGCATGGAGGGGTACTCCTCCTTGCCGCCGAATCCGCCGCCCGTCTCCTCCTGGATGACCACGACCTGCTCCCCGGCCAGGCCGAGGGCCCGCGCCAGCGCGGCGTGGACGTAGTAGGGACACTGGAGCGAACCGTGGACGGTCACGCCACGGTCCTCGCCCGGGACCGCGATCATCGCCTGCGGCTCCAGGTAGAGCTGCTCCTGGTAGCCGACGCGGTAGGTCCCCTCGACGACCAGGTCGGCCGCCGCCAGGCCGGCCTCCACGTCGCCGCGGCCGATCTCGTAGCGGGCGAAGGCGCGCTCGGAGGCGAGCGGGTCCAGGATCGCCGGCAGCGGCTCGGTTCGCAGGCGGATCGCGTCGCGCGCGGCCCGCGCGGTGGCCGGGTCCGCGGCCGCCACCAGGGCGACCGGCTCGGCGACGTGCCGGATGACGTCGGCGACGAGGGCGGGCTGGTCGTCGGCCATCAGGTGGACGACGTTCTCGCCGGGGATCTCCGCGGCGGTCACGACGACGACCCGCGACCAGTCGAAGGCGGGATCGAGCTCCAGGCCCAGCAGGCGGGCGTGCGCTTCCGTCGAGCGGAGGGTGAAGCCGAACCAGGCGCCCGGGACGATCAGGTCGTCGGTGTAGCGGGCGGCGCCGGTCAGCTTGGCCGGGCCCTCGCGGCGGGGCAGGGAGCGGCCGACCACGGTCCCGGCGGAGGCTGCCGGGGGACGCCCGACCGTGGCCGCCAGGTCGGCGCGGGAGTCGGCGCGGGAGTCGCCGCGGCGGGGGGCCACGCGGCGACGATGGCCGCCTGGCGGGTCGCCTGTCAAGGTTCCTCGGTCACCTAGTGGCGGGGGTGTCACGTCCCGCGCGGGACGCCGGGCTCCGATCGTCCCTTCGCCGGTCCCGCAGACGTGCCGGAGACCGGCCGGCCCCCTACCAGGCCGGCAGGATCTGCCGCTCCAGGAGCTCGGATGGTTCGATCCGCGGTCGGATCAGCTCGGCCCGGCCACCACGGACGGCTACCTCGGCGGGCATGGGGTGGGAGAGGAAGAGCGGCATCGATTCGGTGTAGCCGTAGGCGCCGGCGTCGAGGATCGCGACCAGGTCGCCCACCGCCGGTGGCGGCAGGTCCGCCCGCCGCCCGAAGACGTCCAGCCCGGTGCAGAGCGGGCCGGCGACGGTGACGGGCTCCCGGCGGTTTCCGTCTCCCGCCCTCCCGAGCACCCCGAGGGTCGCGATCCGGTGCTCCTGCCCGGTCAGCGCCGGCCGGACCAGGTGGTGGATGCCACCATCCAGGATGGCCACATCCGCGCCCCCGACGCGCTTGCGGTCGACGACTCGGGCCAGGTAGGCACCGGCCGGGCCGACGAGGAAGCGGCCCGGCTCGAGCAGGACGCGCGCCCCCGCCACCAGCGGATCGGCGGCCCAGGCTTCCCGGAGGCCGGCCAGGCCAGCCCCGAGCGCCGCGAGGTCGAGCGGCTCCTCGTCGGGCCCATAGGGGATGCCGAGGCCGCCGCCGACGTCGACCAGCCGCAGGGGCAGTCCGGTCGCCCGGGCGAGGCCGGCCGCCAGCTCCAGCGTGGCCTGGACGTGCGCGACGATGGCCGCCGCCGAAAGTACGTTGGAGGCACCGAAGGCATGCAGGCCGAGGAGCTCGAGGTGAGGCGAGTCGATCGCCCGCCGGCCGCAGGCCAGCAGGTCGTCGCGGTCCATCCCGAACTTGGCCGCCCCGTCGCCACCGATCAGGCGCACCCGCTTGGCGCCGTCGTCCGTGACCGCCGCGCGGAGCAAAATCGGCGTCCGCCGTTCGAGCGCCGCCGCGGTGGCCTCCAGGCGGTCGAGCTCACCGGGGGATTCGACCGTGACCGCCCGGACTCGCGAACCGACGGCCAGCTCCAGCTCGCCGGAACGCTTGCCCGGCCCGGTGACGACGATGCGCGCGGCAGGAATCCCGGCCCGCAGCGCCGCGGCCAGCTCGCCGGCCGAGGCGACGTCCGCGCCGGCCCCGAGCGCGCCGAGCCGGGCGATGACCGCCAGGGCCGGGTTGGCCTTGACCGCATAGGCGACCTCGAACGATGGCGGAAGGGCGGCGCGGAGGGCGGCGAAGCGGCAGGCGACGACGTCCAGGTCGTAGACGTAGAGCGGGGTCCCGAAGCGCTCCGCCAGACGCTCCGGCTCGAGGCCGGCCAGCAGGTCGCTCTCCAGGATCCCGGCGGCTCCCGACTCCACCCGGGCCGCCCTGGTCCGGTTGGAGTCCATGGCCCTCGCCGCTGAGCCTGTCCCGGTCGCCCTCATCGGAGGGCTGCTTCCAGGGCCACCCGGGCGTCGGTTCCCGGCGTCCGGTCCTTGACGATCAGGGCGGTGATCGCGCCCAGGCCGTTGGCCTCGGCGAACGACCCGCCGAGCCGCCGGACGCCGGGCACGACCACCGCTCCCGGCGGGACGGCGAGCGGCTCCGCCGCCGTGCCGGCCAGCTCGCGCTCGCGAACGAGGTCGAAGAGGCGCGAGGTGCCGGTCAGGGTGACGCCGGCCCCGATCACCGCGCCCGCGCCGACGAGGACGCCCTCGAGCAGCGTGGCGGCCGCGCCGACGAAGGCGTCGTCCTCCACGATGACGGGCCGCGCCCCGGGCGGCTCCAGCACGCCCCCCAGCAGGACCCCGGCGGCCAGATGGACGCGCGCCCCGACCTGGGCGCAGGAGCCGACCAGGACATGCGAGTCGATCATCGCCTCCTCGCCGATCCAGGCCCCGACGTTGACGAAGGCGGGCGGCATGATGACGACGCCGGGCCCCAGGCGGACGCCGGCCCGAACGCTGGTGCCACCCGGCACCACCCGCCAGGGGCGGCCAGCCGTCACCTCGGCCGTGCCGGCCGGGTCGCCGAGCAGGTTTCGCGGCGGCAGGCCCACGCGGTCCCGGAACTGGAGAGCACCGCCCAGGTCCCAGTCACGCGTCCGGCGGTCGGCGAAACGGGCCAGGATCGCCGACTTGACCTCCGGATCCACGCGCCAGCCGCCCGCCGCCCCAGCGTCCGGCCAGGCGGCGCGGACCCGGCCGCACTCCAGGTCGGCCAGGAGGGTCACCGGGTCGATGGCGGGGCGGGTCCTCGCATCCCCTGCCTCCCCGGCCGGGTTCGTCCAGGCGGTCATGCGGCCGCCCCACGGCGCGTCGTCGTGCGAGCCGTCGGGTGGGTGGAGGCCGGGTGGGTCGAAGCCGGCCTGGTCGAAGCCGCCGCCTCCACGGCCGGGCCGGCGGGCTCGGCGATCGGTTGCGCCGCCAGCCGACCGCCACCCTCGAGCAGCCCCAGGCCCCGCAGCAGCTCGACCAGGCGCTCGCGATCGGCGGCGGCCAGCGGCAGCAGGGGCCGCCGGACCGCGTCGCTGCGGAGGACGCCCATCGCCTCCAGGGCCGCCTTGGCCGGGACCGGATTGGGCCCGCCACGGAAATTCGCCAGGAAGAGCGGCAGCCAGCGGGCATGGATCCGGCGGGCGGCGTCCCAGTCGCCGGCCGACACGGCAGTGCAGAGGGCGACCATCTCGCCGGGGATCTCGTTCGAGGCGACCGAGACGACGCCGTCGCCGCCCATGGCCATGACGGCCAGCGCCCAGGCGTCGTCCCCGGCCAGGACGGCCACGTCCCGCGGTCGGTCGCGGCAGATCGTGGAGATCTGCTCCATCGCGCCTGAGGCCTCCTTGACGCCGATCACGCGCGGGTGCTCGGCCAGGCGGAGGAGGACGTCGGCCGTGACGTTCGACCCGGTCCGGGACGGCACGTTGTAGACGACGATCGGCAGGTCGCCCTCGTCGGCCACCGCCCGAAAGTGCGCCTCGAGCATCCGGCCGTCCGGCCGGTTGTAGTAGGGCGCGACGACGAGCGCGGCGTCCGCGCCCAGCTCCCCCGCCCGGCGAGTGGCCGCGATCGTGGCGCTCGTGTCGTTGGTGCCGGTCCCCGCGACGACGGCGATCCGGCTGCGCGACGGTCGCTCGGCCAGCGTCTCCACGGTCAGGGCGATCAAGCGGTCGCGCTCGGCGGGCGTCAGGGTCGGCGACTCGCCGGTGGTCCCGCAGGGGACCAGGCCGTCGATCCCGGCCAGGGCCTGCCAGCGGACGAGCTCGCGGAGGGCGTCCTCGTCGAGGGCACCCCCCGGGGTGAAGGGCGTGACGAGGGCGGTGAGCGCGCCCCTGAGGAGGGGTCGCGTCGGCGTGGCGGTGCGTTCGAGGCGGTTCATCGGGCGGCTCCTGGCGACTGGGTCCGGCCGCGGCGGCCGGGACGGGCGGCGGGCAAGACGGCCGGCGGTCCGTCGCGGCGGGCGACGACCGCCCGCCGTTTCGAGGGATCGCCCACCCCACCGCAGAGCAGCTCGTCGACGACTTCCTCGAAAGAATGGAGGCCGGCGGCGCGCTCCGACCGAGCGAGCCAGTCGGCGGCGAGCAGGGCGCCGGCCGCGTAGGCCGAGCGGTCGCGGGCCGTCAGGCGCAGCTCGAGCGTCTCGCCCGGGGCGTCGAAGGCGACCAGGTGCATCCCCGGCGACGAGCCGGCGCGGATCGAGACGACCTCCAGTCCCGCCCCCCCGCCGGGCGAGCGGGTGGGCGCGAGCCGGCGGGCGATCTCGCGAGCGGTCCCCGAGGGCCGGTCGGCCTTGCCCCGCCGGTGCCACTCGAGCAGGTACGGCTCGAAACCGCCCAGCGCGGCCAGCGCCTCGTCGGCCGACTCGACGAGGCGGAGGAAGACGGCGACGCCGGGGCTCAGGTTGGGGGCGGCGACGGCGGCGGCGCCGTGCTCTCGAAGGCTAGCCTCCACCGCCGCCCGGTCGGCGTCCCAGGCCGTCGTCCCGATGACGAACCGGCGGCAGCCTCCGGCCAGCGCCACTTCGACGTTCGGCAGGACGGACGCGGCGCGCGAGGCCTCGAACGCGAGCCGGGCGCCGGCCACGTCGGCGGCGGCGTGGCGCCCGTCCGCGGGGCGCCCGAGGACCCGCGGGCTGTCACCGGCCGCGACCAGGGCGCCGGCGATCGCCCGACCCAGGTTGCCGTCCCCGAAGACGATCGTGTCCATCGCTGGTCCTCTCGTTCACCCGCCCCGGGTCCGGAGGCTCCTTCCGAAGAACACGAAGGCCGCGGCACCATCCTCGGTGTCCGCGGCCCCTGGAGCCTCCGCGCCCGGAAGCTCCGTTCGGTCGTCGCTGTTGCGCGCCGTCAGAGCCCCGGCGCCCGTGCCTCCCGGCAGGGCCGCCAGAGCTTCTGCTTCGCCTCGCTCGTGACGATGCGGCGCGTCATGGCGCGGAAGTCTGCCACGAAAGGTCCACGGCCGCAACCGCGGCGCGGAATCTCCCCAGGCAGGGCCGTCGCGAGCAGCTGCCGTGCCGCGGCGCTTACGGAGCGCTTACCTCCGCCGCCTTGACCGCGAACCCCGCCCGGCCATCGTCCCTTCCGCCACGGCCCCGGCCCGGGGCTGACGACAAGGAGAACCACGGTGTTCATCCCCGTCCCGGGGGCGGCTCGCCTGGTCCCCGCCTTCCTGCTGGCGACGGCCCTCGCCGCCGGCTGCGGAAGTCGGGCGGGAGTGGTCGCGACGAACCCCCGGCCGGCGGCGATTTCGTCCGCCGCGGATTCGGCCGCGGCCCCCGGCGCCACGCCGTCCGCGGGCACGGCGGCCACGGCCTCATCGACCAGGAGTTCGGCGACAGCCGGCCCGGGCCCGGCCAGGACGCCCGACCCCGATGCGGCGCTGCTCCGGCAGATCGACAGCGCGCTCGGCTCGGCCGACCAGGCGATCAGCGACGCGACGAACGACCTCAACACGAAGGGAGAATGACGTGCAGCTCACCGTCCGACGTGCCGCCGCGGGCCTCCTGGCCAGCGGTCTCCTCGTCCTCACCTCGGCCGGCTCGGCCTTTGCCGCCTCGCCGGCCCCGTCCAAGACGGCCCCCAGCGCACCACCGCTCGCCCAG
The DNA here is from genome assembly GCA_021789435.1 of Chloroflexota bacterium. Lineage (GTDB taxonomy): Bacteria > Chloroflexota > Limnocylindria > Limnocylindrales > CSP1-4 > JAJYJO01. The sequence continues at coordinate 34,508 of JAJYJO010000005.1, forward strand.
AGCACCGCCTGCGCCGGCCTGCGCCAGGCCGCCAGGGCCGATCCGACTGTCGGCAACCTGAAGGCACTCGGCGACTGCGAGATCAACCGGCGCTTCACCACCCTCGACACGCTCGCCGCCCGCGTCCAGTCGGCGACCGTCCTGACGGCGGGCGCCCGGACCGCCCTGGCCGCCGAGATCTCCGGCACGCAGAGCGGCCTGACCGCCCTGAAGGGCACCATCGACGCCGACACGACCGTCGCCCAGCTGCGGATCGACCTGCCGAAGATCGCCACCCAGTACCGGGTCTACCTTCTCGTGGCACCACAGGTCAACCTGGTGATCGGCGCCGATGCCGAGACCGTCGCCATCGGCAAGTTCCAGACGCTGGCCGCGAACCTGGCCGGCCGGATCGCCGAGGCCAAGGCGAACGGGCGGGACGTGACCGCTGCCCAGGCCGACCTCGATGCCATGGACCAGAACGTGGCCACGGCGCAGACGCAGGTCGGTCCGCTCGTGGCAGGGCTCCTGCCGCTGACGCCAGCCCAGTGGAACGCCGGGACGGCCGGGCCGGTCCTGCGGGCCGCCCGCTCGACCGAGGCATCGGCCCGCGACCTGCTGCGGGCCGCCCGGGACGATGCCGCGGCCTGCGTCGCCGCCCTGCGCTGACCTCTCCCGGCCCGCGCCCCAGCCCTCGTCCAGCGGACGAGGGCTGGGGCGCATCCGGCGTCCCCCGCGCTCCAGCCGGCCGCGTCCGCCGCACCGGCTCTCGACGGAGGGGCGAGAATCGGACCATGACCGTCCAGGTCGAACCGTCGGCCGCTCCCACCCGCTTCTGGCACGCCCTGCCCGACGGCCGGATCCAGTGCGACGTCTGCCCCCGGGAGTGCCGCCTGCACGAGGGTCAGCGCGGTCTCTGCTTCGTCCGCGCGCGCCAGGGCGATTCGATCGTCCTGACCACCTACGGGCGATCATCCGGCTTTTGCGTGGATCCGATCGAGAAGAAGCCGCTCGATCACTTCCTGCCCGGGAGCGCGGTCCTCTCCTTCGGCACCGCCGGCTGCAACCTGGCCTGCCGCTTCTGCCAGAACTGGGACATCTCGAAGTCGCGCGAGATCGACACGCTGGCCGATGCCGCGTCGCCGGCCACCATCGCGGCGACCGCCCGGCGGCTCGGCTGCCGCAGCGTCGCCTTCACCTACAACGATCCGGTCGTCTTCCTCGAGTACGCCGCGGACGTGGCCGACGCCTGCCACGAGGCGGGCCTGCGGGCAGTGGCCGTGACCGCCGGTTACATCAACCCCGAGCCGCGGGTCGAGTTCTACCGCCACATCGACGCGGCCAACGTGGACCTGAAGGGTTTCACGAACGGCTTCTACGAGGAGCTCTGCGCCGGCCGCCTCGCGCCGGTCCTTGACACCCTCCGCTACCTGCGGCAGGAGACGAAGGTCTGGCTGGAGATCGCGACCCTGCTGATCCCGGGCCGCAACGACTCGGACGAGGAGATCGACGCCGAGACGCGCTGGATCGCCGAGGCGCTGGGGCCGGACGTGCCGCTCCACTTCACGGCCTTCCACCCCGATTATCGGTTGCTTGACGTGCCGCCCACGCCCGGCGCGACCCTCCGCCGCGCCCGCCGCATCGCCCTCGCCAACGGCCTCCGCTACGTCTACACCGGCAACGTCTCCGACCGTGACGGTCAGAGCACCCGCTGCCACGGCTGCGGGGCGCTGGTCATCGAGCGGGACTGGTACGACCTGGGGGCCTACCGCCTGACCGACGACGGCCACTGCCGGGCCTGCGGAACGCGGATCCCGGGCGTCTTCGAGGGGCCGCCCGGCGACTGGGGTCGGCGGCGCCTGCCGGTCCGCCTCGCCGGAGGGACCTGACTCGCGTGCCCGGGGCGCCCGCTCCGGCGCGACCGGCCCGACCGCCTGGGCTGTCCGGGGCGGCCCGCCAGGTCGGCCGTGGTGTTCCGCCCGACCGCCTGGACTGTCGGGGGCCTAGCCTTCGCGCGGCCGGGCGAGCGTCGCCGCCAGGTCGTCCAGCTCGGCCACCACGGCGACCCGCGCCGGCAGGCTGCGGGCCTCCGTCTGGACGACCAGCCGCACGAAGGCCGTCACGAGGATCGCCGCCTCGCACATGACCGCCGCGAGCAGGAACCCTCCGGCCTGCGGCGCGATGGCCACCGCCAGGTTGAGGAGGGGCACTCCGGCCACGGCCGCGGCCACCAGCATCAGGATCGTGACCGCCGTCAGGGCCAGCCCGCCCAGCACGTGCAGGACACGTTGCACCTCGGCCAGGACTTCCGCCCGAACCGGCTCGGGCAGCCGGCCCATCGCCCGGTGGGCGGCGCGGCGGGTCTCGCCCGCCTGGCGGACCACCTCCTCGACCGTCCGGTTGACTTGGAGGCCGCGGGTCGTGAAGCGGGCGGCCCCGACCGCGGCGGCGAGCAGGATCAGGCAGGCGGCGTCGGCCAGCCGTCCCACCTCGAGCCCGGCCCGGTTCAGGACGAGCGCCGCCACGCCGAGCCCGAAGACGGCGGTGGCGAAGACCATCGGCCGCGACCAGACGTCAAGAAAGGAGCTCTCGACACCGCGGACGCGGGTCCGCCAGCGGTCGTAACGCTCCCCGAACTGGTTCGGAAGAAGAACGTGCATTGGCGTCACCCGACTCGTCTGAAGCCCGGCCGTCCGGGCGCAGGAACGCTGGCTCCCGTCCTGGCCGGGGAGTGTGACTCTCCGCCCCGCGACGCGGATCGTCAACGACCCCCGCCTCCTGTTCCACCCTTCGACCCGCCGACCGGATCGGATCGCGCGACCCCGGCACCGCCGGCCGCGCGACTCCCGGAAACCTCGGCGCGACCGGCCGGCGGCGTCACGGGCGCGGCTCCGGCGACCCTCAGACGAGCCGCGCGAACAGCTCGTTGGAGAGGAGCCGACCCCGCACGCTCAGCCGCAGCCGGTCACTCTCGCCGGCAGCGAGCCGCTCGAGGAGACCGTTCGCCATCGCCCAACCGATCGCGGCCGCGAAGCGCGGTCGCTCACCAAGCGCTGCCGGCACGCCCCGGTCGAGCCGGAGGCCCAGGACGATCGACTCGACCTCAGCCTGGGCCGGGTCCGGGGTCTCCGCCCCGCCCGGGGGCAAATGGGGCGGGCCGCTCCGCGGCCGGAGCGCCGCCAGGTAGGCGTCCAGGCGAGCTGCATTCCAGCGCCTGGTCCGGCCGTCGAAGGCGTGGGCCCCCGGGCCGAGCGCCTCGTATGGGCGGCGCTCCCAGTAGGCCAGGTTGTGGCGACTCTCGTGCCCGGCGCGGGCCCAGTTGGAGAGCTCGTAGCCACGCCAGCCGGCGGCGGCGAGTCGTTCCGTCGCGAGCTCGTAGGCGGCCGCCGCACGGTCCTCATCCTGGTCGGCCCTGGCTCGCTCGCGCCAGCGCCGGGCGCCCGGCCGCGTCGCCAGGTGATCGCCGAGCGGACCCGCCAGCCCCTCGGCCTCCGGGTCGTCGAGAGTGAGCGCGTAGAGCGAGAGGTGGTCGGGCGCCAGGGCCAGCGCGGCGTCGAGGCTCGCGCCCCAGCGCTCCTGGTCCTGGCCTGGCAGGTCGTAGAGGAGGTCGAGGTTCAGCGAGGTGATGCCGGCCCGGCGCGCCGCGGCGACGGCGTCCGCCACGTCGTCGGGGGCGTGGCGACGACCCAGGCGCCGCAGCTCGGCGTCGGCGAAGCTCTGCGCCCCGAACGACACGCGCGTGACGCCGGCGGCCCGGAAGCCGGCCAGGTCACCGCGCTCGTCGGGCCCGGGGTTTGCCTCGATGGTCACCTCGGCGTGGGGGGCCAGGCCGAAGCGAGCCACGACCCGCTCCAACAGCCGCTCCACCGCCCCGGCGCCCAGCAGGGACGGCGTGCCGCCGCCGAGGTAGAGGGAGGCGAGCGCGGGGCGGGCCGATGTGGCGGGCGCGCCGAAGGCCATGTCCAGCCCGTCCGCGCGCAGCTCCAGCTCGGCCAGCACCGCGTCGAGGAACGGCTCGACGAGCGATCGCGGGCCGCGAGCGGCGCTCCCGGCATAGACCACGAAGTCGCAGTAGGGGCAGACCGAGACGCAGAAGGGGACATGGAGGTAGAGCGCCACCGGCGGCCGCCGCTCGGCGGGGGGTTCAGCCGCGGGCGCGGCGTCCGCGGGGGCAGCGGGGGCGGGGGCTGGGGCGGGCGCGGGCGCGGGCGACGTCTCCGCCGGCGCGGCCTCCGCGGGGGCGATGTCCACGGTCGACTCGGCGGGCGCGGCCTCCGCCGGCGCGCTCGCTCCCGTACCGTCGCCGACGGCGGGAACCTTCGCCATGGCCGATCTCCGCCTCAGCGCCTCCGGCGCGCGCCGTCCGGGACGACCTGCCAGCCCTCGGGCGGACGGTGAACCCGCTCGACGTCCTCGCTCTCGTGGCCCGGCAGGGCCACCCGGCCCGGGTGGCCGGTGGTCAGGAAGGTCGCGAAGCGGGTGATCGAGTGGCCCACGAAGGCCGCGCCGATGCCGCCGGTCGCCAGCGTCAGCCAGCCACCGGCCAGGCCGATCAGCAGCACCAGGACCAGCATGTAGCGATCGCGGCCCGGGGCACCGAGGCGCGTCGCCAGCGCGTAGAGCAGGGCCTGGATGACGTTGGCCGTCGACCCGTCCACGCCTGCCAGCAGTACGAAGCCCATCAGGACGCCGCGGAAGGCCGCCTCGTCGATGAGGGCCGTGCCCAGCGCGTTGACCACCGCCCCGGCATAGAGCTTCGGCTCCGGCAGCCGGAGGCGCCGGTAGCGCAGCCAGGCGAAGGCGACCGCCTGGGCCGTCCCGACCGCTCCGAAGCCGAGACCGAAGAGGATCGCCTCCAGCCGATCGCCGGTCGTGAGGTGGAGGTCGCTCCGGGGCGCCGGGTAGGCCACGAAGATGACGAAGAGGAGGATGAGCCCGAGCGCGTACCAGCTCAGCCGCCGCCGGAGGGCCGGCAGGTGGCCCGCCGTCGCCTCGTCGTACTCGGCCGCTCCGAAGCGCTCCGCCTCAAGGCGGAGCATCACCAGGAGCAGGGCGATGCCGAGGGCGACCATGGCCCGGAGGGTCGATTCCACCGCCTAGCCCTCGTCGACGCGGAGAACGGCCAGGAACGCCTCCTGGGGGATCTCGACCGAGCCCACACGCTTCATCCGCTGCTTGCCCTCCTTCTGCTTCTCGAGCAGCTTCCGCTTGCGGGTGATGTCGCCACCGTAGCACTTGGCGAGGACGTTCTTGCGCATCGCGGCGACGGTCTCACGGGCGATCACGTTGGACCCGATCGCCGCCTGGATGGGGACCTCGAAGAGCTGGCGCGGGATCAACCGCCGCAGCCGATGGACCAGGTCGCGGCCCGTAACCTGCGCCCGCTCGCGATGGACGATCACCGAGAGGGCGTCGACCGGCTCGCCGTTGACGAGGACGTCCACCTTGACGAGGTCGGCCGCTCGCTCGCCGATCTCCTCGTAATCCATCGAGGCGTAGCCCTGGGTCCGGCTCTTGAGCTGGTCGTAGAGATCGACGATCACCTCCGCCAGCGGCAGCTCGAAGGTGAGCAGGACGCGCTGCGGGTCCAGGTACTCCATCTGCTGGAAGCTGCCGCGATGGCCCGTGGCGAGCTCCATCAGGCTGCCGATGTAGGCCGCCGGGCTGACCACGCTCAGCTTGACCCAGGGCTCCCGGATCTCCTCGATCTCGCCGGCGTTCGGCATCTGGGAGGGATTGTCCACCTCGACGATGCCGCGGTCGTGCGACAGGACGACCCGGTAGGCGACCGACGGGGCGGAGGCGATCAGGTCCAGCCCGAACTCGCGCTCCAGCCGCTCCTGGACGATCTCCATGTGGAGCAGCCCAAGGAAGCCCAGCCGGAAGCCGAAGCCGAGGGCGACCGAGCTTTCGGGCTCGAAGCTGAAGCTGGCGTCGTTGAGGTGGAGCTTCTCGAGGGCATCGCGGAGGGCAGGGTAGTCCGGCCCGCTGATCGGGTAGATGCCGGCGAAGACGAGACTCTTCGCGGGCTGGTAGCCGGGCAGGGCGTGGGCGGCCGGCCGGGCGTGCGACGTGACGGTGTCCCCCACCCGGGCGTCGCGGACGCTCTTGAGGCCGGTTGCCACGTAGCCGACCTCGCCCGCCGCGAGCCGCTCAACCGGCACGAGCTGCGGCCGGAATACGCCCAGCTCCAGCAGCTCCGAGTCGACCCCCGAGGCCATCAGGAGGATCCGGTCGTGCCCGTGGAGGGTGCCCTGGTCGAGGCGGACGTAGACCACCACGCCCTTGTAGGGGTCGTAGTGGGAGTCGAAGATGAGCGCCTGGAGCGGGGCTTCCGGGTCGCCCTTGGGCGGCGGGACCCGGTCGACGATCGCCTGGAGGATCTCGGGGACGCCGGTCCCGTCCTTGGCCGAGGCGAGGAGGACCTCTTCGCGGGGGATGGCCAGGACCGACTCCAGCTCCTCGATCACGACGTCGGGCCGGGCGGAGGGCAGGTCGATCTTGTTGACGACGGGGATGATCACCAGGTTCTGGCGCAGCGCCAGGTAGACGTTGGCGAGGGTCTGGGCCTCGATCCCCTGGGTGGCATCGACCACGAGGACGGCTCCCTCGCAGGCCTGGAGGCTGCGGCTGACCTCGTAACTGAAGTCGACGTGGCCGGGCGTGTCGATCAGGTCGAGGCCGTAGCGGAGACCGTCGGCCGCGGTGTATTCGAGGCGGACCGCCCGGGCCTTGATCGTGATCCCCTTCTCCCGCTCCAGGTCCATCGAATCGAGAACCTGGCTCGTCATCTGCCGGGGGTCGATCGTGTGGGTCAGCTCCAGGAACCGGTCGGCGAGCGTGGACTTGCCGTGGTCGATGTGGGCGATGATCGAGAAGTTGCGCAGGCGGTCCTGGGGGATGGTCACGGGGCAGCAGTGTACCGGGAGGGCGCCACCCTGCCGGCCGGAATCCGCGTCCGGCGCGTCAGGATGGGATCGGTCGGCGCCGGCGGCTGCGCCCCGTGACGTACCTGGTCAGGAGAACGACCGGGAGGCCGAGGACGAGGCCCCGAGCAGGGACTCGTCGCGTGCCAGACCGTCGACAATGGGCTGGATCTCCTCTCCAGTGAGGCTCCCCCAGACGACCTCGCTCGCGAACAGGCCACCGCTGAACCGGGCAGTCCCGCCGATGAGCCACAACCGGCGGGTCGCCGAGCTCCGGAAGATGGCCTGGGCGATCTTGCCGAAGGCCAGGGAGATGCCGACCAGAAGGGCCGGGCCCTCGAGTCCGAGATCGAATTGCACGCGCGAGCGCCGCGGACATGCCCTCGCGACATCAGGCCGCGATAGGCGGGCGTCGAGCCCGGATGCGGCCGGCGACATCTGCCGGGCTGGCCGGTGACGGCCGGCTCGTGGATATGCGGTGACTCGCATACGTTGGGAAGTGACCGGCGGCCGTGGTAAGGTGGCCGGCACGAGCCGGCGGGCGTGGGCCGGCCCGGTGCAGGCGCTGTCGAAGCGGAGTGAATCCGTCAGCTCATCTGCCGACTGAATCTGACAGTCGCTGAGCCAACCTGCTGTCGGAGCGTACGCGCTTCCAGGGGTGGTCGGGTGGCGGGACCCAGGGGAGCCTGGCGGACGCCGGGACGAGACCCGGAGCCGCCCGCGGGTCGTCGTGGGCCCGCAGCTGGCCAGGATCGGCCGGAGCGACGGCCGTTGCCAGGCGGCGCTGGCCGTCCCAGGCGACGATCGAGCCGTCGAGGGCCTCGTGGACCTCGATGAGCTTGCCCGCGTAGTTCGCCGCCCCGGTCGCCCGGCGCGGCAGCTGCAGGACCCGGGCACCGACCCGAACGGTGTGGTCCTTGGCGACCTTGCGGCGGTACTTGAAGACGAGGACACGGTCGAGGTCGAGGCCATCCGGCAGCGCCCGCCAGGCGGGCTCGGGATCCTCGGCGGGGACGCCGAAGCGGACGTTGTGGCGCTCGATGAAGCCCGGCAGGAAGGCGGACGCCCCGTCCCGATCGCCGGCGCCGGCGAGGCGAAGCTCGGCGACGAGGCGGTCCTGGAAGGTCCCCCAGAGCCGCTCGATCCGGCCCTTGGCCTGCGGCGAGCCGGCCGCGATCGAGGCGATCCCGAGCTCAACGAGCGCCCGCCCAACCTGGGTCAGGTCGGGCTCGCCCGAGCGCCGCGGCCTCGTCACCTCGAAGGCGCTGTGACCGTCGCGGTAGATCGCCCTGGGCAGCCCGTAGCGGGTCGCCACCTGGTCGAGAACGGCCAGGTAGCCGGCGCTGTCCTCGTGGTCGCGGAAGACGGCTCCCACGACCTGCCCGGTCGCATCGTCGATCGCTCCCACCAGGGTCAGCCACGGGCCTCGGCCCTCGAGCCAGTCGTGGCGGCTGCCGTCGAGCTGGAGGAGCGCGCCGGCCATCGCCAGGCGTGGCCGGCGGCTGCGATACGCGGGCGGTCGGCGACGGCGGGGGCTCGCGACCCCGGCCGCCCGCAGGACCGATCTGAGGCACTCCCGGCTGATCTCGATCCCCTCACGCTCGGCGAGCAGCTCCCGGAAGTGGCAGTCGTTGATCGGGCCGTATGCCGCGCGGATGGCGAGGATGGCGTCGCGGACCGGCGACGGTGTTCGGCGCGGCGAGCGCCGGCCACGATTGCCGTGGGCGAGCCCGGCCGGACCGGCGTCGCCGACGATCCGCCGCAGGCGCCACACCTGCCGCTCCGAGAGGCCCATCAGCGCGGCTCCCTCGGTGACCGTCAGCTCGCCGTTGCCGATCCGCCAGAGGACCCTCGCTCGCTGCTGCTCGCGCACCGTCATCGTGATCGTCTCCATCCGTGGAGACTGACAAAATCACTCGGCAGTCAGCACTGACGGATTCACTCGGCATCGAGAGCGGGCGTCCGGCGGTGCGGTCCCCTTCGCTACACTGGCCTCGTGCCGGACGCCGTCGTCGCGCTCGACTTCGATCCATACCTCCGTCTTGGGGGGCTGAGCCTCCGTCTCGAGACGCTCGGCGTGGCCGCCGCCATCCTGGTTGCGCTGACTCTGGCCGCCGTGCTTGCCGGGAGAACCGCCGTCGGCCGCCAGCCGGAGGCCGGGCGAGCGCTGGAGGGGTGGTCCGAGCCCTGGCACCTGAGGCGCGACGACCTCCTCTTCATCGTCCTCGGCGCCGTTCCCGGCGCGGTGGTGGTGGGGCGGCTTGGCTACGCCCTCATCCACCTGGACTACTACGCGGCGAACCCGGCGGCTCTGGCCGACCCGTCGCAGGGCAGCCTGTCGCTATCCGGCGCGCTGGTGGGTGGAACCCTGACCGGGGCCTACGTCGCGCGGCTGCTCGACGCTCCCGTTGGCCGCTGGCTCGGGCTTGCCGCGGGGCCCGTCCTGCTGGGCATCGCGCTCGGCAAGCTGGCGATGGCCCTCGGCGGCACCGGGCAGGGAGCCTTCTCCGACGCGAGCTGGGCGACCGCCTACGCGCGCGACGCGGCGTGGGGCAGCGGCCTGGCCGACCAGCCGGCGATCCCGTCGCAGGTGCTGGAGGCGGGCATGACCCTGCTGGTCCTGCTCGCGCTGCTGATGATCGGCCGGGCCCGACCCTTCCGCCGCCGGCCCGCCCGCCGCTACCTGGCGGCCGTCGCGCTCTGGTGCCTCGGCCGCGCCGTCGTCGCCACGACCTGGCGGGACGCCACGGTCCTGGGCCCCCTCCGCGCGGAGCAGCTCCTCGATGTCGGCCTGGCGGCCGGCTGCCTCGTCGTGCTGGCCGTGCTCGCCCGCGACGCGGCCGCCCGCCAGGCCCGGGCAACCGCCCCGGCCTGGCCCGACCCGGCGACGCGCCCTCGCTTCTGACCCGGCTCCCGGACCCGGGCCCGTCGCTGGCCGACCAGGGCGCGGCCGGGTATCGTTGGGCCTGCCAGCGCGGGCAGCGTCCCATTCCCGCGCCGGCCGGAACCGTGAGGTGCGTCCCATGACCCAGGTTGCCGATCCGCGGGCCGCCGCCCGCCGGGCCGCCGGCCCCGCCACCGCCCCCCTCGCCGCGGCGTCGCCGCGGGTCCACCACTGGATCGACGGCCGGCCCGTCGCCGCGGCCTCGGGCCGGAGCGGCCCGGTCTACGACCCGGCCAGCGGCCGGATCGCCCGCGAAGTCGGCTTCGCCTCCGTCGAGGAGGTCGACGCCGCGGTCGCGGCGGCCCGGGCCGCCTTCCCCGCCTGGCGGGCCATGTCGCTCTCCCGCCGGACCGAGATCCTCTTCCGGATCCGAAACCTGGTGGAGGCGCACCGGAGGGAGCTCGCGGCTCTCATCACGGCCGAGCACGGCAAGGTCGTCTCGGACGCGCAGGGCGAGGTCGCCCGCGGCCTGGAGAACATCGAGTTCGCGACCGGCATCGCCCACCTGCTCAAGGGCGACTTCAGCGAGCAGGCCTCGACGGGGGTCGACGTCTACCAGATCCGCCAGCCGCTGGGCGTCGTGGCCGGGATCACCCCGTTCAACTTCCCGGCCATGGTCCCGATGTGGATGTTCGCCAACGCGATCGCCTGCGGGAACACCTTCGTGCTCAAGCCGTCCGAGAAGGACCCCTCGGCCTCGCTCTACATTGCCGAGCTGCTCCGGGAGGCCGGCCTGCCGGACGGCGTCTTCAATGTCGTCCAGGGCGACAGGGTGGCCGTCGACCGGATCCTCGAGCATCCCGACATCGAGGCGGTCAGCTTCGTCGGCTCCACCCCGATCGCGCGCTACGTCTACGAGCACGCCACGGCGGCCGGCAAGCGCTGCCAGGCGCTCGGCGGGGCCAAGAACCACATGATCGTGCTGCCCGACGCCGACCTGGAGATGGCCGCCGACGCGGCGATCTCGGCCGGCTACGGCTCGGCCGGCGAACGCTGCATGGCGATCGCAACGGTCGTCGCGGTGGGCGATGTCGCGGACAGGCTGGTCGAGGCGATCGAGGCCCGCCTGCCGAAGGTGAAGATCGGGCCGGGCGGCGACCCTTCGTCCGAGATGGGGCCGCTGGTCACGCGCCAGCATCGCGACAGGGTCGCCTCCTACCTCGATTCGGCCGCCGCCCAGGGGGCACGGGTCGTGGCCGACGGCCGCTCGCATCCGCTCTACCGCGAGGAAGGCTTCTTCCTGGGCGTCTCGCTCATCGACGCGGTGACGCCCGAGATGGACTGCTACCGGGACGAGATCTTCGGGCCGGTGCTGACGGTGGTGCGCGTGCCGGCCTACGCCGACGCCGTGAAGCTGGTCAACGACAACCCCTACGGCAACGGGACGGCGATCTTCACCCGGGACGGGGGGGCGGCGCGACAGTTCCAGTTCGAGGTCAAGGCCGGCATGGTCGGGGTCAACGTGCCGATCCCGGTGCCCGTCGCCTACTACAGCTTCGGCGGCTGGAAGGCTTCCCTCTTTGGCGACTCCCACATGTACGGGCCCGAAGGGATCCAGTTCTACACCCGGGCCAAGGTCGTCACCTCGCGCTGGCCGGATCCCCGGACCTCCGAGATCGACCTGGGCTTCCCTCGAACGCGCTGAAGGGCAGACGAAGCGGGCGGCAGCCGCCGCCCGCTTCCGTCGCCGACGAGGCTGGCCGGTCCGGGCCGGACGGCACTTCCGCGGCTCGTCACGCCCCGGCTGTCAGGCCCCGGCCGCCGCGGATGCCTGAAACGCCGGGATCACCTCCCGGCCGTAGATCTCGAGCTGCTCTTCCTCGTCCCCGTTCATCAGGTAGAGGTTGAACTGGTCGACGCCGGCATCGGCGAGCGCCCGCAGCTTCCGGACGTGGTCCTCGACCGAACCCACCAGGCAGAAGCGGTCGACGATCTCGTCGGTCACGAACGCGGCATTGGACGAGCCGACCTCGGCGTGATGGTGGTAGTCGTAGCCCTCGCGGTTGCGGATGTAGGCCGTCAGGCCGGGCGGGAGGTCGTCGCGGTCGTAGCGGTTGACCAAGTCGACGACATGGTTGCCCACGAGGGCCGGGAACCAGCGGACCCGGTCACGGCAGAGGGCGAGGTCGCCGACGTGGGCCGGGGCCGCGGCCATCACCTGGACGGAGGCCGGGTCGCGGCCGGCCTCCACGGCGGATGCGCGCGCCTGGCCCCCAAACCAACGGATCAGGTCGGGGTCGCCGATCTGGAGCATGGCCCCGTCCCCGATCCGCCCGGTCAGGCGGAGGGCGACCGGTCCATAGCCAGCGAGCCAGACCCGCAGCGGCCAGCCCGTGGTCCAGGACAGCTGAAGGACCGTGCCCTCGTACTCGATCTCCTGCCCGGCGACCAGCGCCCGGATGACGTGGACCGCCTCCTCCAGCTGGGCCATCGTCGTCGGCCCCTTGCCCAGGACGCGGCGGGCCGAGTCGCCCCGGCCGATCCCGAGGTCCATCCGGCCGCCACTGATCTCCTGGAGGACGGCCAGGGCGCTGGCGGTGACCGAGGGCTCGCGGGTCGCCGGGTTGGTCACGCAGGTCCCGAGCCGGAGGGTGGTGGTCTTCTCGGCCATCACCGTCAGGAGCGGGTACGGGTCGCGCCAGAGGACGTGCGAGTCGAAGAGCCAGCCGTGGGTGAAGCCCGCCGCCTCGGCCTGCCGGGCGATGGCCACCGTCCGCTCGACGCTGTGCTCGGGCTTGAGGGTGAAGCCGAACTGCATGGCCGTCATGCCTCCTGGAGCGCGTCGTCCTCCAACCGTCGGCCGGCGCACCGCCGCCCGACCCGCCTCCCGATCCTGCGCCCGGGTCCAGCCTACGGCGCGACGAGGTCGCCGTAGGCCTCCGGCCGCCGGTCGCGGAAGAACTGCCAGGTCTGGCGGGCCTCGAGGACCTTGTCGAGATCGAGGTCGCGCACCAGCAGCTCTTCGGCGTGGGTGTCGCCGATCTCGCCGACGAACTGGCCCCGCGGGTCGCAGAAGTAGCTCTGGCCGTAGAAGTCGTCCTCGCCGAGCGGCTCGACCCCGACCCGGTTGATGGTACCGACGAAGTAGCCGTTGGCGAGGGCGTGGCTGACCTGCTCCACCCGCCAGAGGTACTCCGAGAGGCCGCGGCTCGTGGCCGACGGGATGAAGACGAGCTCGGCGCCGTTGAGCCCGAGCGCCCGGGCGCCCTCGGGGAAGTGGCGGTCGTAGCAGATGTAGACCCCGACCTTGCCGACGGCGGTCTCGAAGACCGGGTAGCCAAGGTTGCCCGGCCGGAAGTAGAACTTCTCCCAGAAGCCCGCCACGTGGGGGATGTGGGTCTTGCGGTACTTGCCGAGGTACGTTCCGTCGGCGTCGATCACCGCCGCGGTGTTGTAGTAGATGCCGCGGGTCCGCTCGTCCTCCTCGTACATCGGCACGATCAGGACCATCCCGGTCTGGCGGGCCAGGTCCTGCATCCGCTTGGTGGTCGGGCCGTCGGGGATGTGCTCGGTGTAGCTGTAGTACTGGGCGTCCTGGACCTGGCAGAAGTAGGGCCCGTAGAAGAGCTCCTGGAAGCACATCACCCCCGCGCCCTGGTCGGCTGCCCGGTGGGCATAGCCCTCGTGCTTCTGGATCATCGATTCCTTGTCGCCGGTCCATTCCGCCTGGAGCAAGGCCGCCCGCACGATCCGCGGCATGACGTGCACCTCCCCGCTGGTTCGGACCGCCGGGCCGGCCGCCGCCGGTCGTTCCCCGCGGCGCCTTCGACGCTGGGTCGCCTCCGGCGAACGACCGACCGGCCGTCGCCTGGATGAGGTGTGAGAGCGTACACCGTGACCGGCGCGCGGCGCCGGGCGGGCCTTTCGGCGCCGACCTGGTTCGCCGCGCCGGCGCCGGGCCGCCGTCGGCGTGGCCGTCGAGCGCGCCGCCCGGGCCGTCGATCCCGGCCCGGCTCGCTCAGTGCCCGGCGGCGATCCGCTCGAGCTCCGTCAGCAGGCGGTCCACCTCGTCGGCCGTGTTGTAGTGCGCGAGGCCGATCCGGAGCAGCCCGCCGCTGTCGAACAGGCCCAGGCGCTCGATCAGGGCCTGGGCGTAGAAGTCGCCGTCCCACGTGAAGATGCCGGCCTCGCCCAGGGCCCGCGCCGCGTCCCGCGGAGAGACGGCGTCCAGCGTCAGAGCGAGCGTGGGGGCGCGCTCGGTCTCGAAGCGGGCGGGGTCCGTGATCCCCCAGACCCGCAGCCGGGGGATCGCCGCGAGGCCCTCCATCAGCCGGCGGAAGAGCCCCAGCTCGTGGTCGCGGATGGCGGCCATCGCGCACTTCAACTCGAGGGCCCGCCCCGTCCGCGGCGCGAAACGCGCGGCCCGCTCCATCCCGAAACGCCGGCCGACCGATCGCAGGTACTCGACCGCGGCCAGCGTCCCGGCGATCCCCTCGTGGTTCTGCGTGCCGGTCTCGAACCGGTCGTGGGCCGGTCGAACCTTGTAGGCCGGCAGCCGGTCGAGCACGTCGCGCCGCCCGTAGAGCGCGCCGACGTGCGGCCCGAACCACTTGTAGGCCGAACAGACCAGGAAGTCAGTGTCCAGGGCCGCGACGTCGATCGGGTGGTGCGGCGCCAGGTGAACCGCGTCGACGTACGCCAGGGCATCGATGGCGTGGGCCCGGGCCACGATCTCGCCGACCGGGTTGATGGTCCCGACAGCGTTCGAGGCGTAGCCGACCGCGACGAGCCGCGTCCGCGGCCCCAGCTTGGCGTCCAGGTCGGCCAGGTCGAGCGTGCAGTCCTCGGGGCGGATCCCCACGGTCCTGACGACCAGCCCACGGTCCGTGGCGATCGCCCGCCAAGGCGAGACGTTGGCTTCGTGGTCGAGGCTCGTGACCACGATCTCGTCGCCCGGCGAGAAGGTGGCCGCGATCGATCGGCTGACGTGGAAGGTCAGGCTGGTCATGTTGGCCCCGAACTTGATCTCGTCCGGGGCCCGCGCACCCAGGAAGTCGGCCACGGCCGCGTGCGCCTCGGCCAGGATGGCGTCGCTCCGCTCGCTTGTCGCGAAGGCGCCGCCTTCGTTGGCGTTGGCCTCGCGGTAGTAGTCGGCGACGGCCTGGATGACCCGATCGGGGACCTGGGTCCCGCCCGGGCCGTCGAAATAGACGACCGGCCGGCCGCCGCTGGTCAGGCTGAGGGACGGGAACTCGGCGCGGAGCGCCGTCGGGTCGAGGTTCATCGACTTCTCCATCGGGCCGAATGTGGGCGGGGTGACTGCGGGCCGGGGACCCCGGGCCGGGACGTATGCAAGCCGGCGACCCCTGGGGCCGGCGACTGCGGGCCAAGACTCATGCGGGCCGGCGACCCCCGGGGCCGGCGACCCCGGACCGGGACATGTGTGGGCCGGCGACTGCGGGCGCGATCGAGGTGGACTCGGGCGGACGCAGGCTCGGCGGGGAGCCCGCTCGCCACGCGTCAGGGTAGCCCCTCGAGCGGCCGGCGATGGAGCCCCCGAGGCGGCCGCCGCGACCCGCAGGGCGGCGGCCGGCAGGCGGGCGCGCAACGCCGCGAAAGAGGCCTTGACAGGCGGCATCCCGAGACTATTCTGAGGTCGCTGTAATCGTTTACGCCGGGCTACGCGGGCCAGGCCGATCCACGCCGGTCATGCCGGACTGCGCTGGGCCGGACTGCGCTCGCTCGCGCCAGCTTGGCCGACCTTCTGGAAGGGCCCCGGGCCGGGGCGTCGCCGGTCCGCCTCCATCCCGCGCAGCGCCCGCGCCGCCAGGGCGGGCCGAGGAGCAGCCGTGACCGCCACCCAGACCGCCACCCGCGCCACGCAGGGTTGGCTCCGCCGATCGGGCGGGCCGCTCGACGGAGCCTCCATCGGGATCGTTCCGATCACCTGGAACAATGGCGACCTGCCCGACCTGGCACCGCCGGTCCCGGCCGACTTCGTCCTCGACGAGATCGCCCGCCTCGGATTCGAGGGAACCCAGACCGGTGTCGGCTACCCGGCCGGCGAGCAGCTGGCTGCGGAGCTCGCCGGGCGGGGACTCCGCCTGGCGGAGATCTACGCCGCCCTGCCCTGCACCCAGGATGGACCGACGGCCGACGCGCTGGCGGTCGGTCGGGCCAGGCTGGCGGAGCTGGTGGCCGCGAAGGGCGAGGTCCTGGTCGCCGCGCTCGACCTCTCTCCGGCGCGCGAGCCGTGGGCGGGACGCGCGACCTCCCCCGGCGCCCCCCGGCTCACCGACGGCGGCTGGCACGCCCTGGCCCAGGTCATCGAGACGCTGGCCCGTGAAGCCGAGGCGGCCGGCTGCAGGCTGGCCTACCACCAGCACGCCGGCACCTTCGTCGAGCGACCGGAGGAACTGGACCGCCTGGTCGCCGAGCTCGATGCGGTCGCCGCGCCGGCGCCCAGCGCCACGGGGATCTGCCTCGACGTCGGCCACTTCACGGTCGGCGGTGGCGACCCGGTGGCGGCCCTCCGGCGCTACGGCGAACGAGTCGTGCACGTCCACCTCAAGGATGTCGACCCGGAGGTGCTGGCCGGCCTCCAGGAGGGTTCGATCCGGGGGTTCCTGGCCGCGCTCCGGGCCCGCATCTACACCGAGCTCGGCGGCGGCGTCCTCGACGTTCCGGGGGTCCTGGAGCAGCTGGCGGCTCGGCGCTACCACGGCTGGATCATGCTCGAGCAGGACACGACCTGGAACCCGGCCTCCGAGTCGGCCGCCATCGGTCGGCGGGTCCTGGCCTACGCGATGCGCCATCTCGAAGTGGGAGGCGAGCGATGAAGATTGCGCTCCTCGGGGCGGGCCGGATCGGCCAGCTCCACGCCCGGATCCTGGCCGCCGAGATCGGTGGGCCGGACCTGATCATCGCCGACGTGGATGCCGAGCGGGCCCGGGCGGCGGCGGAGGAGAGCGGCGCGCGCTCCGCGACGATCGAGGAGGCGCTGGGGGCGGCCGACGCGCTGGTGATCGCCGCCGGGACCGACGCCCACGCCGCCCTCATCGAGGCGGGCACCGAGCGGCGCCTGCCGATCTTCTGCGAGAAGCCCCTGGCCAGGACGATGGCGGAGAGCCGCCACGTCGTCGAGATGGTCGAGGCGGCCGGCGTCCAGCTGCAGGTGGGGTTCCAGCGCCGCTTCGACCCCGGCTACCGCGAGGCCCGGCGGCTGATCGCCAGCGGGGAGCTCGGGACGGTCTACGCGCTCCGTCTGGCCGGCCACGATCCGGCACCGCCCCACGAGGCCTACATCCCGGTCTCCGGCGGCCTCTTCCGGGACTTCTCGATCCACGATTTCGACGTGGTCCGCTGGCTGACGGGCGTCGAGGTGGACGAGGTCTACGCCGTCGGCTCGGTCCGCGGCTTCCCGGTCTTCGCCAAGTACGGCGACGTGGACACGGCGGTCGCCACCCTCCGGCTGAGCAACGGGGCGCTGGCCGCCATGACCGTCGCCCGTCACGACCCGCTGGGCTACGACGTCCGGACCGAGATCTTCGGCTCGCTCGACAGCGTGAGCGTCGGCCTTGGGCCCCGGATGCCCCTGCGGTCTGTCGAACCGGGTGTCCCACCGCCGGCCGGGCCGGCCTGGGAGGGCTTCCTGGTTCGCTTCGCCGATGCCTACCGGAACGAGATCATCGAGTTCCTGCGGGTCGCGCGCGGCGAGATCGAGAGCCCGTGCACAGGACGCGACGGGATCGCGGCGCTGCGGATTGCGGAGGCGGCTACGCTTTCCGTCAGCGAGCATCGCCCGGTCCGCGTCGCGGAAATCGCCGGCTGAGCCGCTCAACGGTCGGCCGCCGGGAGCCCTCGCGGTCGACCTGCACGGGAAGGAGGAGCCCGACCGCCGATGCCGGCCACCATCGCCGACGTCGCGCGCCGCGCCGGCGTCTCCACGGCGACCGTCAGCCGGATCCTCTCCGGCGCGGCGACGTCGCCGCCGGGCACGGTCGCGCGCGTCCGGGCGGCGGCGACGGACCTCGACTACCGGCCGTCGGGCATCGCCCGTTCGCTCAAGCTGCGCCGGACGCGCACGATCGGCCTGATCGTCACCGACATCGAGAACCCGTTCTTCCCGGAGATGGTCCGCGCCGTCGACGAGGCGGCCGGCGACCTCGGCAACACGATCCTGCTCGGCAACGCCGGTGGGGACCCGCAGCGGGAGGAGCGTTACCTGGACCTGCTGGTGGAGCGGCGCGTCGATGGGATCATCGTCGCCGTCAGCCGCTTCACGGAGCATCACGGGGCCTGGCTCGCCCGGGCGCCCGTCCCGATCGTGCTGATCAACAGCGAGTCGGACGACCCGCGAGTCCCCTCGATCGTCAGCGACAACCGCCAGGGCGGGCGCCTCGCAGCAGAGCACCTGCTGAGCCTGGGCCACAGCCGGATCGGCATCCTGGCCGGGCCGGCGTCCCACGCCGCAACGGCGCCCCGTCTCGAGGGGATCCGCGAGGCGCTCTCGGCGGCCGGCCTGGACCCGGCCGCCGTGCCGACCGTTCACGGCGACGGCGAGGTGGCCGGGGGCGAGCGCGCGGCGGCCGAGCTGCGAGCGCTGGATCCCGCCCCTACCGGGCTTCTCTGCCACAACGACCTGACGGCGATCGGCGCCGTCCGGCACCTCCTGCGGTCCGGCCTGCGGGTCCCCGCCGACGTGAGCGTGGTCGGGTTCGACGATGTGGCCGCGGCGGCCTGGATCCATCCGGGCCTGACCACGATCACCCAGCGCAAGGCCGAGATGGGCCGCTGGGCGGTCGACCGGCTGGTCGAGCTGATCCAGGGCCGGCCGGCGAGCGACCCTCGGCAGGTCCACCTGCCCGTCCTCCTGACCGTCCGCGAATCGACGGCGCCCCCGCCGGGTGTCGGCCCTACGGCCGGCGTCAGCGCAGCCGGCGCCTCGACAGACTAGACTCGGGGTCAGCGGCGTAATCGATTACGGGAGGCCGGCATGACCGACGAAGGGACGGAGCGCGCGACGGATCGCCCGGCGACGGGCCTGCTGCGCCGGCCGTCGGCGCCGGACGACCAGGGGGCGGTGCTGCGGATCACGCCGGTGGACGCCGGCTGGTCCTACGTCTCGCTGGCGGTCCATCGCCTGGGGCCGGGGATCGTCGCCCGCCGGCCGGCCGACGACCAGGAGGTGCTGGTGCTCGTCCTGGAGGGCAGCGCAACGGTCCGGGCGGGCGACCGGACTTTCGACGGGGTGGGGTCTCGGGCAAGCGTCTTCGACGGCCCGCCCGCCGGCCAGGTGCTCGTCGCGCCCGGATCCGCGGTGGAGGTCGCCTCCGACGGGACGGCGCTCGTCGTGATCGCCGCCGCTCCCGGCGGAGAGCGGCGGGTCACCCGCCGGATCGAGCCGGAGGAGGTCTTCGTCGAGTCGCGGGGGAGCGGGGACATGGCCCGCCGCGTTCTCCACCTGCTCGACACGACCGCCGACGCCGGACGCCTGATCGCCTTCGAGGTCTTCACCCCGGCGGGCAACTGGTCGAGCTATCCGCCCCACAAGCACGACACGGAGGACCCACCCCGCGAGGCCTACCTGGAGGAGGTCTACTACTATCGATTCACCCGGCCCACCGGCTTCGCCTTCCAGCGGGTCTACACCCCGGACCGCGCCCTCGACGAGACCGTCACGGCCGGCGACGGCGAGCTGATCCTGGTGCCGCGCGGCTACCACGTGGTGGGCGCGGCGGCCGGCTACGAGACCTACTACCTGAACGTGATGGCCGGCCCGAACCGGGCCTGGTTCTTCACGGTCGATCCGGACCACGCCTGGCTGATGGACTGGGACCCGAACCGGCCGCGCGGCTGAACCCGGTCCTGAGGACGGAGAACGAGCGCATGGACAGCACTAAGAGCCCACTGCTCCGGATGGTCGAAACGACGCCGACCGACTACTGGAACGACTCCTGCGCGGTGGACGAGCTCGAGTACGCCATCGCCCGCGGCGCGACCGGGGCGACGACGAACCCCCAGATCGTCCTCGACGTGCTCAAGAAGGAGCCCGAGCACTGGAAGGCGCGGGCCCGCGAGCTCTACGCCGCCTGCCCGATCTGGTCGGAGGCCGACATCACCTGGGCCATCGTGGAGGAGCTGGCTGTCCGCGGGGCGAAGATGCTCCAGCCCGTCTTCGAGCGGACCGCGGGCGCCAAAGGCCGGCTCTCGATCCAGACCAACCCGACGCTCTACCGGGACACCCCGGCGATGGTCGAGCAGGGCCTCCACTTCGCGGGCCTCGCTCCCAACATGCAGGTCAAGTTCCCGGTCACGGCCGCCGGCCTGGCGGCGATCGAGGAGGCGACCTACCGGGGCGTGAACATCAACGCCACGGTCTCCTTCACCGTGCCGCAGGCGCTGGCCGTGGGGGCGGCCGTCGAGCGGGCCCTGGAGCGGCGGGCGGCCGAGGGCCTTGACACCGCTTCGCTGCACCCGGTCTGCACGATCATGATCGGCCGGCTCGACGACTGGCTGAAGGCGATCTGCGACCGGGACGACATCGTCGTCACACCGGGCTACACCGACTGGGCCGGGGTGGCCGCCTTCAAGCGGGCCTACGGGATCTACCGGGAGCGGGGCTACCGGACGCGGCTGCTGGCCGCCGCCTACCGCAACCACCTCCACTGGTCGCAGCTGATCGGCGGCGACGTGATCCTGACGCTGCCCCATCTCTGGCAGGTCCGCTTCAACGGTTCCGCGGTGGAGGTGAAGAAGCGGATTGACGACCCGGTGGAGCCGGCCGTCGTCGCCGAGCTCACCGCGCGGATCCGGGACTTCGGCCGGGCCTACGAGCCGGACGGGCTGACGCCGGCCGAGTTCGACACGTTCGGCGCCAGTGTCCGGACGCTTCGCACCTTCATCAAGGCCTACCACGACCTCCAGGGCACCATCCGCGATTTCGTGCTGCCGGACCCCGACAGGAGGGGGTAGTCGCGGCTGGCGGCCGCGGGTCAGCCGAGATGGCGGAACCCGACACGACGCCCGTCAGGCACCGCCTTCAGCACGTCAACGTGGCAGCTGGAACCGACGGCAGGCAGCGTGGTGTGGGCTTCGGGGCGAGCGTCCGGACCCTGCGCTCCTTCGCCAAGGCCTACCAGGACCTCCAGGGCACCATCCGCGATTTCGTGCTGCCGGACCCCGGGCGGAAGGGATAGTCGCCGCCGGCGGCCGTGGCTCAGCCCAGCGTCGCCCGGGTCGCGGCGGCGAGGTCCCTGCGGCCCTCCGCCTCGAGGCCGGCGGCGACGCCCGCCCGGTCGGCCGTCGAGCGGTTCTGGCCGAGCTTGAACTTGGCCTCGATGCGTTCGATCGCCACCTCCACGCCCACGATCTCCCGGAGCTGCCCGGCAACATACTCCGGCGGCGCGTCGTCGACGGACCAGGGCTCCCGGCGTGAAGCTTCGTGGTAGACCGTGAGCCGGCGGACGAGCGCCTCCACCCACGCCGGGTCGTCATGGACGACCAGCCGGCCGTAGATGTGGGCCGTGATGTAGTTCCAGGTCGGGACCACGCGACCGTGTTCGCGCTTCGTGGCGTACCAGGAAGGCGTCACGTAGGCATCGGGACCCCGCACGATCACAAGCGCCTCCCCCAGGGCCGGCTCGCGCCAGTGCTCGTTGTTGCGGGCGACGTGGCCGACGAGCGCGCCGTGCTCGCCTGCCTCCGGCCGGCTGCCCGGCGGGTCGTAGAGCAGCGGGAGCATCGTCGCCAGCAGGCCGCGTGGCGTCGCGGTGACCAGGTCGGCTGCGCCCATCTTGAGGAGCAGCTCCCGGACGGCCGCGTCGTCGGGCTTGAAGTGGGCGGGGACGTACACCTGGCTGGTCTCCCGGGGGTGAAGGCGTCCCCGGAGTATAGGGCGGCCGCCCGGAGCGGCCCCGAGCCGATCAGCGGCGGACTTGGCGCGCGTCGCTCCCTCAGCCGCCTCCACCGGCTTCGTGAGCGAGCGTCTCGGCGACCTCCTGGAGAGCGGGTTGCCCCGCGCCGATCTGCTGCAGCTCATGGCTGAGCTCCGCGAGCTCCTGGCCACCCGCCATCATCTGGGTGAGATCCTCGATGCTGATCTCGTCCTTGGTGAAGTTGCCGACGAGCTGGCCCCGCTTGAGGAGCACGAACCGGTCGCCGACCGGATAGGCGTGGTGGGGGTTGTGGGTGATCAGGATCACCCCGCGACCCAGGTCCCTCGCCTGGATCACGTACTTGAGGACGATGCCGGACTGGCGGACACCCAGCGCCGAGGTCGGCTCGTCGAGGATGAGGACCCGAGCCCCGAAGTAGACGGCCCGGGCGATGGCCAACGCCTGTCGCTCGCCACCGGAAAGCGTTCCCACCATCTGGTCAGGGTCCTGGATGTCGATCCCCATCTTGCGCAGTTCGAGCTTCATCGCCTCCCTGGCGTGCCGCATCCTCAACCAGCGAACGGGCCCGACGCCCCCGCTGGGCTCCTGCCCCAGGAAGAAGTTGCGCCAGATCGACATCAGGGGGATGAGGGCCAGGTCCTGGAAGACGATCGCGATCCCGTGGCTGCGCGCCGCCCGCGGGCCGCCGAAGTGGATGGGCTGGCCATCGACCAGCAGCTCGCCGGCATCCGGCGGGAAGACACCGGAGAGGATCTTGACGAGGGTCGACTTGCCGGCGCCGTTGTCGCCGAGCACGCACGTCACTTCGCCGGGGTGCACCTCCAGGGAGACATCGCTCAGGGCGACGACGCTTCCGAAGTGCTTGCTGATGTTGCGAACCTCGAGGAACGGGGTACGTGCCTCGCCGATCGGCTGGCCGCTGCCGGCCGGCGATCCAATGGCGCTCATGACCGTGCACTCTGTGCCCGGCGGTAGACCAACACGTTCACCATGACCCCGAGCAGGAGCAGGGCACCGAGGAAGGTGAAGCCCCACTGGCTCGGCCATCCGGCGTAGATGACGCCCTGGAGGGACATCCCGATCATGGCGGCGCCGATGCTGGCGCCGACGGCCGAACCGAAGCCTCCGGTCAGCAGGCAGCCGCCGACCACGGCGGCGACGATGTAGTACAGCTCGTAGCCGACGCCCTGCTCGGCCACGGCCGACAGACCCTGCGTGAACTGGATGGTCCCGACCAGCCAGGCGGAGACGGCGGTGCCCACGAAGAGGAGGACCTTGGTCCGGTCCACGGGCACCCCGACGCTGCGGGCGGCACTGGCGTCCCCGCCGGTCGCGAAGATCCAGTTGCCGAACGTGGTGCGAGTGAGCAGCCAGGTGCCGAGGATGGTGACGCCGATCCACCACAGGACGGCGATCGGGTAGGACGGGTTGCTGCCGAAGCTCCCCCCGAAGATGGCCCGGGCGGTGTCAACTCCACCGGGATGGCCGAGCACCGTGACCACGGTGCTGTTGGCGTTCAGCGCCTCTACCATCCCGACGCTGGCGCCGCGCAGGATGAAGAAGGTCGCCAAGGTGACGATAAAGCTGTTCAGTCGCGTCTTGATCACGAGGAATCCGTTGATCAGCCCGACCAGGACGGCGAAGACCAGGGCGCCCGCGATGCACGCCCAGATGTTCCAGTGCAGCTCGTTGGCGAGAAGGGCGGAGGTGATCGCGGTGGCCCCCGTCATGACCCCCGCGGAGAGATCGAACTCGCCGCCGATCATCAAGAGGCCAACCGGGACCGCCACGATCCCGAACTGCCACGACTGGCTCAGCCAGCCCACCAGGCCCGCCTGCGAAAGCCAGAGGGCGTGGGCAGTCGGGTTGAGGGCGAACAGCAGGAAGATGACGACCGCCCCGATGGTGGCTCCCACCTCCGGCCGTCGCAGCAGGCGGGTCACCGCGCGTGCGCCGACCACCCGCTCTTCGACTCGGCCCTCGGGCGGGCCCGCTCCCCCCGTCCGGGTCTCCACAGTCATGGCACCGCTCACATTCTCAATGCGCTTGCCCGGAGGCGCCGGGCCGGACGTTGCCGCCCGGCCCGGCGCCTCCTCATGCTGTGCCTTCGGGCCGGCCGACTACTCCCCGGCAGCCGCCCCGGCCGCGGCCTGGGCCGCGTTGTTCTTGTCGATGATGAAGGGACCAGTGGGCACGGTGGTTCCGCCACCCACGCTGACGCCGTGATGCGCCTTGTAGAGGTACAGGAAAACCACGGGCAGGTAGCCCTGGAGGTACTGCTGCTGATCGATGACGAAGTCGACCTTGCCGCTCTCGACCGCGGACACGTCCCACGAGTTGAGGTCGAAGGTGGCCACCTTGACCGTGCTACCGCTCGGAAGGGCCGTCACCACTCCCTGGGCGATGGCGTTGTTGAGCGTCATCACCGCGTTGATCTGTGGATTGGCCTGCAGATAGGCCATGACCACCTGAGCCGCCGCCGACGGGTTCGAGGCCGCGTTGGGGACGGTCAGGGTCAGTTCGGTGCAGCCCGGTCCGGATTTGGGGGGAGTCCCCGTGGAGCAGGTGCTGCCCGTGCCCAGCCCCTGGGCGATTCCGTTGCAGCGGTCGAGGAGGTTCTGGCCGCTCTGGTGGATGACGCAGAGGATGTTGGAGGCGCCCTCGCTCATGAACCGCGCGCCGGCCTTCTGCCCGGCCAGAGTCTCGGGCTGGCCCACGCAGGTCATCGCGTGCGAAGCCGTGATGTCGGCATCGTCGCATCCGGCGTTGGCGAGGACGACCGGAATGCCCGCGGCCACCGCGGACGCGATGGTCGGGTTCATCAGGCTCGCGTTGTGGTCGGTGACCACGATGCCATCGACCTTGGCGTTGATGGCGTTCTGGATCTGGGCGTTCTCGGCGTTGTCGTCCGGCTCCGCCTGGCCCTGCTGCTGTGAGCCGTAGACCTCGGTCAGGGTGCAGCCGAGCTTGCTGGCCCCGTCCCTGGCGCCCTTGTAGAAGACACTCCAGAAGCTGCCGTTGTCCCCGTGCGTGATCACGGCGAACTTGTAGGGACAGCTGTTGTCGCTGGTGCCGCTGCCTGTCGCCGAGGCACTCGGTGTGGTTGAGCTACCGCAGGCACTGACCAGCAGCGCGACGATGGCGATGGCGCCCGTGAACCATGTTCGTCTCATCTGTTCGGCTCCCTGTTACCCGACCTTCGTGGACCGCCGGCCCTCACTCGAAGAACCCCACGTCGGCCACGACTTGGCGGCGGTCGATGAACGGACGCGACGATCGCAATCGCCGCGCCGCTTGCCCCTGGCTTCGGAACCTCAACACTCCTACTCAGGATCGGGCGGCGCGCCGGCGGCGCGGCCCCGTCGACGATATCCGATCAGACAATGCCCAACCGGAGTCAGCCCTTCGAGAGCAGTCGTTTCCTCCTTTCCGGATGCTGGTGAGTCTCCCGCCGTGCCGCGGTGCGCCGGACTGACAGAGCGGCGTCCTCGTGCTCCGCGTCTCGGTCGGCCGTCAGCTCTTCCGTCATGCCACTGGCCCGAGCGCGACCGGAACCGGCCGCTCAGGCCAGTCGTCGCGGATCCCGGCGACGGATGGGTCGGTGAACCCGGTCACCGGTTTCGGGTCGCCGGCGGGGAGTCGCGGTCGCGGCGGGCGTCCGCGTCACGTGCGCCGGCGCCCGCGTTGCAGCCCTCGTGGAAGAGACCGAGGTCGGGTCGCCTGCTGCGATCGGCGTCCGGGCCGCATGCGACCGACCACCTCAGCGCCCACGCCACCACCTCCGCCGTGACCTCGTCACCTGCACCAGCCGGCCTGAGAAAAGGTCCGCCTCGCCGGCGACGGCGAGCCGGAGCGTGCACGGGTGCCTCCCATCGTACGGGCGTAAGCCTGCCGGTCGCCCTGACCATCGGCTGCCCAGCCTCTGTTTCCTCCGAACATGGCCTGGGCTCGGTCCACCCGGACACCGCGGATCCCGGGACCCGTGCAACCGATTACAAGCCTAGCATTGACCCTCTCGGATGGGCAAGACTATGATCGTTCGGGCCTGCAGGGCAGGACGTGTCGGTGGGGCCGCGGCCCGTTTGCCGCGGCCCGTTGGCCGCGCTCTGGTGGCGTGAGAGCTGCGCACGCGACAGCGTGGCCACGCGGCTGACCGTCGGGAGCGGACTCGGGCTGGCCCAGAGGGGTGGCGAATGGCATCGGTTCGGGCGGCGACGCTGGTCGCCCCACGCCAGCTCGAGGTGCGCCAGTACCCCTATCCGGCCGGCCTGGAGGCAGGCGCCGTGCTGCTGCGGATGCTGGCTTCGGGCATCTGCGGCACGGACAAGCACACCTACCGCGGTGAGACGGCGCAGTACGTCGGCACCGACTACGAGCGCGCCACGCCCTTTCCGATCATCCAGGGCCACGAGAACGTCGGGGTCGTCGCCGAGCTGGGCCCGGGCGGAGCCTTCGCCTTCGATGGCACGCCTCTCGCGGTCGGCGATCGAGTGGTGCCCGCGCCGAATCGCGCGTGCGGCCACTGCCACATGTGCTCGCGCGGCTTCCCCTACTACCTGTGCCGCAACCTCGAGAACTACGGCAACTCGCTCTCGTGCGCGGACCCGCCCCACCTGTTCGGCGGCTGGTCCGAGTACCTCTACCTCAGGCCGCACACGGCGGTCTTCCGGGTCCCGGAGGTCCTCCCCGACGATGTGGCCGTCCTGACGGAGGTGTTTGCCGTCACCCACAGCCTGGAGCGCGCCGCCCGGCTTCCGCGTCCGAACGGGTACCGCCCCGGTGACGCGGTCGTCGTGGTCGGCGTCGGCCCGCTGGGCCTCGCTCACGCGATCAAGGCGTCGCTGATGGGCGCCGGACAGGTGCTGGTCGTCGATCGCTCCGCCAGCCGCCTCGAGCTGGCCGCTCGGCTGGCCGGCGCGACCCCGATACCGGCGGACGAGGACGCGGCGCGCCAGGTGCGCGAGCGGTGCGGCGGCGAGGGTGCCGACCTCGTCGTCAACGCAACCGGCTTTCCGGGGTCCTTCGCCGGGGCGACCGCCATGGTTCGCGACGGAGGCACGATCGTCGAGGTCGGTGCCTTTGTCGAGATGGGTCAGGAGCGGTTCGACCCGGCCGCGGTCTGTGGCCGGAGTCTTGCCATCCTGGGTGTCGGCGGGGAGGACCTCACCTGCTACGAGGGCACCATGGCCCTCTTCGCGCGCCACCTCCGCACGATCCCGTTCGCCGACATGGTCTCTCACCACTTCGTCATCGAGGACGCCGCGCGGGCCATGACCGTGGCGCTTGACCCGGAGGCCTCCGCCAAGGTCCTGATCACCCCAGCCTGACGCAGGGCCGGCCTCGACCGGCAGCCCGAATCGGGGCCGGCCACCGGGCCTCCCCCGGCCACCGGGCCTCCCCCGGCCACCGGGCCTCCCCCGGCCACCGGGCCTCCCCCGGCCACCGCGCCCCCCCCGGCCACCCGTGTACGATTGAGGCTCGATGCCGCCTCTCGACGCCGCTGGGTCGAGCCCCTCCGGGTCGGTCGCGCCCGGGGGGGCCGCGGCCGGCGGCCTGACCTCGGCCGAGGCGGGCGAGCATCTCCGCTCCGACGGCCCCAACGCGATCGGCGGCAGCGGGCGGCGGACACGCCTCGCCATCCTGGTCTCCCAGGTCGCCAGCCCGCTGGTCCTGATCCTCGTCGGCGCGAGCCTGGTCAGCCTCGTCGTGGGCGACGAGGTCAACGCCTCGATCATCCTCGCCATCGTCGTCATAAGCGCCGCCCTCGGGTTCATCCAGGAAGCCCGGTCCGAGACCGCGGTGGCCGCCCTGCAGGCGCGCCTGACCCTCCGCGCGACGGTCGTCCGCGACGGGGAGCAGCGGGAGATCCCGATCCACGACGTGGTCCGCGGCGACCTCGTGATCCTCGGTGCCGGAGACATCGTGCCGGCCGACGGTCGCGTCCTGGAGGCCAACCACCTCTACATCGACGAGGCGTCGCTGACCGGCGAGTCGGCACCGGCCACCAAGACGCCGCGGGAGGGAACCCTCGATCCCGCTCGCGAGGCCGATCACGACGGGCTGGTCTTCTTCGGGACGAGCGTCGTCAGCGGCACCGGCCGCGCCGTCATCACGGCCACCGGGACGCGCACGAGCTACGGCGCGATCGCGCAACGTCTTGCCGAGCGCGCGCCCGAGAACGACTTCCAGCGCGGCGTGCGGACCTTCGGATCCCTCATCTTCAGAGTCACGGCGATCCTCGTTATCGCCGTGCTGGTGATCAACGTGGCGCTCCACCGGCCCATCCTGGAGTCACTCCTCTTCGCGATCGCCCTGGCCGTGGGCTTGACGCCCGAGCTGCTGCCGGCGATCGTCACGCTCAACCTCACCCAGGGGGCGCACGCTCTCGCCTCTTATGGAGTGCTCGTCAAGCGGCTGCCCGCGATCCAGAATCTCGGCAGCGTCACGGTCTTCGCGACCGACAAGACCGGGACCCTGACCGAAGGGCGCCTGGCGCTCGTGCGGGCCGTCGGGATCGACGACGAGGATGAGGACGAGGCCGCCCAGACACTGGAGCTGGCCTACCTCAACAGCCACTTCCAGACCGGCTTCACAAACCCTCTCGACGCGGCCCTCCTGTCGGGCACCCCTGAGCCGGCGGATCTCGGGTCGTATCGGAAGCTCGCCGAACTGCCCTACGACTTCTCGCGACGGCTCCTGAGCGTTGTGGTGCAGCGCGACGGGGAACCGCCGCTCCTCGTCACGAAGGGCGCCCCCGAGGCCGTGATGCTGCGCGCGGCGAAGGTCCGGGAGGACCACTCGGCCCGGCCGATCGCGACGGCGGAGCACGAGCGCCTCGCGAAGCTCGTCGACACGGCCTCGGCCGACGGCTTCCGGCTGGTGGCGGTGGGCTCCCGTGCCCTCGCCCCCGAGGATCTCCGCGCCCCCGCCACGGGAGGCGCGGGGGCCGGTCTCGACGACGCGGCCCGGCTCGAACGCGATCTCGTCTTCGAGGGTGTCATCCTCTTCAGCGACCCGCCCAAGTCCGGCGTCGGCGACACGATCGCCGAGCTTGCCCGCCAGGGGGTTGCGCTCAAGGTCGTCACCGGCGACAACGAGCTCGTGGCTCGCCATGTCGCGGCGCAGGTCGGGCTGACGGTCGAGGGAGTGCTGACCGGCGCGGAGATGCGTGCGCTGAGCCACCCGGCGCTGATCGCCCGGGCCCGCCGGACGACGCTCTTCACCCGCGTCGACCCGGACCAGAAGCTCCAGGTCATCCGCGCCCTGCACGATTCCGGCGCGGTCGTCGGCTATCTCGGCGACGGCATCAACGATGCGCCGGCCCTGCACACGGCCGATGTCGGCATCAGCGTCGACAACGCCACGGATGTGGCCCGCTCGGCGGCCGACATCATCCTGCTCGAGCCCAGCCTGGAAGCGATCAGCCGCGGGGTGATCGAAGGTCGGCGCACCTTTGCCAACACCCTCAAGTACATCCGGATGGGCACCAGCTCGAACTTCGGCAACATGCTGAGCATGACGGGGGCGGCCCTCCTGCTGCCGTTCCTGCCCATGACACCCGGCCAGATCCTGCTCAACAACCTGATCTACGATGCCTCGCAGACCGCCATCCCCACCGACACGATCGATCCCGACGTGGGAGCCGTGCCGGCCCGCTGGGATGTCCACGCGATCCAGCGGTTCATGCTGATCTTCGGTCCGATCTCCTCGATCTTCGACTACGTCACCTTCGGGCTTCTGCTTCTTGCGCTGGGCGTCAACGAGCGGGCCTTCCACACCGGCTGGTTCATCGAATCCCTCTTCACCCAGGTCCTGGTCGTCCTGGTCATCCGCACCCGGCGCAGCCCTTTCTGGCTCAGCCGGCCGAGCCCTCAGCTGCTGGCGGCCATCGTGGGGGCGCTCGCCCTCGCCGTCATCATCCCGTTGAGTCCGCTGGGCGGGGTCCTGGGGTTGACGGGCCTGCCGCCGGTCTACTGGGTGCTGCTGATCCTCGTCGTGGCCGCCTACCTGGCGCTCGTGGAGCTGGCCAAGCGACGCTTCGAGCCGCGGCTCTGACCGGGCCGCGCCGTGCCCCACGGGGCACGACATGGCGCGTTGGTACGATGGCGAAGTGGACACGCTGCTGAGTCGTCTCCTCTCCCTGGGAGTCGACGCCCACGACGATGCGGACACCCGGCTCCGCAAGTTCCTCCTCGTCGCCGCAGTCGTGACGATCCTGCCGCTCACGATCCTGTGGGGCGCGATCTACTGGCTCGCGGGGGTTCCCCAGGCTGCCCTGATCCCCTGGCTCTACGCGGCGATCTCCGCCGTCAGTCTCATCGTCTACGCGCGCAGCCACGCGTACCGTTGGCTCGCGGTCAGCCAGTTCGCCCCCTACAGCACGTTCCCCTTCTGGTTGATGTGGCTGCTGGGTGGCTTTGTCTCCGGTAGTGCGGTGGCGCTCTGGGCAGCGCTTGGACCCATCGCCGCGCTGCTGCTCGGGCACCGGCGATTGGCGCTCGCGCTGGCCCTCGAGTACGCGCTCCTGATGCTCGTGGTCGCGCTCGCGGCGTCACCGGCCGGACCCGGGTTCCCGGCCTGGCTGCGCGATGCCATGTTCGTCCTCAAGCCGATCCACGGCGGGCCGACCTAGGCGGCGAGATCGCCCAGATCAGCGTGCTGTTCGCCGACCTGGGTGGCTACTCGACCTACGCCGAGCATCGCTCGCCAGTCGAGGTCGTGCGTATGCTGAACGATTACTTCGCGATCGCCTTGCCGGCCATCCTCGAGGAGGGCGGGGCGCCGACCCAGCTGCCCGGCGACGCCGTGATGGCCGTCTTCGGCGCCCCCCGACCGCAGCCCGATCACGCAGACCGAGCGTTCCGCGCGGCTCGCGCCATCCTCGATCGAACGGCGCCGCTGGCCAAAGGATCGCTGCGAGGGCCGCGCTTTCACATCGGGATCAACTCGGGCCCGGCTCTCGTGGGGAACATCGGCAGCGAGGAGTACCGTAACTTCACGGCGATCGGCGACACGGTCAACGTCGCCTCCCGCCTTCAGGGCGTGGCACAGCCCGGCGAGGTCGTCATCGGCTCGGCCACGGCCAAGCTCGTCGGTGAGTCCGTCGGGCTCACGCCGCTCGGGTCGGTGCCCGTGAAGGGCCGTGCCGAGCCCGTCGAGGCCTTCCTCATCCGCGACTTCTGATCGCGCCGCATCGTGGACGTTCGCGCCAGCCGCGGATCCCGCGGTACGGGCAGCGTTCGCAGTCGAAGCCGGTAACGCAGAGGGTGTCGGCGTGCGCGAAGACGTGGCGCTCGTGCTGGCGCTCGTCGTCGGGATCGCGCCCGCCGCCGGACGCGATCTCGCTACGCCGTGAGGTGCGGCAGATGCTCGGGGTAGTGCCTGATCGAATCCCACGCGACGGCAGTCGCGAGCGTCTCCTCCCCCAGCCAGGGGAACCGGTCAGCCGTGAACAGGTCCTCGTCCGATGCAGCCTCGGCCGCCGCGACGAGCCGCTGGAATGCTGCCGCCTCGAACGCTCGCACCTCGCCCGGGTCTCGACCGCGGAACTGCTCGAGGATTGATCTGTTCTGGGCGTCGATGTCGAAGTCGGGGTCCCGCTCGTACGGCACCCCGCCCGCCCTCTCCGTCGTGACCACGCCCGCCGAGTGGTCACTCCACCAGCCGACGTGCGCGAGCGCATCCTGGCGGGTCCAGCCATTCATGTCCGGGAGCGGTTCGGCCCACGCGTCGTCGGCCAGGGTGCCGACAGCGGCGGCGAGCGGCTCGTGGGTCGCGCGGATCTCGGCGAGGAAGCTCTGCTTCTTCATCCGGCGAAAGCATGCCCCAGAGCCGGCAGGTTCGCTCTTGCGAGCGACCTTAGGCCACGCGAACTTGGTCGCGAGAAGGCCGCCCTGGAACCGGAGGAGAGTGTGGTAGTGAGAACTCAGGTCTGCGCCGCGGTCGTGCGTGAGACGCTGTGTTCGGGCCTTTCGCTCAGCGTCATCCGTGCGAGTCTGCGTTGCGCGACGTTCCCACCCGGGGGGCGCCCAACCTGCTTCACAGGGGCGCCGTCAATCGCGCGAAATCCAGGGGCTGCTCAAGCTGCTCCTGCTCCGCAAGACCGACTCCTTACGTTTACGCGCGGCCTTGAAATCCTGCCACCCGCCGAGGGGCCTGGAGGCCCTGGGCCACGACCTCCCCATGGGCTCGGCGCGCCAGCTCGCGTCCTGGGCGAGCATGTGCCCGGGAAACTACGAGAGCGCGGGCGTCCAGCGTGGTGGCAGGACCCGCCGGGGCAGTCCCTGGCTGCGGACCGCGCTCGTCGGCTCCGCCCGTTCCGCCTCCTGCACCAACACCTACCTCGGCGCCCAGTACCGCCGACTCGCGGCCCGGCGGGGTGCCAAGCGCGTGTTCCTGGCGGTCGGCCACACGATCCTCGGCATCGTCTACGCGCGACGCAACTGCAGACCGGGTGTGCGGAGGGGTCACAACGCGGCGCCCCACGGGAGGCCGACGTGCCCGATCAGACGCTGACGATCTGGACGTCGGCGGGCGTCAATCCGGCCGCATCGCGGAAAAGCTCCATTTCTCCACGGTCGGAGGTGAGGATGACAGCGGCGCCGGCCGCGACAGCCTCGGCCATCACGACCGCATCCACGGCGGACGGCGGCCGATCGTCCTTGTCCCGCTTTGGCGAGGCCCGCCTCAGATCCCACGCCCGCGCGCGGAGCGCCCCAGCTTGACGTGCTCGCTCCGGGGTGAGCTCGATCTCCTCGTCGACCGCCTTGATCACGCGGTTGATGTTGGCGTCAGCAGCTCTCCCTGTCACGATCTCGGCGAGAACCACGGATGGGATCGCCACCTGCCGACCGTCACGGCGTGCGCGGACAAGGACGGCACGTGCGGTGGGGTTCGCGCCGGCGAGCGCCGAGATCCCGCCGGAGTCGAGCAGGAGGACACCTCGGACCGCGCCTACCTGGGCCACGGCACGGCGTCGACGGCGCGCTGGACCTCATCGGGGATGGCGCCGTGCCGTGCAGCCAGTTCGACCTCGAGGTCTGCCAGGCGATCATGCTGGAGAGCGCGCGCGAGCGCGTCGTCGAGGTAGCGGGAGAACCCGCGCTCACCCACACGAGCCTTCGCCTCGCGGACGCGGTCAGGATTGAGGGTGGTCGAGTACTTCGCTGTGGTCATGCTCGTATGCTACCAGCAGTAGGATAGTTGTCAACCTCCGTGGGGACATGGAGTCCTCAAACGGAACCACAGTGTGGAAGTGAGAGTCGGTCCGTTCGCATCGGTCACGCTCGGTGCGGGCTCAGAGCGAAGGGATTCTCCCGCGTGTCGCGTCGATCCATGGTTTCGCGTCGCTCCCAACCGAGCGTTGACGCGACGCTGACGCGTACAACCAGACAGGTACGCGAAACTTGCTCGGCCGCCGCAAGCCAGCTCACCCTCACCATCAGCAACGGCGTCGAGCTGCCCGCGCTCGGGTTCGGCGTGTGCCGCAGGTCCTGACGCCGTCAGGGTTCAGGCTGCCGCGCGAGCCTACTCGCCCTGGGTGCGCACCTCGATCGTGACGGACGAGCCGTCGTCAGCGGTGAGGGCCAGTCGCCAACGCCCCGACTTCGGGTTCAGCGCAACGACCGCCTCGATGCGACGACCCGCCATGGCCTCCAGGACTTCGTGGCGAGCAAGGTCGCGCCACGTGAGGAAGCGGGCGAGCTGGCGTTGAAGGATCCCAAGGTAGGCGGGGGTCAGCCCGAACAGCCGGTCCGCCCTGACCATGCCCCGCGACACCGTCACCAATCCTCGCAGGTCCGCGAACGCGCGCGGCCAACTCCGGTCGACACCCGGTGCGTATGTGGCGACGCTGTCGATCGACGGCAGATAGAGGGAGTTCACCGGGTCGTTTCGCTCGATGGCCGCCCAGCTCATCGGGTCTGTCGTCCTGCCGCCGTCGTCGACGAGGGTGACCGCTGGTTCGGGGACGATCGGGGCGACCGTCAGCCGGCAGTCGAAATGCGCGGCCTCGACGTCCTGGTTGCGCTGTCGGTCGATCTCGCACGAGTGGGTGACGACGAGCGCGAACATGGTGTCGATCGCGACCTCGCGCCCATGCGGCAGCGGCAGGAGGCCGGGCTTGGGATAGGCGGGGACGCGACCGACGGGATCGAACGCCTCGCCAGGTGGTGTCTCGCCGGCCACGCGCGTCCGCGCGAGCGACAGGAACGCGATGTCGCCCGAGCTCAGTTCGTCGGTTTCGGCGACCGCGCGATAGACCTCAACCGCGGTTGGCATCGATGGCGGGCATGCCTGCGAAGAACTCGTCCGGCGTCGCGTCGGCGATGTCGTCCCGTCTACCGACCTCGAGCGGTGAGGTGTACGGGACCGCGTGGTCCGGCCACATCACGTCCCTGATGGCGGCGGACAGGCGTTCGGCACGCGACAACGCGGGATCACCCGGGAAGACGGGCTCTTCCTCGAGCAACACGGCGACCGGGACGTTCAGGGCAGCGGCGATCCGGCGGACCGTTCCGACGGGGACGTTGTCAAGCTGCGTCTCACCAGTTGCGAGCAGGCGAACGGTGCGGGGCTGGAGGCGAGCACGTGTCGCTACCGCAGTGTACGAGACGTCTCTGGCTTCGATGATCTGCCCGATCTTCGTCATCGCCTGCTCCCTGCGTCCGAGCGCATGATGTCATGCGTTACGGCGCAGGTCAAGTGGACGGGCCGGAGCGCCTCGGTTCCGCCGCATCCGCTGACGAAACACGGCTGGACGCCCGGGGAGCTGTCCGTCGCCGCGCTCCCAGGCCTCTCCCGGGGTGCGCCGGTGGGGGCGGCGCGAAGCCACGAATCAGAATCGGCGCGAAGCCTTTGACCTTCGCTACCACCCCGCTGGGAGCGGCGCGAAGCCACGAATCAGAATCGGCGCGAAGCCTTTGACCTTCGCTATCACAGTGGCGCGGTCAGTCGCTGAGGCCGGTTCCGAACTGGCGGTCGCCGGCGTCGCCCAGGCCGGGCAGGATGTAGCCGCGCTCGTTGAGCTGGCGGTCGATCGCGGCGCAGTAGAGCGTCACATCCGGGTGGGCGTGGGTCACCGCGTCGACGCCCTCCGGTGCGGCGATCAGGTTGATCAGTTTGATCCGGCTGGCGCCCCAGCGCTTGAGGACGTCGATCGCGGCGGTCGCCGAGCCGCCCGTCGCCAGCATCGGGTCGAGGATCAGGCAGAGGTCCACGGTCGCCGAGTCGGGAAGCTTGTTGTAGTACTCGACCGGGCGCAGGGTCCGCTCGTCGCGGAAGAGGCCCAGGTGCCAGACCTGGGCCGTCGGCATCAGCTCGAGCATCGCGTCGACCATGCCGAGGCCGGCTCGCAGGATCGGCACGAGCCCGATCCGGTCGGCCAGCTCGTGGCCGTCCATCGTCTCCAGCGGCGTCGTGACGGGGATCGGTCGCACCTCGACATCGGCCAGGGCCTCGTAACCGAGCAGCCACGAGAGCTCCCGGACAACCTCGCGGAACTTCTTGGGCTCGGTCCGCTCGTCGCGGAGGACGGCAAGCTTGTGGAGCACCGCGGGATGGCGCGAGACGTGGAGCTGGGGCCAGCCGGAGGCGTCGCGGTCCAGGGTCGAGGCGGGTTCGGTCACGGCGGCGTCCTCGTGCGTGGGCTCGCCGGGCATCCTAGCACCGGGCCGGGCACTCCCGGAGGCTGCCGGCGCGGCCCTGGTGTGTCGCTCGGCCCCACCGGCCTGCCGGGCAGGGGCACGCCGTCCCGGCGT
>JAJYJO010000149.1 GCA_021789435.1 Chloroflexota bacterium
CGCGGATGCGGGGGCGGGCGCGGGCACTTTGGCCGCGGCCGGGGGCTCCGCGGGGGCGGCCGCATCGTACATCGCGCTCACGACGCGCCGCACGACCCTGCGGACCTCATCCTCCGACGGCATCCCGGGCCCCTTCCTGCCTCCATGACGCGTCGAAGTCCCACGAAGCGCGGAACCTTGACCTACAGGCTACCATGGGCCGCGAAGTGAAATCGGTGCCAGACATCGATACCGGATCGACACCCGGGCGGCATCCGACGATCAAGGATGTGGCGGCTCTGGCAGGCGTCTCCATCACCACCGTCTCGCGCTACCTCAACGGCGGGCGAGTCCGGGAGGCAGACCGGATCGAGCGCGTGGTCGAGGAGCTCGCCTTCCGGCCCAGCCAGCTGGCGCGGAGCCTCAAGTCCGGCTCCACCCGCACGATCGGGGTCCTGGTCCCCGATATCTCCAACCCCTTCTTCGCCGACGTGGTCAAAGGGGTCGAATCCGTGATGCGGTCGGGTGAGTACAGCCTGCTGCTCTGCAACACGGACGAGAGCGTGGAGCGTGAGCGGGCCGTTGCCGCCGATCTGCTCCAGAAGCGGGTCGACGGAATCCTCATTGCCCCGGCCGTCGAGTGGTCGGACGCGCCGCTGCTGCTGCAGTCCCGACATGTCCCCGTGGTCTGCGTCGACCGCAGGATCGACGGCGGCGACTTCGACGTGGTTCTCGTCGACAACGTGGCCGGCGCACGGCACGCTGCCGAGTACCTCGTCTCGCTCGGCCACGAACGGATCGCGGTCATCAGCGGCCCGCTCTCCTCCACTCCTGGCCGGGAGCGGCACGAGGGGTTCGCCCAGGGTCTGCGCGATTGCGGTTGCGAGCTGCAGGAGCACTACCTCCAGGTCGGGGATTTCCGGGAGGACAGTGGCTACCAGGCCGCCCTCCGCCTCCTCGCCGTCCGTCCGGCGCCGACGGCCGTCTTCGTGGCCAACAACCTGATGGCGATCGGGGCGCTTCGAGCCATGCACAACCTGGGGGTCCGCATCCCGCAGGAGATCTCGTTCATCGCCTTCGACGATCTCTCGCTTGCCGAGCTTACGACGCCGCCGCTGACCGTCATCTCGCGCCCCAGCACGGAGCAGGGGGTCCTGGCGATGCGCCTGCTCCAGTTCCGGATGGAGCAGGGAGCGGCACCGGCTCCGCGAACGATCGTCCTGGAGACGACCCTCGTGGTCCGCGGGTCCTGCGCGGCGCCCCCCGCGCCGTCCACCTGATCCCCAGCCCGGCGCGGCCGGGCGGGCCGAGCTGGCCGAGGAGGAGCCATGGTCAAGCTGATCGCCCTGCTGAAACGCAAGCCAGGCATCAGCCCGGAGGAGTTCGAGCGGCGGTGGCTGGAAGGACACACCCCGCTCTCGACGAGGCTGCCGGGCCTGCTGGGCTACCGGATCAACATCGCCACTGCACGCCAGCCCGCCGGGACCGGCGAGCCGCTCTACGACGGGACTGCCGAGATGTGGTGGGAGAGCATCGGCGCGATGGAGGCCGCCTTCGACAGCGAGATCGGAGTGGCCGCGGGCGCCGACGCCGACCAGTTCTGCGAGACGCGGATCCATCTCTACACCGAAGAGTACGACGTCGTGTCGGGGCCGGGTCGTCCGGCCTGAGCGGATCGGCCGCGATGATGCAAGCGTGAGGTAGCAGGATCATGGCGAATGCCCCACGGGTCTGTGTCGTCGGCAGCTGCATGATCGACCTGATCTCCCGAGTGCCGCGCCTGCCGGTCCTCGGCGAAACCCTGTTCGGACACTCCTTCCACCTTGGCTACGGCGGCAAGGGCGCGAACCAGGCCGTGGCGGCGGCCAGGCTGGGGGCGCATGTCTCGATGGTGGCTCGCGTCGGCCGTGACGTCTTCGGCGAGGGAACGTTCGAGAATTTCCAGCAGCAGGGCGTCGATGCGACCTTCGTCGGGTACGACGAAGATCGATTCTCAGGGGTTGCCCCCATCTTCGTCGACGACCATGCCGACAACTGCATCGTGATCGTTCCCGGCGCCAACACCGGTCTTACGCCGGAGCATGTACGGGCCGCCCGCCAGGCGATCGAGACCGCCGACATGGTCTGCTGCCAGCTGGAAGTCCCGATCGAGGTGACCCTCGAAGCTTTCAGGATCGCTCGCGCCGCCGGCGTGCGGACGATCCTGAATCCCGCGCCCGCTGCGGACCTGCCCGACGAGCTGCTCGGCCTCACGGACATCTGCGTCCCGAACGAGGTCGAGGCCCAGATGCTCACGGGGCGCGGCGTCGGCGACGTAGGCGGCGCGCTCGAGGCCGGTCGGGCCCTCCTGAAACGCGGGCCGGGCACCGTCGTCCTGACCCTCGGCGGCCGCGGGGCGCTGCTGGTGGAGGCCGGCGCGAGCCGCCAGGTCCCGGCCGTCCAGATCGATGCTGTCGATCCGACCGGCGCCGGCGACGCGTTCATCGGCGCCCTGGCCGTCTTCCTCGGCGAGGGGCGCACGACCGAAGAGGCGGCGCGGGCAGCCGCGGCCGTCGCAGCGCTCTCGGTAATGCGGGTGGGGACCCAGGTCTCGTTCCCTAGTCGCAGCGAAGCCGACGCCTTCATCGCGGCCCGCGCCGGGGCCTGAGCCGCGCCCTCGCCGGCTTGACGGCGGCGATAGGATGGGCGGGTCTGAAATCGTTACTCGGTATCGATACCAGACGCTGCGTTGCCCGGGACTGCGCCCCGGGCGAAACGCAGCTCCGGCGGTCAGGGCTCCGCCCAACTGCGAGGAACGTCCCGTGGCGCCAGTCACCCTGAAGCAGGTTTCGCGGTCCTTCGGCCACGTCGTCGCCGTGCGCGACCTGTCTCTGGAGATCCGCGACGGCGCCCTGCTGTGCCTCCTCGGGCCGTCGGGCAGCGGCAAGACCACCACGCTGCGGATCCTCGCCGGCCTCGAAAAGCCGGACGCGGGCGAGGTCTGGCTCGGCGACCGTGAGATCACCAGGCTCGAGCCGAAAGACCGCCACGTCGGCGTGATGTTCCAGGGCTATGCCCTGTACCCGCACCTGACCGTTCGTGATGCCATGAAGGAGCGGGCCTCCGCTCCGATGCTTACGCCGAACCCGTTGGGGTCGGTGGATAGGCAAGCGATCAGAAGGAGGCCCAGGCCATGG